>NC_022600.1:0-314986 GCF_000484535.1 Gloeobacter kilaueensis JS1 | reverse complement strand
CAGGCCGCCCTCTGTTCTGAAGTAGGCGTTGTCACCAATGTGGACATTGTTTCCGATAGCGACAGCCTCTGGCTCTGAGACGTACAACTTTCCAAGGACACGAACACCGACGCCGCAGGACTGCAATCGAGCAAGCGTGCGTTGTGCTCGTCCGGCCAGCATTTGACGATGTAGAAAATCTATTCCATCGAGTAAAAAACTGGAGGCATAGCGCGCCCATTTGATTGCTCGAGATTTAATCGCAGCCATAGTACTTATAACTTTTGACGCTTCACGCACTCTATAAACGAGAAGACCACTCAGCCAGAGATGTTTATCTTTCCACCTGATTCGAGGATGGCGACTTGAGAAACATCCGCTAACGCTTGAGATAAAAATGCCTTGGACAACTGAATTTGCCTGGCCAACTTTTCAGCCGCAAAGGTATAGTCCACTTGGTCAGTAGTGGCTCCAGTACCGAAAATCCGGTCGGTCAATCCTAATTCGAGGAGCAAATCACCGGTCTTGGTTGCCTTGGTAGTGTCTACGAAAACATTAAAGGGCTTTCTAAAAATAATCGAAAAAATGGTTCCATGATAGGAATCGGTAAACACATACTGGGAATTAGCAAAGTAATTTACCCATTCTTGAGGTCCAATCCCGATAAAATTTCTTCTAGTAGCGATTTTATGGGAATATCCAACAGAAAGAACCTCCAGATTTTTAGAACGAGCGAGTTCTAGAATGAACTTCTCTTCGTCTCTCTGCATTGGTCCCATTTTATAAATAAGCAGGTATGGGCTCTTTTGGGGGATAGTATTTGTGGCCAAGAGCTCATCGTAGTTCACCAAAAAGGTCGGATCTAAAACGCAAGGTGCGTCGAGACCACATTCCTCTTTAACAAGCCGTCGAGTATTCGCATCGCGGACAGAAATAGCAGAAAAGTGGCGCAGCAAATTCGCCGTCTTTTGCTTATGTTGCCCAAAGGTGGTGGTCCAGGCAGCACTGGCAGCATAGCTTATCTTGCGAGTTGCTTGTTGGTCGATAAAATCGAGAAAGTAGGAGGGATCATATCTGCGAAATGAATCGATGCACCAGACTTGATCACTACCACAGATGACGGCATCATAATTTCGACGATACCGTTGCAGACCTTCGCGAGTGTAACAGGTAGAATTGCTGAGCTTGATATGGGCTTTTCTAAACTCGCTCATTTTCCAGTACTTAATCAGATTGCTAAGTAGTGGACGGCCTGGTAAAAAATTCTCCTTCAGGTAGTATCGAACTGCTCTGTAGGGACGGTAATCTATATCCTCAACGTCAAATCCCATAGCTGCAATTGTTTTAGCTAATGCGTAATTTTGAAGCATAGCACCATAGTTAGTCGTATGGTGAAATGTCAGAATTCCTACTTTCATGACTGGCATTCCTGTGGGTGGGTTTGAGCTGACTCTGTTACTTTCACAATAGATAACTTAATTGACACTAATTACTTCAAGCTCAATCTTCCTGAATGTAACCAGATGCAGTAACTTGGCAATTGCAATCAAGCGCATGATATTCCTGCTGCTCGCAGATTTGTTGAGAATCCAGTTACTAGTTTTCTGGGAAAACTGTGCCTCTCCAACCCGTATGCCGCGCAGCCGATCCATGATGGGATAGCAGGCAGACTTAAAAACCGTACCGCAATTGGGTTGAGTATTGTCTTGGTGCTCTTTTGCAAATTGGCGACGCTCTGAAATAGGGCTTATCCCAAATTCCGTTCTCTCAAATTGTAGAATTGCGCTCAAGATCAGCTTCTCGTGCATCCCTGTAAAGATTGTTTTGCGATAGCCTCTTGCAATTTCATCGTTCTTGAGGGTCTTTACTGTCTCTCCGTCGAAAAACGTTACACTCTCGACGAAATCGTAGATGGTGCAATTATGACTCCTGCCACGTCCAGCATTCATGGCTAAGGCTCCTCCGATGCTCGCCGGTACAGACGCCAGATAATAAAAGGAGGTGAGAGAGCGCTGATAGCAGTAGTTCAAGACATCATTGATTTGTACGCTTGAGCTGATCTCAAGCCTGTTATCAGGAAGTGATTTCAGTAATTTGGGGATGCAATTTTTAAGCACCAGCGCACGAATCGTGTCAGCCGTAAAGAGCGTATTCGATCCATTACCGAGGATGTACACTTTTGCATTGTTCAAGGCAGCCCAGTGAGAGTACTTTGCAAATTCATCAAGATCGTGAAACTCTCCGTAATGCTCAAAGTGATGATGGGTTCGGAAAGTTGAAAGTTGATTTGAGTCTAAGGAAATTACGTTGACCATCTCAATTTCCCTCAATCGATTCTTTCTCAGACGCATATCGCAAGTAGCGTGCCGCTGAAGCTAGGGAACCCGTGCTGCAGCCCTTGGCAGAAACAGACGTAAGGTGTCGAGCATACGCTTGAACAAGTTGGGGGAACTGAAGCGCAGAACAAACAGATAAGTACCCAAACTGGCACCGCTACAGATTAGCAGCAACTGGTAAGGGATTAATGACTCTCTGACAATGCTTTTGATCGCTGTAATGACCAGAAGTAGCGCTATTGAGCCAGCTAGAGCCGGGAGAAACTGACGGAGATACATTTTCCAGTCCAAGTGAATGAGCCGATCAACTGCCCAATACGTAAAAGGTGAGAGCAGATAGACGCGCAGAACGTAGGCTGCTGCCACTGCTACAATACCCCAACGAACTGCCAGAGCAAAGGCAACCACCCCGCAGGCAGAGTTCAACAAATTGAGCCACAGACGCCAGGATGGCTTTCCCATTGCCATTAAGACCGTACTGTTAAAGAAAAATATAGATTGTTGAATGCCGACGAGACAGAGCACCTGCATAACAGAAACGCTCGCTGTCCATTTGCTGCCAAAAAGGGTTGCGACCAGTTCTGGAGCTAGCGCAGCGACAGCAAGAAAAATCGGAAAAGAGATCAAGCTAGTAAACTGCGTGACCGTATAAAAGGCCGAGCGCAATCGTTCTGGTTGCTGCTGGAGTTGTGAAAATGCAGGCAATGCCACCTGTGTCGTTGTTGTCGTGAGCAACTGAACCATTACCGTCAAGATACGGTAGGCGATGCTGTAGTAACCTAGAGCTACAGGGCCAAGAAAGTAACCAATTAAGAAATCGTCGGAACGACGATTGAAAAAGTTGGACAGGTTGTAGCCTGTAACATTCGCGCCAAAAGCGAGCAATTCACCCAGATGTTTACGGGAGACGCGCAGCTTCGGACGCCAAGGGCTTGCTCGCCATAACATGGCAAGGCCAATGAACTGGTTGGTTAACTGTTGACCAACCAAGCTCCAGACGCCGAAGCCAGCTATAGCCATAGCGATGCCGACCACACCACCGCAGCAGGTTGCACTGAGTGAACGAGCCGCCAGCGCCTTAAAGGCAAAGTCGCGGGTGAGGATCGCCTGCTGAACTGCACTTAGAGAACCAATGACAAACCCAAGGGACAAAACGCAGATCACTGGACTGAGCCGTGGTTCACGAAAGAACAGGGCCACCCAACTGCTGCCGATGACACCCAAAAGCGTCAGAAGCAGCCCCATAACAGAATTGGTCCAGAAAGCTGTATCCAGATGCAACTCATCCAGCTTCTGACGCTGAATGATGGCCTCGTTAAGGCCCTGATCTTGAAAGACCTGTACGAAAGCCACAAAAATGCTGGCGAGGGCCACCAGTCCAAACACTTCCGGCCCGAGCAGGCGAGCCAAGATCAAGTAGACTGATAAGCCGACAGCCTGACTCCCGAAATTCTGGACAGCAGACCACCCTACTCCCTTTACAGCTTTCTGGCGTAGATTCATCGCTGGGTTTATACGTTTAGGAATCAAGAATCACAAATTTGGCATGTCGAGAGAGACCTGTTTTCCATCTCCCCAAATCGAGCGGACCAGTTCGCCGGAGAGAATGTGGGCGAATTGTTCCGTTGTCCAGACAACACTATCGCATACAACAGTTCCAGAGCGGATGACGCAAGAGTTGCTCACACAACTATAACCAAGCACCCGTGCTCCAGCCTCAATTACGCAGTTACTGCCAACTAGAGCCTGCTCAGAGACAACTGCCCCTGGCTCAATGAGCGTATTGTTGCCGATTCGCTCCTTCGTGCCCGGATGGGTCAACAACTGCCAGTGGGTATAGAGGTACTGACCCAGAGTGCCGACATCTGACCAGTAGGCGTCGGTGTGCATGGCGTAGACGGGTGCTCCCTTTGCCACCAGCATTGGAAACAGGTCGTTCCCAAAGTCGAAGAAGGCCATCGGCGGTATCCAGTTGAACACCTCGGGTTCTAAGACATAAATTCCCGTGTTTGCCAGACGCGATTGTTCTGTACCACGGGCAGGCTTTTCTTGAAAACGTGTCACCCGTCCGTCTGTCTCTGTCACAACGATGCCAAAACGGCTAGGGTCGCCAACTTCCTTGACGGCCATAGTAGCGACAGCGCCGCTTTCACGATGAAACTTTAGCAAGGCGGTGAGGTCGATGTCTGTCATAACATCCCCCGAGATCACCAAGAAGGTATCGTTTGCCAGAAAGTCCGCCTGCCGTCGCACTCCACCGGCAGTGCCCAGCAATTGCTCCTCCCATGAGTACTGCAGAGAAACATCATAATCGGCACCGTTGCTAAAAAAGGCGCTGATCTTCTCGCCCCGATAATGCAGATTCGCCACGAGCTGATCAAAGCCGTGTTTGTGGCACAGATTCAGAATATGGGCCATCACCGGCTTATTGAGCACAGGCATCAGTGGCTTGGGTAAGGCGTCAGTGAAGGGACGCAGCCGCGTGCCTTTGCCAGCGGCAAGAATGAAGGCTTTCATAGACTTCCTCCTCGTAGATGAATGGGTTTAGGGAGCTGTCTGCAGAATCTGGAAATTTTCGTAGGCAATTTGGACAGCGGCAGCATTCGTACTGTAGGCAATGATCCCAGCTTTACTTCTCGGGTCAAAGTAGCGCCCCACATCTGCGCCGAAGAGGGTGACACTTCCTGGTAGGTTCAGCTGTCCTGAATCTGAACCCGAGGTTGAGATGACCCGGTAAGCTGCAGTCACTGTTGCAGTACTCGGATTGGCCAGCAGGTATAACTGGAGCGTCTTGATAGTTGAAGGACTGGATAGGGTGACTGTACCAAGCGTCGTTGCAACCGCAGCCTTCTCCTGCACGAAGGCAATTCCCACCTTGCCACTGCCCTGGGCGTACGCCACCAGTTTGATGTAGTTGTCCTGGTCTGGCCCAAGAAAGATCCCGCCCTGCTGATAGGGAGTTGTCAGCTGGGTTAGGGGACCAGCAAGAGTACCTGTAGCCGTAAAAGGTGCCGATTGGCCGTTGAAGGCTAGTTGCAAGCCATTCACAAGCGTATTGGTGGTACCGCTAGGGCTACCGCTAGTTGTAGTGATATAGAGTATGCCGCTACCACTTGTTGGATCGAGTCTTAGCAGGCTCGGGTTATAGGAAGGTGTACTGGTAAAGGTGTCGTTCTTGTTGCGCTGAGTGCTGGTAAAACCAGTACCCTGACCATTGGCATCGGCTAACGTCCCCGAAACTGGACCTTGGAAGAACAATTTGACACTCGATGAACCCGGATTCGGACCAGCGGTGAAAGGGTTGAGGGCCGAGTTGGAAGGTTTCGCATTGGCTATCAGGTAAAAGTCATCCTGAAAATCGTAGTTTTTGCCATTGTTACTCGGGGTAGGCAGAGTATTGCCAAGATCCACTGCCCCAATCCAACTGTTCGGAATAATCCGCCCATTTACGTCGCGCAAAGGGAAAAGCCGCCAGTTAATCGGATCGTCAGGAGAGTTGAGAGCAGCGTCGGTATAAGTACCATCGACGACGAGGTTGAAGGCTTTGGTCGGATTTTGACCGACGTTACTCGTAGACGGGACTAGAATAGTCGCACCATTGTCCTTTGTAATGTTTGGCAAAAGCTTCTGGTTTTCACCACCATTTGGGTTGCTACCGCCAGGCAGAGCGTAGAAAAAGCCCGAATTGCCCCCACTGCCTGCTTGAGCGTTGAAGTTGGTATAACCATGGGGAGATGTGCCAGGTGAGCTGTATGCTGCGAGCGGCCACATTAATACGGATTTACTTGTATCCGCTCTAAGCAAATAAGGAGTGTAGATCTGCTCTCCCATCGGGATGCTAGCCGGATTATAATCTTTCTCGTTGCCGATGTACGTACCAAAACCGAAAATCCTCGTTATCTCAGCGATTGATGGCTCATTCACTCCCTGATAGTCTGCAGCGTTTAATCCCGCAAGTTGAACTTTGGCACTCGGGTTTGCAGAATCATCACTCGTGATTGTGAGTGTCGCGTAATTTTCTCCATTAATTGTATGGGTAGGGCTATCATTCGAGCTGACCGTCGCCACCCTTTGAGGGGCAAATGCGATGGATAGGCTGTAGCTCCCACCAGGAGAGAGAACAAGAGGTAGTGCAGGCAGATTAAGCAGCTGGAAAGAACCTGCCTGTTGGTAATTAGTGGAAGTGCCGGAGGGGCCATTGACTGACTCAGCAGAATTACCAGTACTGATGCCAGTAATCGTCAGTGGGGCAGAGCCGTTGTTAGCGATCGTCACAGTTTTCGAGGCAGTGGTTTGCTCATTGGTCGTAGAGAAAACCACCCGTCCAGCCACGATACTTGAATTGGGAGTACTTACTGTTAATGCTCCTGAAGCCTGAGCCATGGCAGGTTGACTGAGTCCGGGAACCAATCCCAAGCTAAGAGCAAGTAACCTTAATCCAAGATTGCGGTGAACACCGATCATCGTCTTGCGCATACTAACCTCCACATCTTCGGCAATGTTGGTACTGAGTAATTGGCGTAGGAGAGATTGCACAGGAAACACTCTCTCCTTGTCGTTCATCTGCTTTTTAAGGCAGTGAAACTCTCAAAGTTTCTGGCACGAGGTTGTTGCTCATTTCCACTTCCCTCAACCACATGGAGAAGGGTTTACCATCCCAATAAGCTTTGGGGATAAAGTGAAGAATCAAAGCCCATCTCGGATTTTCATTCAGCCCTCCCCGATGAACAATAAGCTGGTTCGTCAATGTCATTGTACCAGCATTGCCAAGATTGGGAAGACTCTGCTCGTCGTTATAAAATAGTAACATATCTCCAAACATGTCCGAGCGGTTCAATTTTTCGCCGCGCCAA
Source organism: Gloeobacter kilaueensis JS1 (assembly GCF_000484535.1). NCBI lineage: Bacteria > Bacillati > Cyanobacteriota > Cyanophyceae > Gloeobacterales > Gloeobacteraceae > Gloeobacter > Gloeobacter kilaueensis. Next base: position 307,818 of record NC_022600.1, on the reverse strand, counting down.
TTCAGGGTGCGCCAGCGCACGTAGAACAGGTTGATAAGTTTGCGCAGGATGTGGCGATGCGACCCAGGAATGACAGTGTATGGTCCGTCTTTAGTGCTCCCAACATCGGTAAGATAGATAAACGCTTTATACCCAGGTTCTGTTCCATCGGTGTGTAATCGGCGCTTCGTTTTTGTATCAGGCTGATCGAGCTGAATAATTGCTCCAAGCGGATGAATAGCCTCACCTGTGCGCTCTTCCAGTATCTTCTGGACAGTCGTCAGCAACTGTGAAATCCGGCTATCTAGCTTTTGGGCATTAATGATTTGCACCATTCCCTTATTAACGTCTTTGATTTCTGATCGGTAATGCACGAAACATTTGCTGGAATCATTTGCTAAGTTTTCGTAGAATTGAGCAGGGACGATGTAGCTATAGCCGTGCAGGTACTTCTGAGCGAGTGCAATATATTCGCTACAGGTGTCTTGAGGGAGGAATTCATGAACAACCTCAAATCCGTTACTGGTCAGGCAGTTTTTGGGCTGTGATCGAATTTCGCTAGCTGTAACAAATACTTCGCGAATGATTCGAAGATACCTACTGCTAACATTCACCATTCTTGCAACGCTTTTCATGGTCGGCCTGTCTCTTTCAGATTATGGGGGAAATACATGAAATCTTGACTCTCAATCTGCAAAGCCGCGAACTAACCGGATTGTTCTCCGAAACAATAATTACCACATTTATAGGAATTTTGGCAAAGGAATCCAGGAATGTGGTAGCTTCCTCGTAGAAGTGTCCTTTCCATCCCTAACAAATTATGTAACCCTCATCCCCCGCTGCACCTTCCTGTAAAATTCAAGCCTTTGTCTAATTTCCATTGCGATTCCCCCTGGAAATTTTATGGACGATTAAGCAAGCCAATGGGGATTGCTGCTGTCGTAGCATTCTTCCTTATTATGTTGACTCATCGCTTGCGAATTTATGCTTACTCCTGCCGTCCAAAGGTGTCTAACATAAGCAACTCTCTTCACCGCAAATCAGTTGTGTGAAGAAAGTTACTTTCGCATTGGGGGCTTAATCTCCTCATTTGCTTAAAGCTCCTGCGCGCATCGCCAGGGCAAATTTTGCAATGCGCACACGATTGCATCCACCCACATTCACGTTAGAGGTCATTTATGTCTGCGCTTCATCAAGTTTCTGTATGTGCTGCTGCTTTGCTCGCTTTGAATGCAACGGCTGCCTCCATCCAGACTTTCTCCTTCGTAGCGTTTCCCTCTGTGGCTCTCGCACAAGCTGCCACGGTCAGCAGCTTCTCACCCACCAGCGGGATGCCCGGCACCAAGGTTGTGATCAAGGGCTCCGGTTTTTACACCGGCACTAGTTCTGTCAAATTTGGCAACGGCTACGCTACCTACTCCGTCGATTCTGACAGCCAGATTACTGCTACTTTGCCTAATAACGCTACTACCGGTAAGATCGTTGTCAACGTCAATGGTTCTTTGACCAGCAGCAGCGGCAGCTTCAACGTTCCTATCTACATCAGTAGCTTTTCACCCAGCAGCGGTTGGCCTGGCACCAAGATTGTGATCAAGGGCGCAGGCTTTTACAACGCTGTAAGCTCCATCAAGTTCGGCGACGGCTATGCTACTTACTCCGTCGATTCCGACAGCCAGATTACCGCCACCCTTCCCAGCGATGCCTCGACTGGCAGCATCATAGCTAAAAGCAGTGTAGGCAAGGCTTACAGTTCGACGCCTTTTAGCGTCGGTGGTTCGACACCATCGATTACGAGTGTTTCACCCACCAGCGGCCCTCCCGGTACCCAACTCATCGTCACAGGCTCCAACCTCAACGGTGCCAGTTCCGTCAAAGTCGGCAACACCTACCTCACCTACGCCATCAACTCCACCAACCAGATCACAGCCACCACACCCACCGGCAACTTCAGTGGACCCGTCACTGTCAAAACCAGCACCGGCACCGCCACCAGCAGTTCCTCCTTCAGCAGTGCCCCTGCCAGCATCAGCAGTTTCTCACCCACTAACGGCACCATCTACACCCAGGTCGTCATCAAAGGCACTAACCTCATCAACGTTACCAGCGTTGCCTTTCAAGGAGCAGACGGCAACCCGGCCTATGGCGAGTACACCTGGGACTCCTCCAGCCAGGTGACAGCAACTGTTCCTACTACCGCCAGAAGTGGACCTATCACCCTCTCAATGGGCGATAGCCAGGTGAGCACCAGCCAGAACTTTACCCTGCCGGACGCCGGGGTACCAGCGGATGTGCCGAGCGGTTCGGCTTATGTCGATAGCCCGACATCTGCCCCGTCCGGCTGGACGTCTGCGACCTACTGGGGCCAGTCGATCGTCGATACCAACCAGCCGAGCAGTCCAGGCAGTGTGGAGATCGACTACATGGAGCTGTGGTGCGTCGTGAGCGGCAAGAATACCTTGATGCAGCACGACGAGGGAACAATGGCAGGTGGTCTTTACGTGCGCGACCCCTGGTACGGCAACAACGACGCCCACGACCCGATGCCCTGGAGCTACAACGCCGCCAACAACTCGACGACATTTACACCGACCACGGCAGCGGACAAAGTCTGGCATTTTTATGGAACGGCCTATCCGCGTCCATCCTTTGCGGCGAACACGGTGAGCAGTTGCTCGGTGAAGGGCCGCTTGAAGATTACCGGTCCGGTGCTGGTGCAGATTGGCGCAGACTACTGGATCAACTCGACTGCCTCCTACGGAGGACTGGATGTGAACAACCACCAGATGGGAGTGAGCAACTGGTACTTTGCTTCTCCAGACTGGCAGGATGTCTCCTTCCCTTGAACTCACCAAAAACCTCAATCGGTCTCCCGCTTCTTGAAGCGGGAATTTTTTCGGCTAATTGTCTGGACGATAACATCCCGGTATACGAGCGCGAGTCGATCCCAGCTAAAGCGTTCTGCGCTTCGAACGGCTTTGTCCTTCCATTCACTGCTCAGTATCCGTCTCAAGCATTCGGCGTAGGCATCGCTATCGGTTACATCGCAGAGAAGGCCGCCTTCACCGACGATTTGTCGTCGCGATGAATCGTCGGTTGCGACGATCCCAAGACCACTGGCCAGTGCCTCCAGTTGAGAGAGCGCACAAGGTTCGTCGATCGAAGGGAGAGTAAAGGCATGACAGGCTCTATAGACTGCGGGCATCTGCTCGAAGGGGAAAGTACAGATGCGATAGCGCCCGGCTCCTATCTTCTCGCTCGCAAGTTGTTCGTAATACGTCCGATCAGGGCCGTCGCCGCAGATGAGCAGGCTGGCCTCAGGTACTTTTGCCATCGCTTCGATAGCCAGATGCAGACGTTTATGGCCATCGCGCCGTAGAGAGGCCACGCACAGTACGACTGGGCCAGACAGGTCCAGTTCAACCCGCTCTCCTTCCGGCGAAAAACGTCTTGTGTCCACCCCGTTATGAATGACGCTGACAGCCTGCTCGGGCCGCCTGCTGCGGGCAAAACGTGCCATCTCGTCGTAGAACACCACGAGCTGATCCGGCTGAAAGGCGAGGTTGCGGGCGAGAATGCGACCATCATGGAGAAGGCCGCAGTGTTCGGTGTAAAGCATGGGAGTGCCCACGAGAGCCCGAACTGTCCACGCCACCGCCAGACCGCCTACGCCATCGTTCGGAAAAATCAGGTCCGCTGGTTGTTTGAGCAGATGCAATAAACAGGGAAAATAATTGGTAAGGTGTTCCCACCAGATTTCAGGAATATCGGTAAAGCGTTGCCAGAGCGGAACGAGCAAGGGATGGCGAAAAGCGCTCCAGGCACGTGTGCGCGGAACACCGCCACTGCGGGTGCTCCAGGCACCACAGGGGCCACCGCTTAGAAGCTCGACCTCGAAGTACTCAGATAACCGCCTGGCCATCTCAATACTGAAGGTCTCAGAGCCGCCGCTCCAGTTCACACCCGCACTTGGATGGATAAGCACTACCCGGTAAGGACGCGTTCGGCCCTCAGCAGCCAGCAGTTGAGAAGAAAGCATATAGATTGAGCTGCCTCAAAAATTCTGAGGAAAAGTAAGAGTTTGCCAGCTTGGGGGCGAGGTCGCAAAGAGCCACTGACTGCGGCCTGCTTCATGGTTGTTGACCTCATGGCCTGCCCACCGCGCCTGGGGATCGCGCCAAAAATCGACTCCAAATTGAGCAAGCGCCGGCCCACTTAGCCGTAGTCGAGCCTCTAGGCCGCAGTTGCTGACTTGACCTGCGGGCAGTTGTAGGCGTTTGCCAGGGGACCAGAAATGCCAGATGCGATCGGGACGATCGCTGGGATGGAAGGATATAGAGCCCTGATTGCTTGCCGTTTGCGGGAGCATTGGCATCGGCTCGTGATAATCGTTGTTGCCAAACCAGGGAGAGCGGAGGTACAGCCCTCCACCCAATGCACTCTTTGTCTCGCTGAGCTGCGTGCGTCTGCCATCGACGGTGCAGTATAGCCGCACGTAGTCAATTTCGACGGTGCTAGTCGCATTTTGTCTAGTATCTTGCAAAGCAATACCCCACCAGGTAATTGCACTCCAACCAGATGGGGGAGACATGTCCTGGACATAACCGCGACGATGGGCAGAGGAGACATCTGGAGGAAAAGGGTCGGTTGCAACCTGGGCCGAGCAAACACTACCGAAAATTCCCAGGCCCAGAAGCAAGCCAACGAGCAATCGCCTCACTCTGCCACTCCTCTCTCACCAACAACAGTGGTCTTGCGAAGGTCGAGCGCGGCCACTCTTTGGGAACTTTCTAAACTGGCCGCTGCAGTCCGCGGACCCTCGGCAGGAGAATGGGTCCAGGGCACCGGTTTGGACCAGGCATTGAGCAGCGTCCAGTAAACCTTGAGCAAATCGGCGGTGATCTTATCCCAACTGTGGTGCTCCTGGACGTAAGCGCTGGCCCGCACGGCCATGCGCGCCAGCATCTCTTGATTGTCGATTGCCCAACCGAGGCGCTCAATCAAGTTTTCAAGATCGCCTGTCCGAAACAGCAAGCCACGCTCCCTGGCCAGTAATTCCTGATGGGGCGGGATGTCGCTGGCCAGCACCGGCACATTTTCCTGCATCGCTTCGAGCATCGCCAGAGGTTGCCCCTCAACCTTGGAGGGCAACACGAATAGACCTGCGTTGCGCAGCACTTCGCCTAGCTCGACCCCCTGTAGACGGCCTGTGAAGACCACAGCCGGATCCGCAGCGGCAAGCTGGGTCAACTCCTGGCTGTAGCGATCGGTATCGCTGCTGCCGCCAACGATGGCGAGCTTCCAACCGGCGGGGGCCAGAGAACGAAAGGCGCGAATGAGAAGATCAGGGCACTTCTCCGGAACCAGCCGACCCAGGAAAATAACGTAACGTCCTGGCTCAAGGCCGTGTGAGTGAACGAAATGGCCCTTGGAGTCGGACGGAGGAAAACTGCCTGGTCCATTAGGAATATATATAGTTTCACGTCCGTACTGTTGCTTGTAATACGAGCGCAGATCCTCGGAGCAGACGACCAGCCCATCGCTGTAGTTCACAGCCGCAAGTTCTCCGAGCTTCAACATTCTGCTGGAAAAAGCTCCCCATTTTGCCCGTTGCCAATCGAGACCCTGTACAGAGACGACGACGCGCCTAGAGCGAAAACTCGGCAGCCACGACAGCAGAGCCGGTCCCAGAGCATGGAAATGCACGATGTCATACTGGCTCAAGCTAGCTGAAAGCGCTCCAAGGGTAGAGCTAAAGAGGGCATCCAGACCCTTGAATGGGATGCTGGCCTGCGAAAAGACCCTCACACCTTCAAAGTAGTGATGCCCCCAGGGAGAGTCTGTATAAGAAATGCGACCGAATAGATCTACTGAATGCCCCAGACGGACCATGCGCGGATAGATCTCTTCGCAGAATTTCTCGATTCCTCCCTGGGTTGCTGGAAGTCCCTTAACACCAATAACAGCAATCCTCATAATTCAGGTTTCCCCTAAAAGAGTTGACAACGTTTCAGAATCAACGAGCCTGCCCAATCAGGCTCCCTTCCCAGCACGCCCACATGTCAGCGAAAACTGATTGCACCACGCTCTCAGCTTCGTAAGGACGGGCAACTTCCGTACAAGCGCTGGAAGGGTACGCTTCCGGAGAAGAGATAACACGCATCAAAGCCGCAGCAACCGCCTCTGCAGTTCTCTCGGTAGTCAGTTCACCACTGGCTGGGCTCAAGAAGTTTGGTGTCTCACCCGTGCGTGTGCTCACAACGGGTGTGCCGGAAGCAAGGGCTTCGAGTACCGCAAGTGGTAAACCTTCGTAGGCGCTGGTGAGGACGAAGACACTCGCCAGACGATAGAGCGCTGCGAGTTCCGGCTGATTGACTTTACCTAAAAGGGTGACCTGCCCCTGTAGGTTGAGTTTGACGATCTCTTCTTGCAATTCTTGCTGAAGTTCACCCTCACCGGCGATCAGCAAATGCACCTTTAACTCGGGCGGCAAGATGGCGAAAGCCTGTACAAGCAACAGGGGGTCTTTTTGAGGATGCAGCCGCCCGGCAAACAGTACAAAGCGGGTTTGCTCTGCAAGGTTGAGGCGGGTGCTAAGTAGCCGCCTTTGCTGCTCACGCTCCTGTAAGCTAGGACAATAGAAGACAGTTTTGTCAACAGTATTTCTGTAGTACTGTACGCGGGCTGCTAGGCGGGGATAGAGTTGTTGATATAGATGAACAGCTGCGTTGTTGCAGGCATAGATGTGGTTGAACTGGCCAACTAAAGCACGTTCAAACAGATAGTATGCACCTGGCCACTGCTGCCACAACATGGCGTTGCGGTGGTTGGTTTGCATCTGTTGGCGGATATCATTGTGAATGAAGAGCGTCTTTACTCCTGGCCAGTGCCGGGTCAGAGCTGCTGGCTCGATTCGATGGAAATGTAGAAAATCGGAACTGTAATCACGTCCCAATAGGGCGGCAGTGTAGCGAACACTGTGAGGAATGCGACTACGGCTGCGGAAATTAACGTTTCTTTCGTCGAGGTTGAATAGGGAGAGGAAGTGAATCTGCCGCCCTTCTAGTTCACGTTCTTGCCAGGTGTGCACAGGTGTAGAACCTTGCTCGCCTACACCTACCAATCGGATATCAAACGTTGGTGGCGCATACTTTACAAAGGTCCGAATGACAGTCTGGATACCGCCGATGCTGTTGCCCCAGGGATTGAACTGATAAAAAATTGTCAGTACGGGCGACTTGCGTGTCGCCTTCCGAGCAATTACCTGCATTGTGCCTCTCTTTAGCTGAAGCTAAATGACCGCGTAAGCTTAATAAGCCCCCTCACTGGCAAGCACGACAAGAACCGTGCGCAGGAGAATATAGAGATCAAGCCACAATGACCAGCGGTCTACATACTCCAGGTCCAGCTGAAGCATCTGGTCAAAATTCAACTCACTGCGGCCCCGGATTTGCCACAGACCGGTCATCCCAGGAAGTACGGACTGGCGGCAGGCCAGCTTGCGTTGCTCGACAAGCCCGCGAGCGCGCTCACAATCTCGCTCCTGTAGCGGTCGAGGGCCAACCAGGCTCATCTCGCCAAGAAGAACATTGATCAGTTGAGGCAACTCATCGATGCTGGTCCGACGCAGGAATTCGCCAATGCGGGTGACGCGTGGGTCATTTTTCATCTTAAAGAGAATGCCCCCCTCCGACTCATTCAGCGCTTCGAGACGAACGAGTTGGTTTTCGGCATCCACCACCATCGTCCTGAACTTTAAAACCTGAAAGTGCTGTCCATTCAAGCCCATGCGCTTCTGGCGGAAGAAGATTGGCCCCGGTGAATCCGTACGGATCAGTATTGCAATCACGACAAATGCAGGAGCAAGCAGTATCAATCCAAATAGTGAACCGACAAGGTCCACCAGACGTTTACTGACTATTTGAAGCTGAAGGCTACGAGCTTCAACTTTTGGTGTAGTGGTGTCCATAGGTTCTAACCTTTAGTCAAAGAATAGGAACTAGTGACGTTGACTGGACAACAAGAATTTTGCAGGATTCAACGAGGAGAAACGCGAAAGTAAAACGGCGACAAACAGCAGATAAAGCACGCTAAATAGTGTGGCAGCAGCAACTATCTGCAGGGACAAGCACTCGGTTAAAAACAAAGCAGTAGCGGCAGCGGCTGTCGGAAAAAGCACAGGCTTAGCCAGCAGCCAGAGTGACCATTGAGAAACACGGCCAACAGCGTACCAGAACCAGATCGCTGCAACGATTCCCAGCACCAGAGCGACAGCGACAGCGACACCCGTCGTCCCTCCCAGCCAGGCTCCAAGAATGAATGCCGGAATGGTCAACGGCACCAGTGCCCAGTTGATCAGAGCGTTGATACCTGGTTTTCCAAAGGCATTGAGGGCGGTTCCAAGAATCGACATGAGCCCCCGCACATAGGCAAAACCCAGAACCAGCTGAAAGAGAATCACAGCATGTACCCAATCTGGACCGTAAAGAAATGGGATGAGCCAGGGAGCCAGCACGAAGCCAAGAGCACAAACTGGAGCCGCAATCAGAGAGTATTTTTCTAGGGCACCAGTTAGATAAGGTTGTCTCTCAGCAGGCAACATTGCCGACAGCGCCGAGAAATGAACGCGATTAACTTTTCCGACCACGAAGACGGGTACCATCGCCAACTGATAAGCGACGTTGTAATAGCCGAGTGCCTGCGAGCCTAACACGCGTCCGATAACAGCATTGTCGCCGTTGGTATTCAACTGCACGGCAAGGTTGATGCTCAAGATACCAGCGATAAAACTGCGCACCTCCCGAATCGCTTCGTGGTTAATTTTTGGAGAATAGTGGAAATGATAACCACTGAAGGCCCGTCGAGAGATTGCATCGGTAGCGTTAGCAGCAATCTCACCAGCTAAAAATGCCCATACCCCGCCACCACAGAGACCACAGAGCCCCGCTCCTAACAGTCGCGCAACTCCAGCAAGCGTATCGCAAATACCAATCTCCTTAAAACGCATCTGTTGCAACAACACAGAGTCGTGGCTGCCAGCACCAGCGCCGAGCAGGAAGATCGTTCCATGTAAAGCCGTTAGCAGCCACAGATGTGGCTCGTGGAAGAACAATGACAGTGGATAACCGGCAAGCGCCTGCAGCAGAAACAGCCCTATGGAAACATTGATCCCGAGGCTATAGACCGCATCTACCAAGGACTTGTCTTTGAGTCCCCTTTGCACCAGCACTGCTGCAATCGCATTGTCGCGAAACAGCATTGAGAAGCTGGAAAAGACAAGAACCATCGCCCACAGTCCGAAATCGCTGGGCACCAGCAGCCGCGACAAGAGAATCTGGGTGATCAGTTGGGAGCCCTTGGTTAAGGCAAAAGCACCAATCAACCAGAGGCTGCCGAGGGCAAGATGATCGTGAAGGGGTAATAGTTGGGCTACAGAGATCAACCATCTACGAAGAGCAATCACACAACTGTGCTCACAAATTATCGGTATTCAAGAGTGTGAGGAAGGAGTACCATCAATCGCATCATACTGTCTGGCTGCAAGTCTGGAGCGCAAATACCGACGCAGTCCAAGACGTATAACATCTTTTCCATTTCGAGGTGAAGCCGCACAAATTCCCCGTCGCAACAATCTCTCCAAAGCATCCCTTGGTTGAACGTTGCAGTCAATCGCCTCTTGTAAGGTTAAGACAATCATCTTCCAAAGAGGATACGGTTGATTGAGCTGTAACGCTTGTAGTGAGAGATAGTCTCCGTCGTTCTCAAGGTCAAAACGCTCACCAAAACCGTGCTTCTCGGCTTCCGCGTTAATAATTTCACCTATTGCACGGCAGCCTTGAACAGGATAGCTATAGTCGTCTGTATATGCTCGTCTATTCTTACCATGCACGCGGTAAAACATTAGAGCCTCATTGATATAACCAACTTGGCCATAAAACGGCACGGTAGCCACCATGTAGCAGTCTGCGCCATTATTGTACGGTTGGCCAGCAACTATAACACTTCGATCAGGAATAGGACTAATTTTTTCAAGGGCGAAACGGCGATATGATAAGCCAGAAGTAATGGCACAGGGATAACGTCCCCACTTCAAAAGCATTCTGCGGACATCACCCTGTACAAAACTCTTTGTTCCACTACCAGTAATCCTATTTTCTGAATCAACGGACGTCCAGGCATGGGAAACTTGAACCCATTCAGGGTGAACGCGAAAAGCGTGTACAGTTTTTTGTAATTTTTGGATATGGAAATAATCGTCCGAATCAAGAAAACAGATGATTTCCCCTTTGCTCTGCCGCAAGCCGATGTTAAAGACTGCACCTTGCCCAGAATTACGTTCGAGACCGATAAATTGCAGTTTGTCTCGATAGGAAGTAATTACCTCTGCAGAATTATCAGTGGAGGCATCATCGATCACAATCAGCTCAAAATTTTGATAGGTTTGCCCTAAAACACTCTCGATCGCTTGGCCGATATATTTGCCATAGTTATAATTGCAAAGAATGACACTAACGAGCGGCTGCAAAGTTTGCTCTGTATCTTGCATTATTGTTCCTATCACAGTATCCCCCTCTATATCCTGTCTTGCGTAGACATGTCTCTGGCAGCGCTTATCATGACAAACAGCAGGATTATGGACATGCGGGAAATTTCAAAGGCAACGACCGTTGACATACCTGTAAACATCAAAATGGACAGTACCGCACAATCTGGGCGGTCAAAACGCGTCTGCCACAGCCATCCTGTAAACAAAGTCCAGAAGGCAACGAACAAGATGGTTCCCACGATTCCGCTGCAGTAAAACAGGGAGCCAAGAATAAAGCTATGGCTACCGATTTGGGCTGGAGCGTATCCAGGCAGGACTGTTCGCCCTGGAACGCCATGACCAAACAGTGGGGATTCACCTAGCCGCTCAATTGTTCTCTGGTAGATAAGTTGGCGCACCTCTGTAGATCTGCGTCTGAAATTTCCGGTCGATTGAACAGTTCCACTGAAGGAGTCAACAATAGTTTCAGTAATCGGTGGGATTGATAATACAGAAAAGCTGATGATCGCTACTAGACCCCATAGCGTTGCTAAACCACCTAACTTGCTAACACTAAAGAAGTAGCGGATTGCAACTACGACAACTAGTCCGACAAGTGCCGAGCGAGTCCCTGTAAGCAGCAGCAAAAACAAGCTTGAGGAGCCCAGCAGCAATAGCCAGGATCCACCGCCACTTAAAGCCAGCAGGCACACGCAAGCTAGAGCCTGCCCGGCAAATTCCGGATGTCCAATAAACGCCGTGAACCGTCCCCTACCTAAAAAGTTGCTGCCATTTGCTGAATCAAGCAGACGAAGGTAATTGCTCGAGCCTGCTCCTTCAACATAACGCTCGCCTTTGTCAAGTAGATAGCCAGTAAGTGAACGTACGATAGGTACCGTTTCTTCACCCAACACAAATTGACCAAATGCCCAGACAAGCAGCATCTCGGAGATCAAAATAGCCATCGCCCAGAGGACGACCTTGAGGCGAACACGGATACCATTGCTCTGAATATACCAGAGCAACAACGCTCCACCGCCCCACTGCAAAAGTGGGGACAGAATGCTGTGACCAGTGATTTTGTCTCCCTGAACATTGGCGTTGATCACGACATATGCGGCAAAGGCTAGAAACGCCAAGATCTCAGGGCGTGGAGGACCCAGACGAATGCGTCCGTATCGCCAGAGTTCGCAACCAGCAACTCCGAGAAGTAGAGGCAGATAGATGTAGTCTAAGCCTATGAACCACCAGACGGGCAGAAGGACGATGAGCACACTGACTGTCTTCTCGGCAAAGCTCAGACTTCGCCAGGTTGATAGGAATGTACCAACTCTCCCCCTGCTGATATCCAGTGATTGTTCCATTGGCTTACCTTGCTTAAAGGGTCATTAGACCCGGGTCAAACTGATTGAGACGACCGACCATAGCGATAGGCGTAGGCATCCTTGGGTGACTCGCTGGAGTTAATCACAATGTTGATGTTGGCACCACAGCGCTTCAGGGTTTCAAGGCTGCTGTTGACCATATCACGGTCACTCGTACCAGGCCGTACGACAAAAAGGACGTTGCGAATTTCAGCGGCGATGAGCTTGGTCTCAGCCACCAACTGCTCTGGAGCAGTATCGATAAGAATATAGTCGTGGCCGTTTTCTTGCTTGAGCCTGTCGAGATGGCGGGTGAAATTGCCCTTGACGATATGTTCGCCAATGCTCGCGTCACCGTCAGGCTGTCCTGCTGGCAGGAAGTTGAGCGAGGGAGCCAGTGCGACTGGCTCGTTGCCCTGGTTCACCTGAAGCAAGCGACCGAGGCCCGCCTGACGGAAATCTGCATCTACGACCAAAACTCGAAAGCCAAGCGAACGCAGTGCTCGTGCTAGACCAAGGGTTACGGTGGTTTTTCCTTCGCCAAAGGTAGAGCTGGTAATCATCAGGCGCTGGCCTTCAAGAGGCATCAAGCTCACAATTGAGGCGAGCTGCAAAAACTCCTCAGCTGTAGCGATAAGTTCGTTGTCTTTGAACTTCGGCAGACGAGCCAGCACCGGTAGACCAGTGACCTCGATATCGCGCTTCGCAAGCAATGGATTGCGCCGCTCGAGCAGAAGCGCCAGGGCAACGCTACCGGCAATCATCGCCAGAAGTGCGCCCAGAACAATCAAGAAGAGCCTTGGACTGGGCTTGGGATCGACAGCGGGTGGATCGAGAACCTGAACATTTGGGTAGGTGTCAAAGGCGTTGATCTTTGCCTGCTGCACTTGGGCGAGCATAGCCTTGTAGACGCCCTCCGCTATTCCATAGCGTCGATTCAGTTCGAGCAATTTGCTCTGCTGAGGTGCCATTGTCCGCAACTGACTGTCGATACTATCAATTTTTTCAGTGATCTGATTTGCCTGACTGTTCTGAGCAAGACCCTCCGAGCGCGCCTGAATGAGCTGCAAGATCAAATCGATGCGGGAGTCGCGATAAGTATTGCCTCCCAGGGTCGTGTCAACTTTTTCGCTATCCGGTACGAGCTTGCTTAGCTGAAGCTTGATTTTGGACAGCAATTCTTCGCGCTGGAGCAGCAGAGATTGAATACGCTGGTTCTTTTCTGTGTAGATGCCGCGCGCCTGCGCGAGTTGAGTCTCGATGTCGGTGAGCTTCTGGCGCAAAGATTGGTACTCCTTGTCCTCACCCACTCTCAAGGCCGAGGTGGCACGTCGCAAGTCCATGCCGACCGCCTGCTCAAGGCTTCTGGATCGATCTTCTGCGGCTTTTGCTTGAGCCTGGGCCAGGGTTGCAGAGGAGCGCAAAGTATTGAGTGTCTCGACGAGTCCCCGCGTTTGCTCATCGACATTGACAAGCCCCGTGGTCTGCTGATAGCTAGCGAGTTCACTTTGCGTCTGTTGCAGCGTCCGCTTTGCCCGCTCCAACTCTTCATGGCTGAATTGATCTCGGCGTCTGGCATCGTCGAGACGTAGCTCGTTGAGACGCCGCTGGTAGGACTGCAGGAGCGCATTTGCTCTATTTTTGGCTATCTCAGGGCTTGAGCCTTTCACCTGCACCTGAACAATCGTCGATTGGTCTTCGATTTTGCTTTTGAAGAGCTTGGTATAGTCTTCTAAGCGCGGAAACTTCTCTTGCTTTTCGGGATCTTTTAGCCAAACCCGACGCAGCACACTATCGCTTAGTAAGATATTGGACTGGATTGTCGTCGGGCTCAGTTCGGTTGAGAATGTCAGACCCTGCTGCTGAAGATTGCCCAGAGGACCAAGGCTGGCACTGAGGTTGCTGCTTGTATCCGGGAGGATCAGCTGGGTTGTGGCCGTCCAGCTTTTTGGAAAAAACAGCGCGATACCGATCGCCGTCGTCAAAATCGCGCCGTTTAGGATCAGCAGGGGACGTAGATGTCTGCGCGCTATAGCAAGGGTACTCATACGCAAAAGCCTCGTTCTAGATAGGCAAATAAGCAGGTGCTAGCGGAACAACCATACGAGAGGATTGAGGATCGGTTGCAAAAACTGCAGGAAGCCGGAAGCATTCGCAGATGGACCCGCCTGAACAACGACTCGATCGTATTGGACCAGTTTAGGGTCGTTGCTACCATCTATGACCTGACCGATTGGAATTTCCTGACTCATACGTTTTTCAGTAACCGGATCGGTGCGGATGAGCGACACTACGCGATCTCCCTTCAAGAAGTTTCCACCTGCCCCTCCAGCGGCGCTCAGAGCACCGGAGACCGTCGTTCCCGGCTTGAGCTGAAGCGGGCCGTTGGTGCTGGGAACATCCTGGCCAGATACGTAAACAGTGATTGTGGTCGGGGCCAGTTGGCTGGGGGTATTGTTCGTGGTGTAGTGCCCAGGACCAAGACTAGTGACGATAATCTTGTCGCTGTTGATAACCGGCATGTCCTGCCCAACTGCAAGACGGGTACGTTTGCCATCGCGCTCAAGTTCGATACCAGCAAGATCAGCGTCCGGCCTGACACCACCAGCAGCCTGAATGGCATTGTAGACCGTACGAGAGGCACCACCGGCGCTTGCACCAAGATTTCCACTTCCTGTACCTGTACTGAGTGTTACCAATCCGGGTCGGTAAACAGCGCCACTTACATCGACATTGACCGGACTTACCGATACCAGGCGGACTGTAACATCCGGCACCCGCAGGTAAGCGCTCAGACGCTTTGTCAGCTCCTCCTGCAAATCTGCCTCTTCGCGCCCGGCAGCCGGAACGCGGCCCAACTGCGGCACAAAGATGTTGCCATCGGTGCCGACGAGGTAGCCCGCAGCATCGGAGCTGAATTCATCGCCATTAACGACGTTGACTGCTACCCGGTCATAAGCGCTAAGGGTGGAAGCAATACCTGGTACGGCTAGCGCGGTACACAAAAGGCTACCGGCCATACCCAGGCGGAGCGTGCGTCGAAGAATGGACAGTGGTTTTGAAGATGCCATAGCGGACCTCGAAAAAAAATACGGGCTGGACCTGCTACCTGGAGGCGAGCAGGCGTCAGCCAGAGCAGGAACCTGAGCGTTATCGCACAAAAGCTCCTCCCAGAAACCGGTCGAGTGCACTCAAAGGTGTCTTCTCGATCGATCTCAGCTTCATCGCCTATTTGCAGAGAACCAAGGCCCCCCAGGGCTCAACTGCGTTGGAAGAATGTCAGTTGCAGAGTGGCTCGCTTCCCTGGCCCCTGCGCCTAAAAAACATGACGTTGTGTAAATAAGCTAACGAGTGAACCAGCCACATTCAGTATCACAGATAACATTTTTGCACAAAGCAGCCATTCTTTACAAGTACGAATCCAGTGCTACATCGCCGCGATTTACGGCAGCTAGCAAACTGAAGAACTGGGATCAGTCCTCAGCACTACTTTCGCACATAGGTATCTGCTGGTTTTAGAATCTGGGCACTCAAGCTCGATCGTCTCATCCTCAAAGAAGGTTCTCTAGCTCATCTTCATTCGCGATTCGGCATCAAGGAACACAAGAGCAAAAAGGTAGACAGGGAACCTACACAACCGCTAATTATGTCAGACAAGCTACTGAGCAGTAGGTACATGCGCCCTAGACTAATCTGACGAACCCCAGGCGCTGATCTGTCTTCGGAGATATTTATTTTGGGACAGCTCGCGGCGGCTCGAACGCCTCTGCCGTCAGCCAAAAGCAGAGCAACGGGCGATTTCTCTACCGAAAGAGAGATGACAGGCAGGAGGGGCTGTCGTCCTTCATCAATATATGGGAGTCCTCAAGAAAGTACGAGCAGCTACGTTTACAATCAGGTTCAGTGCGTTTACAATCAGGGTCGGTGCAGATGCATCATTTCACTGATTTTTGTCTCTATCTCTAAGCTAATCGGTCATATTTCTTTTACCTATCGTAGTTTGCGTTAAACCCCCTTTCTGATAGCCACTGCTTTGGTGTTCATTGAATTGCATTCCTAGGGTATGGCCAGAGGTGATTCTATGTCTGGTAAGCGCAGCAAGCGAGGAAAGGTTCAGCGCTTCGACTGTCCTCACTGCGACTCTCGTCTATGGCGGCTGGGTAGCGAGAAGCACCGCCTGTTCTACACGCAGTTGACAGATATGGTCCAGAGCACCGGCATGCACCGCAAACAGGCAGCGGCGCTGATGAGTCGGGGTGACTACGTCGATAGCACCGCCTGGATTGAGGAGTTTTTCTGCGGCGAGCACGGCAAGATGTGGATGCTGGTTCGCCAGGACGGCGCGGGTTGTTTGAGAGCCAGTCTGCCCTCCGAGCAGGACTGGCAGCGCACCACCGGTACGGTGCATCCCCACTTACCCAATCCCTCGGTCAGCGAGTTCACCTACCGCATGAGCCGTGGAGTAGGACTGGCGCGTTAAAGCCAGCTTATCTAGAGGTGCTAGACTCGACCTGTTCGCACCCGACCCGCAGCGAGGCGACCTGTGAGCCACATTCAGCAACTGTCTGAGATCAACGGCCTGGACTACGTCGTGGTAGGCGTTGCCCTTTGCTACCAGAAAAATGCCGACGGCAAAACCGATCCGGTGCGCATTGCCGAACCGATCCCCGCTACGGCTCTTGAGGCGATGGGGCGGGGCATCCGGACATCCTTTGAGAAGATCTACGCTGCGACCCTGGGCGAGGTGCTGGACGGCGAACATCCGCTCCTCCCTGCAGATATCTTTGGCAGTGACAGCTACGCCTGCCGCGATTTTGCCACACGCGTCAAGGCTGCCACCCGCACCTACAAGGCCAAGCCCCATCTGCGGCTGGTGCCGTCCGGTACGGTCTGCAGCGCTGAAGAAGGTGCCTTCAAGCTCCAGTACGATCCCGCCTTCCGTCGTATCCTGGGGGCTGAGCGCACGGTGAGCGACAGCGACAATATCAAGCAGCACTCCCATACCCACAAGGTTCTGACCTAGCTGGGACAGTGGCTGTGCTGCCTGAGAAGTTGCAACCGGAGCAGATTGCCCAGGTGCTCGCCGGACTGCCGGGGGATCGCATCGGTCTACGAGATCGGGCAGTGGTGCTGGCCTGTTACGCCGGCGGTCTGCAACTGGCGGAGGTAGCCGGTAGCCGCCTGGGAGATCTCGATTTTGCCGCTGCCCTCTGGCGGGTCGGTGCGCGGACGATCCCCCTCGATGCGCCCTTTTATAGAGCCTTGAGCAACTACGTGCGCCTTGCTCGCCCCGCGTTGCTGGGGAAGTGCCGCTGGGACACACTTTTTCTCTCGCAGCGGGGAAGCCCCCTCAGTACCCGTGCCCTACAGGAGCGGTTGGGCCACTACGGCCTCTCGCCCCAGCTGCTGCGCAACAGTTACATAGCCCACCTGCTCGCTGGCGGCGCAGACGCTCAGATCGTGCAGGTGCTCGTGGGCCACCGCAGTGCGGCTGCGGCGCTAAACCACCGGCCCCTGGCACCCCAGGGTCTGCGCCGCATTTGTGAGCTGGCCCATCCGCGTGCCCCTAGCCAAAGCGACCGGTGATGTAATCTTCGGTGCGCTTGTCCTTGGGTGAGAAGAAAATATCGCGGGTCGGCCCGGCTTCGACCAGCTGGCCGATACGGCTCTCGTCGGTATTAAAAAACAGGGTGTACTGCGAACAGCGACCAGCCTGCTGCATGTTGTGGGTGACGATGATGATCGTGAGCTGCTCGCGCAGCGACTCGATCAATTCTTCGATGCGCAGGGTGGCGATCGGGTCGAGGGCCGAGCAGGGCTCGTCCATCAACAGCACGTCGGGGTTGACTGCCAGCGAGCGGGCAATACACAGCCGCTGCTGCTGGCCGCCGGAGAGGCCCAGGGCCGATTTTTTGAGGTTGTCCTTGACTTCGTTCCAGAGGGCGGCCTTTTTGAGACTCGATTCAACGATTTCAGCGAGGTTGCCCTTCATTCCGAAGACGCGGGGCCCGTAGGCAATGTTGTCGAAGATCGACATCGGAAAGGGGTTGGGCCGCTGGAAGACCATGCCGACCCGGCGGCGCAGCCTGGTGAGGTTGACGACCGGATCGTAGATATTCTGACCGAATAGCTCGATCTGGCCGTCGATGCGCACCTTGGTCTCCGCTTCGGCGATGCGGTTGAGCGACTTGAGAAACGTAGATTTGCCGCAGCCGGAAGGGCCGATGATCGCCGTCACCGCCCTGGAAGCGAGATCGACGTTGATGTTGTCGAGAGCCTTTTTAACGCCCCCGTAGAAGAAGGCCATGTTGCGGACTTTGTAGGCGATACCGACTCTGGTGCCGGTAGGATCTGCTTGCAGTTGGTCGCTGTTCATAAACACTGAGTCCTTGGTGAACTTAAAAACGACGCCGGAAGACAAAGCGGGCGGTGATGCTGATGATGAGCACCAGGATGAGCAGCAACAGGGAAGCTCCCCACGCCTTTTGCTGCAGATCTCTGTAAGGGGTAGTTGCGTAGTTGAAGATAAGCACCGCCAGCGACGCTGTGGGCTGCCCAGGCTTTTCTACCCAGTACTGGCTAAAAAGAGCCGTAAATAGCAGCGGGGCCGTCTCACCGGCGGCCCGCGAGACCGAGAGCATCACACCGGTGACGATCCCCGGCAGAGCCGCCGGGACAATCACGCGAGCGATCGTATTGAAGCGGTTGGCTCCCAGCCCGAGCGAGCCCAGGCGCAACTCCCAGGGAACCAGCTTGAGCGCCTCCTCGGTGGTGCGCACGATGATCGGCAGCATCAAGATTGCCAGGGCAAAACCGCCGGCGTAGGCCGAGAAGGTCTTGGTGGACAGCACCACGACGCCGTAGGCGAAGACGCCGATGATGATCGACGGCACGCCTGCCAGAACGTTGACCCCGAAGCGAATCGCCTGGATGAGCCCTCCGGCGTCGCGGGCGTACTCCGAAAGATAAATGCCCGAGAGCACACCGAAGGGAACGCTTATTAAAGTGGCGATCCCGACCATGAGCAGCGTACCCTCGATCGCGTTGCCGAACCCGCCGCCGGGGCTGCCGGCGGGGGCCGGCAGTGCGGTGAAGATAGCCGGGCTCAGGGAAGAAAAGCCCTGGATGAGCACGTAGATGAGCACCGAAAAAAGCGGGACGATCGCAAGCAGCGTGAAGATCGCCGAGAGGACCGTCATGCCGCTATTAAAAAGCGAACGCCCAACCTCAAGCGGCTGGGTGAGATCGTCCGACGCGGGTCTGGAAGAAGCTGTAGCTGTCATGGAAATTTACTGGCGCTCCAGCGAAACTTTGCGCACGAACAGTTCGGCGAAGATGTTGACCAGCAGCGTCACGATAAAAAGCAGCAGCCCGGCAAAAAACAGCGAACCAATGTGTACAGGCGTGTTGGCCTCGGCAAATTCGTTGGCGAGCAGGGCTGAGATCGTGTAGGCAGGAGCAAAGATCGACCAGTCGATCTGCGGCGTGTTGCCAATCACCATCGTCACCGCCATCGTCTCGCCCAGGGCCCGGCCCAGACCCAGCACGCAGGCACCGACAACCCCCGAGGAGGCCGCCGGCAACATGACTCTGAAGATCGTCTCCCAGCGGGTCGCCCCGAGGGCAAGCGAGGCGTTGCGCAGGCTGCGGGGGATCGCCTTGAGGACGTCGCGGCTGATCGAAGCGATCGTAGGCAAGATCATAATCGCCAGAAGCACCCCGGCGGTGAGCAGGCCAGGGCCGTAGGGCGTGCCGAAGATCGACTTGTCACCGACTTTGATCCAGCCAAAGTACTGGTTGAGAAACGTCTCGACCACCCGAATCACAGGCACCATGACAAAGATGCCCCAGAGGCCATAGACGACGCTCGGGATCGCCGCAAGCAGCTCGACCATGAAGGCGATCGGGGTGAGCAGCCCCTCCGGTAGAAAGTCTTCGGTCAAAAAAATAGCGATCCCAAGACCGACGGGCACCGCCAGAAGCATGGCGACGAGGGAGCTGGCGATCGTGCCGAAGACGAAGCTCAGGCCACCAAATTCTTCTGAAACCGGATCCCAGGTCGTGTTGACCAGAAATTGGAGGCCAAATTTAGAGATGGCGGGCATCGCGTTGATGGCGATCACCACCGTCATCCAGATAAGAGTGCCCACCACCGCCAGAGCCGCTACCTGAAAAAGCCCACGGGCAAGGGTATCGGCCTGGAACGTTCCACCGCCGGATTTGAGATCCTGGGCGAGGGGGATTTGACTGGTCGGTTGTGTCTGCATAAACTCCCTGACTGGATGACGGTAGCGATCGTAACCGATTGGTTACTTGATCTGGTCGGCGGCCTTCTTCACCCGCTCCGCGAGGGCGGGAGGAAGCGGCGTGTACTTGAGGGGCTCGACGTACTGCTGGCCCTCGGTAAGTGCCCAGTCGACGAACTTGCCAATCTCGGCAGCCTTCGACTTGTCGGCATTGTCCTTATAGACCAATAGCCAGGTGAGACCAACGATCGGATAGGAAGCGGGACCGTCGGGATCTTCGATAAAGACGCGGAAGTTTTCGGGGTACTTGGTACCATCGAGGGCCGCCTTGGTAGCGGGCACCGAGGGCAGGACGAACTTGCCCTCGCGGTTTTCGACAGCGGCGACCGGCAGGTTGTTCTCGGTGGCGTAGGCGTACTCGACGTAACCGATCGCACCGGGCGTCTGCTGCACCTGGGCGGAGATACCCTGGTTGCCCTTGGCACCGATGCCGGTGGGCCAGTTGACCGAGGTGCCCTTGCCCACTTTGTCGCCCCAATCGGAGCCTTTAATCGCCGAGAGGTGGTTGGTGAAGATAAACGTTGTGCCGGAACCGTCGGAGCGCCGCACCACGGCCACCGGCAGATCCGGCAGCTTGACATCGCGGTTGACCGAGGCGATCGCCGGATCGTTCCACTTGGTGATCTTACCCAGGAAGATGTTGACCAGGGCCAGGCGGGTGAGTTTGAGACCAGATTTGACACCCGGCAGGTTGTAGGTGACGGCGACGGCCCCGGCGGTGAGCGGCAGCATCAGCACTTTTTGGGCACCGCCCGCCTTTTGCAGTTGCTCGTCGTTCATCGCCGCGTCGGAAGCGCCAAAATCGACGGTCTTGTTGGTGAACTGGTTGATCCCACCGCCGCTACCGATGCCCTGGTAGCTGATCTTGACGTCCGGATTTTTTTTGTTGTACTCAAAGAACCACTTTTCGTAGAGGGGCTGCGGGAAGGTGGCACCGGCCCCACTGAGAGTGAGGGCAAGCGCCATCTGCGTCATCAAAGGTGAGGCGAGTGCCGCCGCTGCAATCACCGCGCCGAAAGCCCTGCGGGTCCATTTGTGGGTCTGCATGGATTCGTTAACCTTTTATCTGGGGAATGTCTGTTGCCAGCACAGTCGTAAACACTGAGCGCCACCAGGGTAACGGTATTTGATTAAGAACAGGTTAAGGCGTTTTAGTAGACGGGCTTCCAGCGGCGCAATGAGCGAGATGAAATAATGGACCCATGCGAATCCTTGTCAGCAACGACGACGGTATTCTCGCCCAGGGCATCCGCATCCTGGCCAATACCCTTTTTGAGGCGGGACATGCAGTGACGGTGGTCTGTCCGGACCGCGAGCGCTCCGCCACCGGTCACGCCCTCACCATGCACAAACCGCTGCGCGCTGAGCCCTTCGGCGATCTTTTTGCGCCCGGTCTGGCCGCCTGGGCCGTAAACGGAACGCCTTCGGACTCAGTAAAGCTCGGGCTCGACGCTCTCCTTGGCGAGAAGCCCGATCTGGTGATCTCAGGGATCAACCGGGGGCCCAATCTTGGCTCAGACGTGCTCTATTCGGGCACCGTTTCGGCGGCGATGGAAGGGGCGATCGAAGGTTTGCCGAGCATCGCTGTCTCGCTGGCAGGGCGCAGCCACCTCGATTTTCTGCCCGCCGCCCGCTTTGTCTGCCGCCTGGTGCGCGCCCTTTCGCTGCGGCCTCTCGCCGAGACATTTTTATTGAACGTGAACGTGCCGGCGCTGCCGGAGAGCGAGATTTTAGGGAGCCGGGTCTGCAGGCTCGGGATGCGCCGCTACCGCGATCAGTTCATCGAGCGCACCGATCCGCGCGGAGCTACCTACTACTGGCTGGCCGGCGAGGTGATCGAGTCGGCGGAGGCAGCGGACAGCGACGTGGTAGCGGTGCGCGAGGGCTACATCGCGATCACCCCCCTCAAGTACGATCTGACCTACGAGCCCGGTCTTGGTCAACTTGAAAGCTGGGATCTGGCGAAGCTGCTCGATTAGGTGTCGCGTTGCCATCTGGGCTGCCAGTCGGGCTTGACCTGCTGGCGAGGGCGGGCGATCACCATTCCGGCGGCCACATCTTCGGTGACCGTAGAACCAGCGGCGACGTAGACGCCGGGACCGAGCTTGAGGGGAGCAACCAGCACCGAGTTGGCTCCGGTACCCACGCCGTCCGCGATCTCGGTGCGGTGCTTGTCGCGCCCGTCGTAGTTGGCAATAACCGTCCCGCCCCCAAAATTCACCCGTTCACCCACGCTGGCATCGCCCAGGTAGCTCAGGTGAGCGGCGTTGGTGTGGGCACCGACGGTAGTATTTTTGATCTCGACGAAGTTGCCGATCCGGCAGTGCGCGCCTACTTCGCTGGCGGCGCGCAGGTGGGCGTAAGGCCCGACGCTCGTGCCCGGCCCCACCTGTGAGCCGCGCACGATCGAATAGAAGATTTCTGCGCCGGCTTCGATGACGGCATCCTCCAGCAGACTGCCGGGGCCAATCCGGCAACCGGCGGCGACGCGGGTTCTACCTCTTAGATGGGACTGCGGCTCGATCACTGCGTCCGGGGCCACTTCGACGGTCTCGTCGATGGTCACACTCGCCGGATCGACGATCGTCACTCCGGCACGCATCAGCCGCGCCAGGGTGCGCTCGTTGAGAATGCGGCCCGCTTCAGCGAGCTGAACGCGGTCGTTGATCCCAAAGACTTCCTGAGCGTCGCCAACCTCAAAAGCCCGCACCTGGGCGAGCAGAGCAAGCGTGTCAGGCAGATACAATTCCGCCTGGTCGTTCTCGGGGCGCAGGTCGGGCAGCACCGCCGCCAGGTGGGGCCAGCTGTAGCAGTAGATGCCGGCGTTGATGAGCGGATTGCGGCGCTCGAAGTCGCTGCAGTCGCGGTGCTCGACCACCCGCTGCACGCAGCCGTCGTCGCCCAAGAACACGCGGCCATAGCCTGTCGGATCTGCCAGCCGGGCTGTGAGGATCGTCGCCTCAGCACCACTGGCGCGCTGGACCTCGACCAGGGCCCGCAGCGTCTCGGGGCGCAGCAGGGGCGCATCGCCGTTGAGGATTAGCACCTGACCGCCGAAGCCTGCTAGATACGGCAGCACCTGCTGCACGGCATGGCCCGTTCCCCGCTGCTCAGCCTGCTCGACAAAGTGAACCTGAGACTGCGATCCCAGGTGCGCTTCGA
The DNA here is from genome assembly GCF_000484535.1 of Gloeobacter kilaueensis JS1. NCBI lineage: Bacteria > Bacillati > Cyanobacteriota > Cyanophyceae > Gloeobacterales > Gloeobacteraceae > Gloeobacter > Gloeobacter kilaueensis. The sequence continues at coordinate 284,485 of NC_022600.1, read as the reverse complement.
TCTGTTCGCCGCCATAGCCGACGACGACGTAGCAGCGCTCGATCGCCAGCGCTTCTAAGTTGGCCAGCACCCGCTCGAGGATCGTTCGGCCTGAAAGGGTATGGAGCACCTTCGGCAGGGACGAGCGCATTCGCGTGCCCCTGCCCGCCGCCAGAACAATTGCCGCCAGATCTGCTACCATCGCTACTTCCTCCCGCTGCTCAAAGCAGTATATCTGCGCAGTATCAAGTTGCGATAAGATCGGCCTGGCAGCCAGGCAAGGCAGGTGGGATATGTACTACAAAGCAACGATTCGAGTGACGCTGCGGCCCTCCGTTCTCGATCCTGCTGGCGTCGCTGTGCGTTCGGGGCTGCAGCAGCTGGGATACACCGGCGTTTCCAACGTTCGTATAGGCAAATACATCGAACTGGAGCTGGAGGCCACCGACGATGCCGAGGCGCGGCGGCAGATCGATCGCCTCTGCGACCAGATGCTCGCCAACCCGGTAATCGAAGTCTACAAGTTCGAGATCGCCGCCCTCGAAGCAGCGGCCCGCTAATTCTTTTCGCGGTTCGATTCGCCCAGCAGGCGCTCGGAGACGACTTTGATCCCTTCGCGCAGGGCGATCGTGGCCACCGTCGAGACGACGGTGGCAAGCAGCGAATTTTTGCTTGCCTCCCGGACGATCGCCGCTTCGCCAGTTCGATTTTTGTTGCGGCGATCGGGCAGGCCCATGGCGACGAGAGCCCCGGCTGCTGCTGCCAGACCCACCGCCGTGAGGGGGTAGCGGCCCACCCAGGTGCGCCAGTTGAGGTCTTCTTTGACCCGCTTCTCGATCTGGGTGGCAGTCTGGGCGATGCGCTCGCGGGTGCGCTGCAGATCCGCTTCACTCAGGGGCAGCTCGTCTGCCGGCGTTGCCGCGAGTTTGCCGTTGGTCACGACGCTTATTTCCTGCGTGTCAGCCATGTAATCGTCTCCTGGGCTTCTTCGAGGGCTCTGCCTGCGGTGTTGCGCCTGAGGTTGCGCAGCGAGCCACTGGCAATTACAGCACCGCTCAGCAAAAATAGCGAAGCGACGGCGATCGCTGCTGCCCACACCGGCAGCACCAGCTGTAGACAGACGAGCAGAGCGACGCCGACGAAGGCCAGCCCGAGCACCAGCAGCAGGAGCCCGAGCACTGCCCCACCGGCCCAGAAAGCGAGCCTCTGGCCATCGGCGGTCAACTCCTGGCGCGCCAGCTGGATATGTTGGGCAACCAGCCGCTCGAACTGGCCCACCAGTTCGGCGATCAGTTCTTTGAGGCTCGGCTCGGCGGGTCTTTGCACGGCTGCCTCCTAGCGCCTGAGCAGCCGGGCGACGACGAAGCCCACGCCAAAGGCAACGCCCAGGCTGGCCATCGGGTGGCGGCGTACCAGGGTGCGGGTCTCATCCAGCAGGCTCTCCGTCTGGGTGCCCTCAAGAAGGCGCGCTCCAGACCGAAGCTGGGAAGCCACTTTTTGCGAATATTCGCTGGCGCGGCTGCCCTGGGAGCCGATGCGCTCGAACTGCTCAGCCGTCTGCTCAAGTTTGCGGGCCGCCTCGTGGATTGCCTGGTCGATGCGCTGCTGGACCGACGCTTTTTGCTCCTCCGAGCCTGGGGCAGGACTGCCGTTGGCGCTGTCCTGTGGGAGGCTGTTGTGCTCGGAAACCATAGGCCGTGTCCTCAAAGACAGGTCGTTTCAGTATCCAGTATAGAGAGCGGCTTGCGCTGCGTTCTTTCTGATTGGTTCAGGGAGTGAGCCTCCGGAACTGGTAGGGCTGTTCTTTTGCCCCCCAGACTTGATGGCCCTGGGCATCGAAACCGCGATCCTGGGTATCCATGCCGTCTTTGTAGAGCACGATCTCGTTGGTGATCCGCTCGGCTCCCCGCACTCTGGTCGGACAACCGTCGCCGGGGGTTTTGCCTCGATAGTTCTCTCCTTCTGGCTGGATAAGCACCACACAGGTAGGGGCAGTATCGAGGGCGGCCTGGGGCACGAGCCGCTCGGCAGGAGGTTTGTTGCAAAAACCGCTGAAAGCCTTTTGATCGACCAGTTTGAAGCCCGCCGATTCGACCGCCTGGCCATCCGGGCTGGGGGCGATGCGCAGCAGGCGCTGCCGATAGGGATCCCCCAGTTCCTTCGACATCGCCTGCTCCTGGTAGAGATAGATCGCCGACGGAGCAGCGCCACTCAGGCTCACCCCACAGGTCGTCATCCGCACGTCTGGCCGCTTGGGATCGGCGAGCGACTGCTGCGTCGTCGCCATGATCCCCGTCAGCCGCTCCGCCACCTCTTTGACCTGCCCAGCGACCGGCACTGGTGCGGCAGAGACTGCACCGCCTGCGAGCAAACCGGCCAGCACCGGCACCAACGCTCTTGCAACCTGCATGGACCCGCTCCCAAACGCTTTTTCTTGCCAGAGGATAACATCTCGAAAGCAAGCGCTTCTGTCGGCGTTAATCGATGGCCACCGTGTTGCTGCAGACGCGGTGCTGTTTTTGGGCGAGGGTAGGGCTGATGGGGGCGATCTTCAGCTCACCGGCGACCAGTTGCTGGGCAAGGCCCGTTCCAAGCGCAGCGAGGGGAACCGTTCCCAGACACAGCTGCAGGCGGGTGGGAGCAGGCGAAATCGCTCTGGCCACCTCGCCCAGCCGGGGAGCGCGGCGCGCCAGCGGCAGGGCGAGGCGCAACTCGACATCGTGGCTTTTTGCGGCTGGAACCAGCAGGTAGCTGTGCAGGGGCCGAATCGAGAGGGGCGGTTGCGGTTCTTCGAGGGCACGCTGGCTCACCGTCACCAGTCCCTTTGCTTGTGGCTCGACGTAGACCGGTTGCAGGTCCGTCTCAGGGGTCAGCCCTGCCTCGGCGACGAAGTTGACGAGCACGACCGGCTGCTCGTCGCCGTTGGTAAAGTGGTAGCCCAGCACCACCTGATTGCCCTCCTTGCGGACACTCAGCTGTAGATCCAGCTTCGGAGCAAGGGCTTGTTCGTTCATCTGAAAACTCCTGAATGGCTTGGAATGACTCATCGCCGGGCTGCAGCAAAGGGTGAGCAGGGCGGCGATGCTGCTGAAGCAGAACGATCGCATCGAAGGTTTCTCCTGAAACAGACAGCAGGCGGCCAGCTTCCTCCGCTCAGTCCTGACCGCCTGCTATTGGCAACTAGCGGCTAGGACCGGGGCCGTTCGCCTCGAAGCTGCCGCTGTAGCTGGGCCGCAGGCTGCGGCCCAATTCCTGACTGTAACCGCGCTCGGTGGCGTAGTCCGGGTTGCCGTTCTGGGGCGGCGTGGAGGGGTTGAGGTCGTTGTCGAAGGCCGGTCCGGTGTGAGGTAAACCCACTGCCTGGCGTTCGGAGTTGGGCACCGGTTGCGCCTCGTCGCTGCCCGTGTAAGTGCCGCGCTGGAGCATTCCCCGCAGCATGTCCCAGCCGTGGGACATCTCGTGGTGCAGCACCTCGTTGGGGGTTTCTTCTTTGCCGGAGAGGATCGGGGCGAAGCTGGGGTTGTAGCCAATTGTCACATCCTGGCCGGTGCCAAGTTCGCCGTTCGGCCCGAGGATGGGCTGCGGCGCACTGGGGTTGAGGCGGTTGGCCCAGTCGGCGTAGCCGTTGTCGTTGTCGATGCGGCGGAAGGTGACGTCGTGGCCGCTCGCATCGTAGTCGCGCAGCATCTGCTGGCCCATGGGCGAGGAGCGGTGCTGGTCGATGTCATCTTCGACGCGGTCACGAAATTCGTCGTACTCTTCGTCGGTAAGTGGGCGGTCGGTAACGGCGTCACCATCGACATCGACGTTGCGATCGAAGTTGAGCCGGGTGCCGAGATCGCCGCCAAATTCGATGCGCTGAATATCGTTGGTACCGGCACCGCCATCTACTTCGTCGTCCGCTCCGGCGTAGATCCGATCGTCGCCCGCCGAACCGAAGGCGCGGTCGTTGCCCTCGCCGGTGTAGATCACGTCGTTGCCTTCGGCTCCCCAGAGTTCATCGTTGCCGCGACCGCCGGAGACCGTGTCGTTGCCCTCGTTGCCGGTAACAAAATCGTCGCCTTTGCCCCCTTCGAGGTAGTCGTCCCCTTCGTTGCCGTTGAGGTTGTCGTTGCCCCGGCCACCGTAGATGATGTCGTTGCCCTCGTTGCCATAGATGTTGTCATCCCCGGCGTTGCCTTCGATGTAGTCGCGCCCGGCTCCACCGGCGATCGTGTCGTTGCCGTCGCCGCCTTTTATGACATCGTCGCCTGCACCGCCGGTGAGCACGTCGTTGCCGCCATCGCCGAAAAGGCCGATGTTGTTGCGCACGTTGGCATCGACTTGGAGGTTGTCGTCGCCGTCGCCGCCGTGGATCGACAGACGGTTGGCCGCGTCGCCCAGGTAGTCGCGGCTGCGCCCTTCGCCGTCGGTAACAGTTACGCCGTCTACCATGCTGATCTGACCGAGGTCGATCTCGCTGCCGAAGAGGTTGATCGAGCCCAGGTCGATCGTGCTCGTGTGCTGGCTGACGCGCAGGTTGTCGTCGCCGTCGGTGCCGGTGATCGTGATATTGCCGTCCGCGTCGCGGGTCTCGCTGAAGCCCGGTGCTCGCTCTGACCCATTCTCTTCCTCGGCTGGGCTCAAGTTAAAGGGCTGGTCTTCGGGGTGCTCAGCGCTACCGAAACCTTCGTCGGTCTGCGGATCGAAGGTATTCAATAACGAAGAGCCATTGTCGTCTTGATCGCTATCGAAGGTGGTCAAAAGCCCGTAGCTGTCGTCCGGATTGTCGCTGTCCTGCTCACCGTCCGGCAAAAAGGTGAGCGGACTATCGAAGAACTCTCCTTCAGAACCGGAATCGTATTCTTCTGTGCCCTGTTGGTCGGCCAGAGCGTACTCTGATTCAGATGCTTCCAACGGCTCCTCGTCGCCGCTGGCATCGGCGACTTGCTCGCCATCCCCGTCGTAGGACTCCTCTTCTTCGCCGGGTGCGTAGTCATCGGAAAAATACTCTTGCTCTTCGCCCATCGCTGTCTCCTGGTGACTCCCACACGCCGCCAGCAGCGACGCGCACGACTGATTGGCCAGATTCTAGGTAAAGAAATCGGAGTTTATTAATAGACAGTGTGGAGCGGTAGGATCAGGTAGCCGGGTGGCCCTTGAAGCCTTCTTTGAGGACGCGCTTGAGAATTTTGCCGGTGGTCGAGCGCGGCAACTCAGCGAGCACCGTTACCCGCCGGGGGCACTTGTAATCGGCGAGCCGTTCGCGGCAGTAGCGGATGATCTCCTGGGCATCGGGAAAGTCTTGATCGCCGACGGCTTCGACAAAGGCGTGGACCACCTCGCCGCGCAACTCGTCGAACTCGCCCACGACGGCGGCCATCCGCACCTGGGGATGGGCCTGCAGTACTTCTTCTACTTCGCGGGCATAGACGTTGAGCCCGGCGACGATAATCAGGTCCTTGAGGCGATCGACGATGTAGAAGTACCCGTCGCTGTCGCGGTAGCCCAGATCCCCCGTGCGCAACCAGTCCTCGAAGAAAACGCCGGCAGTCTCCTCGGGCAGGTTGAGATAGCCCTTGAAGACGTTCGGACCGCGCACGAGGATTTCACCCACCTCGCCGTCGGGCAAAAACGCTCCTGTCTCCGGGTCGCGGATCGCCATCTGCTGACCTGCCAGAGGCAGGCCGATCGAGCCGGTCTTGCGCACGCCCCGCAGAGGGTTGACGGCGGTGACCGGCGAGCACTCGGTCGGCCCGTCCCCTTCGAGGATGACCGTCTGGAATTTGGCTTCAAAGGCGGTCAGCAGCGATACCGGCAGCGGCGCGCCGCCGCTGATGCAAAAGCGCAGCGCCTGCAGTGAGCTGCCCTCTGCGCCTAAAAGGGCGGCAAACAGGGCGGGCACACCCAAAAACACGCTGCAATCGAATTGCTTGAGGTGCTGCAGCGCCAGGAGCGGCGCAAAGCGCGGCTCTAAGAACACGCTGCCGCCGTTGCGGGTACAGACGAGTAGACCGATGGTCATTCCGTAGGCGTGAAATAGCGGCAATACCAGGTACAGCCGGTCCGCCGGGGAAATTTCGAGGGTAAGGGCACACGCCTCGGAGTCGTAATCGAGGTTGCGGCTGGTGAGCATTGCGCCTTTGGGCCTGCCGGTAGTGCCGCTGGTATAAAGAACCGCCACCACGTCCTCGGGCTGGATGGCGGCGGGCTCTGCCAGAGGCGGCGCAGCAAAAAGATGGATAAACGGTGTACCGCTCTCACCGCCGACGCTCACCACCTGCACGCCCAACTCGGCCACCAGTTCGCCTAAAGCAGGCAGCAGTTGTTCAAGGACGATGAGCACCCGCGCTCCGCTATCGACGAGCAGGTGGCGGACCTCCTGGGGCTTAAAAAGCGGGTTGACCGGCACCAGTTGTGCCCCCAGCCGCCAGATCGCAAAGGCAGCGATCGGGAAGGGCAGCACATTCGGCAGCATCACCGCCACACGATCGCCGGACATCACTCCCAAACCGGCCAGACCACCCGCCACAGCGGCGCTTGCGCGCGCCAGTTCGATAAAGCTGAGGGACTTTTCAGCGCTTAAAAATGCCGGTGCATCGGGGCGAAGCTGGACCTGGCGATCGAGGATAAGCGATAAATTCATGGAGGCCGATCAAAAAATGTTCTCACTCACGGTACCAGCTTTTAAGCAGGCTGCTCTCGCGGCACAGACCGCTTTTTGTTACCGTGATGAAAGTGTTCCTTGCTCCCCAGAAGGTGGGGAGCCACTATTGACCGTAAGGAGCGATCAAAATGTCCAGACGCTACGAGACCATGTACATCCTCCGCCCCGATCTGCCGGAGGAGACGATCGACCAGACAATTGCGCGCTACCAGACGATCCTGAACGATCAGGGCGTCACCGAGATCGAGACGCAGCACCGGGGCAAGCGCCGGCTGGCCTACGAACTCAAAAAGTGCAAAGAGGGCATCTATATTCAGATGAACTACACTGCCCCAGCGGCGGCAGTAGAAGAACTGAAAAAGTCCTTTCGCATCAGCGAAGAAGTGATCCAGTTTCTCACTGTTCGAGAAGAGGAGTAATCAGATGAACGCCATTGCTTTGATGGGAACCCTCCAGTCTGAGCCGGAACTGCGCTTCACCCAGGACGGGCTTGCCTGCCTGTCTGTCATCGTCAGTTTCAGCGCGGGCCGTCCCGAGGAAGCGGACTACCAGATTCGGGCTATTGCCTTCGGCAATCTGGCGGAGGAAGTGAGCAAAAATTTCCATCACGGCGATGGTGTGATTATCGAGGGCCGGCTGCAGGCGGAGACGCGCAACAAGCCCGACGGCACCAAAGAAAAAGTGACCGAACTGGTCGCCCGCCGAATCTACGCGGGTGCAACCGGCGCGAGCGTAGGTTCTGCCAGCCCCGCTCCAGTTGCTGTTACCAACGGCACTCCTGCTGCGGCGCGCCCCGCCTCCCGTCCTGCCCAGCGACCGCCGGTGGTGGCGGAGCCCGACAACGACGACATCCCGTTTTAGCTACCTCGACCAACAAAAAGCGGCGGGGCCGGTAGTACTGGCCCCGCCGCGTCCGCTTGCATCGCTCAGTATTCGTCCTCGCTGCCGGGGGTACCGATCTTGCTGAGATCAAGGTGGGCGATTGTCGTACCCCGATGGACGATCACCCGACCGGTGATCTCGGGCCGGCCTGCGATCACAAGCCGGACAAGGTAAGCGCCCGGTTTGACATCCCGAAACCAGTACTGCCCCTGGCCGTCGGTGGTGGTCTGCTGGGGCGGATTGCTCAGCAAGATCACCTTTGCGCCGGTGAAGACACTGCCCTGGAGCGTCTCGAAGACCCGTCCGTAGACCGTCTCAGCCTGGGCAGGCAGGGCCAGCAACAGCCCCAGGCCCGCCAGCACCAGTCCGTGCGCCCGCACTACTTTTTCTCCCAGCGGCTGAAGAGCTGCTCCGGACTCACCGCCGGTGCATTCTTGGGGCTGGCGTCGCGCAGCAGGGCACGACGGCTGCCGAAGTTGGTCGTACCGATGGAGAGGGCCTGGGCGATGCGCACGAGCACGTCGGTGTTCTCGTAGGTGCCGCCGAACAGGAAGGCGTTCGGACCGCTGGCGCTCAGCACCACATCTTCGCCGGAGTGGGGAGCGACGCCGATGTTGCCCTCGTTCTTGCTGATGGGCGAGACGTTCGTCGTCGGCATGTTGCCGGTGAGCAGCAGGCCGTTCGGATCGCGGCTGGGGTTGGGGACCGCCGCAGTGGTTCCGCCCGGACTGAGGGGAATCGGGTTGGTAAGAAAGTCCTGGGTGTAGGTCGGGCGACCGCCGTCGTCGAGCACCAGCTTCACCGTCGGATCCGGATCGTCCGGGAAGCCGTCGGTGTTGGCATCGACGTAGGTGGGGAAGGTGCCGTCGTTAAAAGTCCCGATCGCATCCTGCAGGGCGCAGGCTTTGGTGGTGGTGCCGGAGCCGTTCACCGTGAGCGTCAGGGCACCGCTGGTGCTGTCGCTGCTGAGGGTGTTGCTGAAGCAGCCACCGGGGGTAATCGGGTCCGTCCCGCTCGGATTGCCGAAATAACCGGGCAGGCCGTCTAGGGCGCTGGGTACGGTGATGCCGATAATCGTCTCAGGCTGGGCGTGGTCGGCGCTCACGAGCGTCAGGGTCTGGTTGTCGCTTGCCTGGCCGTCGAGGACGAAACCGAGGGTGTTGTCGAGTTCGAGCGCCTCGTAGACAACCCGCTCGTATTCGAGGGGGTGGGCGAGTTTGTCGGTCTGCGACTGCTCGACGAGGAGCACCCAACCGTTCGGGTTTTTGGCGTTGAGCACGTCGATCGCCTTGGCGACCAGTTCGGGCTTGGATGGAATGTTGGCGAAGCAGGTCTGGACCGTCGCTCCACAACCGGTACCGACGGGTGGGGCCACACTGAGTCCAGTGGACGGATCGCTTGCCGTGCGACCGCCGATCGTCGCCTGACCGCGCGCCACCAGCCGATCGAGCACGCCGGGGATACTGTCGAGGCCCAGCGCGTTACCTGGACGAACATCGCCGACGAAGATGCCCAGAATGGACTTGTTGTTTGGGGCAGCGGCCAGCTCATTTTTGTCTTTGACGACGGAGTAGCCGAGGCTTGTAGCAACGCTAAACAGGTTGAGACCGTCGGCGCGCCCCTTGCCGGCAGCGTACTGATAGAAGCTGCTCAAGGTCGGATCGTTTACCGGCAGCCAGTCCACCGCGCCACCCCCGAGGATGACATCGAGGGGCTGGGTGAGGGTGCTCAAGCCAACATAGCCCGTCGCAGGCTGGGCCGGAGTACCGCTCGGGGCACTATCGACGTAGTAATCGAGGAACTGCTGGGCAATCGCCGTGCGGGCCGAGCGGGCCCGACTGTGGCCTGCTTCGGCGGCTGGGGTGGCATCGGTGATAAAAGCGTCGGAGACGACGCCGGTCGCCCAACCGTAGTTGCGCTTCATGTATTCCCAGAGCGTCTCGATGCGCGGGTTGTCGAGGTTATTTTCAGGGGTGTTGTCTACCGAGACGTTGAGCGCATTGTTGGACTGCTTCATGCCGCTCACGTAGCTGGTCATCCCCGGCGCAGAGTCGGTGATCACGCTGTCAAACGAAGCGGTGGAAACCAGGCCGTAGGTGTCCATCGTGTCCATGTTCAGCCGTCCCTTTGCCCGGCCCTCGAAGATGCCCTTGCCCTGAATCCGGGCGGCGGAGCGAATCGGCAGGCCCATCGCATCGCCCAGGAAGAAGACGACGTGCTTGATCCCTGGCTTGAGAGAAAACGGACTGACGGTGTACTGGTTGGAGATCGTGTAATCGACGCCGTCCACGGTCACAACAGCCTTGACGACGTAAGTTCCCGCTATCGGCAAAGCGAGGTTGCGCACCGAGGCTCCATAAAGACCAGCCACCGAGGGGGTACCGCTCTCAAGGCCCAGGCCCTGGGCTGTGATTCGCCGATTAAAGGCACCACTCGCCTCGATGCCGTTGATCGTCAGGCTCTTGAGGACAGGGGCCGCACCGTTGGTGGAAGGCACCTGGGTCTCGACGCGCAGATCGAAGCGCTGGCCCTTGATGAGCGTCGTGTTGGTGGGCGGGAAGATGCGCAGGCCCACCGTCGGACTGGCGTTGGTCGGATTGTCCGAAAATGGCGGGGTGCCGAGCACCGGGGCGACATTATTCTTTTGGGTGTCGTCGTCGGTACCGGCAAGAACCGGTCCGGCTGCAAGTGTGGCTGCCAGACTGACAGTCGCTGCCAGGAACCCCAGGCTCCACAGCTGCTTGAGACGTTTCATCGTGCTTCTCCCTAAGTTGGCAAATGTACTGTCAAGAACAACTCACTACCTGCCTCGTCGCGGCCAGGTGTAGCTGCCTGTTTATTCTGAGAAACCCGTGGCCCAGGGTCGATCCCGGCCCGCGTTCCGGTCTTTGCAGATCGCTTCGCTTCAACCCCAGCTGATTGTAAAGGGGGCAGGTTAATCGAAGGTTAATAACCCGCGCTTTTAAGCACGAATAAAACGATAACGATTATCACTATTACGAGATTTTTGATTGGCGGCCTGGCCGATAATAGAGGCGGCAGTGAGGGCAGCAAGAGAGATGGAGCGGCGAAATTTTCTCAGACATCTGATCGCAACTGGTAGCTTCTGGACGGTTCTTGAGCGCGGGCTGACAGCGACACCGGCACCGCAGGCGAGTTTGATTCGCTTTGCCGGTGAGGGCAGGGCGATCGAAGCTTACCGGGCACTGCCTGTGGGGCATCCGCGCGCGGGGGTGCTGGTGGTGGCAGAAGAATCGGGGCTGAGCAGTTTTGTCGAGCTGACAGTGGCCCAACTGGCAACAGCCGGTTATGCGGCCCTCGCCCCCGATCCGTATGCGCGGCTGGGAGGAACGGCGGCTGTCGGAGCGGACCCGACAGCGGCGAGTGCAAAGATCAACGATACCCAGCTTCTGCGCGATCTGGATCTGGGCTACGCCTACCTTGAGAAGCTGGTCGGACCCCAATCCAAGCTCGGCATTCTGGGATTCGGTTGGGGAGCGGGCAAGGCCCTCACCTACGCCAGCGAGAACCCCGACATCGCCGCCGTCGCCGTCTTTTATGGAGCCAACCTCGACCCGCTAGACCGGGTGCTCAACCTGGACGCACCGGTACTCGGCAACTACGCCGGTCAGGAGGTGGCGGCGATAGCAAAAGTGTCCGAACTGGAGGCGGCCCTCAAAAAAGCGGGCAAGTCCTACGACTTTAAGGTCTATCCGGACGTGAAGGCAGGCTTTGTCAACCCGGCGCGGACGGACCGCTACAATCTGACCGCCGCCCAGGATGCCTGGGAGCGGACGCTGCAGTTTTTTAAGCGCGAGTTAAACGGGTGAGACGGCAGCGGGGAGTGTTCCTGCTCACAGCCCTGGGGCTGCTGCTGGCCGGTTGTCAAAAAGCGCCGCCTGCAGATGGCCCGATCGAGCTGGTGTTCTGGCACGGGGCCAATCCCCAGGCCAACCGGATCGTGCTCGAAGGACTCGTCGAGCGCTTCAACCGGCGGCACCCGGATATCCATGTGCGGGCAGTCGATGCCGGTCAGCCCGATCAGCAGATACCGAAGATCCTGGCGGCGGTGATCGGCGGCTCGCCGCCGGACCTGCTCTGGTACAACGCTACCCTCACCGGCCAGCTGGTCAAAGCCGACGCGATCGTGCCCCTCGACGCCTACCTGGCCCGCGAACCGGTTCTGGGCCAGGTCTTTCCAAACTTGCTTCCGGCCACCCGCTACCGGGGCCAGACCTGGTCCTTGCCCTTCGACACCAACAACCTCGCGGTTTTTTATAACAAACGGCTCTTCGCTGCTGCCGGGATCAAAACTTTTCCGCGCACCTGGGAAGCTTTTTTTGATCTGGCCCGCAAACTCACCGTCGATCAAAATGGCGACGGTCGCCCGGAGCGCTACGGTTTTCGGCTGCCCCTGGGTAAGGGCGAGTGGACGGTCTTTAACTGGCTCGCCTGGTACTGGGGAGCGGGGGGCGAGCTGCTCAAGCAGGGAAAGCCCCAGATCGCCTCAGGGGCCGGTGTGGCCGCCCTTACCTACTGGCAGCGCTTTTTAGACCCGAGCCGGCCCGCCGCCAGCCTCTCGCAGCCGGAGCAAGGGTATCTATTCGACGATTTTTTTGCCGGGCGGGTGGCGATGCAGGTGAGCGGTCCCTGGACCCTCAGGGAGCTGGCGCAAAACCAGATGTCGTACGGCATCTTTCCCCTGCCCCAGGGGGCGGTGGCCGCTACTTCGATCGGCGGCGAGCAGTTGTTTTTGATGCGCACCAGTGCCCGGCGCGAGCAGGCGAGCTGGCAGTTTGCAAAGTACATTCTCAGCACCGAATTTCAAAGCGCCTGGGCCACCGGCACAGGTTATCTGCCGGTAACGATCGAGGCAGCCCGTTCCCCGTCCTACCGGGCATTCTTGAAGCGCAATCCCCAGTTGCAGGTGTTTTTAGACCAGTTGCCCCACGGGCACAACCGCCCCCTCGACCCGACCTACCCCCAGATTTCCGATGCGCTCGGTCAGGCGGTCGAGCAGGCACTGCAGCACGTGCGCACCCCTGCCCAGGCGCTCGAAGCTGCCCAGCGGGAGGCGGAGCTCATCGTGCGTACCCAACCGGGCGATACGGGCTTTTAAACTTCGCGCTCTGCCTGGGCAAGCCAGCCGCCCAGAAGGGCAATCGGTACGACCGAGAGCAAGCCGAGCAGCACCGGCCAGGAGAGTACGAAGGTACCGGGGGTGCCGATGGTGAGAGCCACTGAGACCGCCAGCGAAATCAGCCCGGTGAAAAGGGCGTGCTGGAGCGGCTGGTAGCGGGCAGTGCGGGCGGCAGTGTAGCCCCCGAACCCGGTGAAGAACAGGCCGCTTACCAGATTGATCAAATAAAAAGCAAAGCTGGCCTCGACGCTGATGCCGCCGGCAGTGGCGAGCAGGCCCGCAAGCAAACTGGTGACGATCTGGGCATGAATGGTACCGCCGATATCGACCAGCGATCCGGTCAGCACCGCCCTGGCCTGCAGGGAGTGGGGAGCAAGAACAGTACTTCTGCGGGGCTCAAGCATTGCAAATATCCGGGATTACCTGCCATTGTAGGTCCGCGAGGCGATACCCGGCGGAGCGCTGATCGCTTCGACGTTTTGAAGTGTGATAAGTTTCCTCGTTATGCGACCGTTTCTCGCCCTCGCTGCCGCTCTGCTGTTGGCGGGCTGCAGCTCTGCTATCCCCCTTTCGACCCGACCGGTAAGCGGAGGGATTCTCGCTTTGACGCTCACCGGCGATCCGGCGACCTTCAATCCGGCCCTCGCCCGCACCGGCAGCGCTCTTGAGGTGAGCGGTCTGCTGTTTGCCGGGTTGCTCATGGTGGACGCGCAGGGCCAGTTCCAGCCGGACCTGGCAACCGGTTTTCAGACACTCGAAGGGGGACGCCGTTATCGGGTGAACCTGCGACCGGGCCTGGTCTGGTCGGACGGCGCAGCGCTCACTTCTGCCGATGTCGTCTTTAGCTACAGCCGCGTCTACCGGGACCGCCGCGCCCAGAGAAGTCTGGATCTTCAATTCAAGATGAGCGCCATCGATGATGAGAGCGTCGAATTTGTTCTGCCCCGTGCAGATTCAGATTTTGCCGCCTACCTGACGCTGCCGGTGCTGCCTGCGCACGCCTTTAAGGATAGAACCGACCCGCTGGCCGCCTGGGGGCTCGACACCGATCCCACCAGCCTGCCTGTAAGTGGCCCGTTTCAGATAAGCCGTTATACGCCCGGCCAGAACCTGCAGCTCACCGCCAACCCCCGCTACTGGCGGCAGCCCGGAGGGCCTTACCTGGCAGCAATTACCTGTGCAATCGTGCCGGACCGGGCTGCGGCCCTGACGCGCTTTCGCTCAGGCACCAGCGACGCCTACCGACTGGTGAGCGAAGATTACGCCTCTTTGAGCGCGGCCCAGGGCAAAGGACGCTTTGTGCTGGTCAATGGCGGCACCGAACCGCCCGTCTACCTGGCCTTCAACCTCAACCCACCGGCTACCGCAGGCGACGGGGTTGCCGGCACCGCCCTTCGGCGCGCTCTGGCGCTTGCCATCGATCGCAGGCAACTGGTGCAGGACGCGCTTTTTGCCACCGGCGAACCGGGCCAGGGAAAGTTCGATCCCAAGCAGGCAAAAGCGCAACTCGTAGCCGCCGGTTTCAAGCCGGGCCAGGGTCAGCCACCTGCCTTTGAACTTGTCGTCAACGGCGACGATCCTCTCCAGTTGCGGCTGGCAAATAGCGTGGGCGAGCAACTCAAAGCTGTCGGGCTGAGCGCTACGATTCGGCCTCTCCCGAAGCTGGCACTGCGCAACCGGATCTTAAAAACCCGACAGTGGCAGGCCGCCGTCGTCGATCTCAAGACGCTCGGAGCGGATCCCCGCGTCGGGGATCGCTTCTGGCGCAGCGACTCGCCCTGGCATTTTTTTAACCTGCCAGCTTCGGATCGCAAGGACTGGCGGGCGAGCGATTGGGAACGCCAGATCGACGCCACCTTCGATGCGCCCGATCCCCAGGCGGGCCGGATGCGCCGCGAGCAACTCCTTGTAGCCCAGCAACCGCTCATCGAACTGGTCCGCCCTCTGGCGATCGCTGCCATCCGCACCGACGTGCGCGAGGGCCGCTTCAGCGCCGTCGAAAGTGCCTACACTGGCCGCATCCTCGCCAATATCTGGCAGGTGCAGAAGGCACCACCTGCCGATGCAGGCAGTGCCTCGACGCCAGGCAATTAGCAGAAGTTAGCGCGGGATCCGGCGCTCCCGGCCCCGTGCTCCTTCGACTACCGTGCCGCGCGGGCCGGAGTAGACCTGGGTACCCGCCGGGCCGTTGTAGTACTTGCGGCCCTCCTCGCCGACCCGCACCTGGCCGCCATTCGGGCCAGTGTAGCCCCTGGCCCCTTCAGGGCCGACGTAGCCCTGTCCACCTCTGGGGCCGGAATAAATCGTTCCTCCGTTCGGGCCGGTGTAAGCCTTGCCGCCATTCGGGCCTTCGATCACCTTGCCGCCGTTCGGACCCTCGGTTACCTGGGTGCCGTTGGGCGTCGTCGTTGTCTCCGTCTGGGCTGACACCAGCGCTGCTGCCCCGAAGGTGCAGACCGTCACCAGCACAGCGGTGGCAATTTGGCGAATCATACGATCGTCTCCTGCTATTTTTTGCGGCTCGATGTCAGGCAGCCCACGCAATGGGCAACCTTTCATCTCAGTTCACGTTACGTTTAGGTGCAGCCCCGGAGCAGGGGGTTCAGCGCAAAGATCAAGTTCCCCCGGATGAATTACTTCCTTCGGAGGAGTGACCGCTCTATGCTGCCAGGTGCTATAGCGCGCGGGACCAGAGCTGATCGATGCGAATCTGCCAGCCTGGCAACAGTTCCGGCAACTGCAGCATCTGTTCGCCCTGGAGGAGAACCGGGGCTTTTTGGGGAGCAAAGATCCTGACAGTCTCGCCCTCTGAATCGATAAGCAGGCCATAGCGAACGCCCAGCTCGAATAGCAGCTGCAGTTTGGCGCTCAATACAGCCACCGACTGAGCGCGATCGGCCTGCGGCTCGGCCACCAGCACCGCCAGGTCCGGTAGACGATAGCGGCCACCGGCCCGGCGCTCGCGCCCAAAATAGAGCACATCGACCATCAGCACATCGCTGCCTGCATAGATCGGAGCGTTGCTCGCCACGCTGCCCAGCTTGTGCGCTTCGACAAAGCTGAGCAGAGCTGCGATGAGCCGGGCGCGGACTTCTCCTGCTGCCAGTTCCGGCGGTGAACTGATAACCTCACCGGGGACGGGCACCGGCGCATGGAACACGGTAAGCGTCTCGGAGACTGCCCCATCGTCGATGCGCTCGTTGCCCAGGTTCTTCACAGCAGCCGGGACACCCGTTCCGCTACCGAAGGCCCGCATCAGCACCAGCGAACGTTCCTCGAATTCGCGCAGATCGACGCCAAAGTGCCGGAAGACGCTCGCCGCCCCGCCGCCCCGCTTGCCTGCAAACAAACATTCGCGCACCAATCCGAAGAAGATGTGACAGGTGTCGATGTGAGAGTGCTTGAGTTGCTCGGTCTGGTCGTAGGCGATCTCCCAGGCGTAGCGCGCCCTCGGGGTAAAGGGCATCTCCTTGGGGATCAAGCCCGGTCCCCGGCCTATCATCCGCTCGATGAGCTGGCGCGTCTCCGGCAGGACTATGCCTTTTTCGACCAGAAAGCGGGCTTCTTCACTGCTGCCTTCTACCAGTAACCCGAGCAGCAGATGTTCGGTACTGACAAACTGGTAGCCCAGTCCCTGGGCCTCCTCGCGAGCCGCATCGAGCACCCGCCGCGCCCGCTCGGTAAATTCACCCGAGAGCGTCCCGAACATAGATGAAGTTTCAGGCATAATCCTTCAAGATAAGAAGAACAGAGCTTACTAGCGAACAGGCTGCCCCAATTCTAGGCCCAGCCGGCAGCGAGATGTCAGAATGCAACCGGAGTTTACGACCGATGGCGATGGAAGCGAAGACGATCAAACCCCTGCACCCGCTGGTCAGCTCACTGGCTGATCTGCTGGTTTCAACCTGGGGGGCGTACCTGCAGCTGGAACCTTACCATCTGCCAGCCGATCTCGGTTTCGTCGAGGGCCAGCTCGAAGGCGACCGGCTGACGATCGCCAACCGCTGCTATCAAAGCCGTGTCTTTCGCAAGTTGCACCTGGAGCTGGCCACCGTCGGCAGCGATCTCGATATTTTGCACTGCGTCATGTACCCCCGTCCGCAGTACGAATTGCCGATCCTGGGCACCGACATCGTCGCCAACTCCCACGTCGTGAGTGCCGCGATCATCGACCTCACCCCCGTGCGCGGTCCGCTGGGCGAGCCGTACCTCTCAGGACTCAAACCCGCATACCAGCGCCGCAATGGCTTTAGCGAACTGCGCAATCTGCCCCCCTGGGGAACGATCTTCTCGCCGCGCTGCCTGTTTACGCGCCTGGTCAACCAGTCGGAAGCCGATCTATTTATCGAGATTTCCCAGGCGTACCTGCGCTTTTATTGCGAGCAGGCCAATCAAGCTGAACCAGTGAGCGCCGAAATAGAAGCTGAGATTCGTTCTGGCCATCGCCACTACAGCGAGCAACAACAAAAAAACGACAAGACCCGCCGCATCCTGGTCAAAGCTTTTGGCGAAGACTGGGCAGAGCGCTACATGGGCACAGTTCTCTTCGACCTGCCGGATGAGTAGCTATCTATCCTGTCCCTTAATACTTCAAGGTGCAATTGTTAGAAGGTAGTTGCTGTTATTTATGCCAGCATTAACTTGAATATAGTAAGTACCAGCAGGTGCAACAGGCAAACTACCTGTCGTGCCGCTCGAGGCAGATGGGTTTAGACCGAAGCCCAGCAATCTTTCATTTTGTTGAAGCTGACCGTCGCTATTTCGATCTTGATACAAACCTATATCAATGTACCTAGACGTTTTAGAAAGTGAAATGGAAAAGTTCTTCCTGGCTCTAGATAGTTGAAAACGATAAACACTAACTGGGTGAGTTTGCCCAACATACCCAGTAATCTTCACGGTTCGTCCCAAGGTTCCTAGATTCAAAGCAGTTTCAGGATCCGCACCAGGAGCGGCGGTGGATGCAGGCCGGGAGGTTGCAGACAGTGTCAACTGGTAATTAGAATTACTAGAACCATGATCAACCAGTATGTAATAAGGGCCTGCTTCGAGAGCCGTTGAAGAAGAAAGATTATTGCGATCAATAAAAAGCAGCCTTTCTTGCTGCTGATACTGCCCATCGTTGTTTGAATCCCGAAAGAGTAGTGCTGAAATATAGGTACTCAAGGCGTTCAAACCCGAGAACGTCATCGTAAAATTATCGAGGTTGGTTTCAGCAGTAAAGCGATAAAAACTGAGAGGATGGGTTTTTCCAACAAAACCTGTTACCTTTGTTACTCCAGAGAATTTACCCAAATCCAGAGCGGATGCTAACTCTTGACCGGGTGTTTCTGCCGGTACAGCAGGTCTGGGAACACCTGTCAGAGTAATTTGATAGTTTGTTCTCCCGCTGCTGCTATTAGTAACAATGTAATAAGTTCCGGCCTCGAGATCAGAGGTAATTGATGGATTGTTCCTATCCCATTGAAAGAGGATTTCTTCCTGTTGGAGTCGTCCATCGTTGTTTGTGTCTTGAAAAAGTTCTGCCATTATGAACTCGGTTGCATCAGAGAGTGTGATTGTGACTTGATTGGTATTGGTAGGCAAGCTGAACTGCCAGAGATTGGTGCGCCCATATCCAACATTTCCTCGAAAACGCTTAGGGGCAGTAATGTCCCCCATGTTAAATGCCTGCCCAAGCGAAAGATCATTACTCTGCGCTTTCAATGAAAGTGGTTGAAGAAGCTGCAGACTCATGGCTAAACCAACAGCCAAGGCTCTTTTTAGAACAAAAGCAGATTTTGACGTCGTTAACATCTGGGAAACCTGCACGCTCAGGACTCAAACAGTATCCTTCGCTGCCAAATTATTTGTCAAGCGCTCTTGCAAGACTTTTCACCTTTGGCTCTACGAGGACTCGCTACCGACCGATGCTAGGATCTTGGGGTGTTCGCCGATGAAATTCGCCTCTTTGATCTGCCGGCTGGAGACGCGGACGCGGTTCCGGTCATCTTTGCCTTTCCAAATACTTACGAAATCGGGATCACGAGCCTTGGCTACCAGGTGGTCTGGCGGCTGCTGGCGAGTTGTCCGGGCGTCGAGGTGGCGCGACTTTTTACCGATATTCACGAAACGCTGCCGGCCCGGCCAGAGTTGTTTGGCTTTTCTTTTTCATGGGAACTGGACTACGACAATGTGCTCGCTCTATTAGAAAAGCAGCGCATTCCTGTCTGGGCAGCGGAGCGCGAGGAAGAGCACCCGCTCGTCTTCGGCGGTGGCCCCGTTTTTACGGCCAATCCGGAACCGTTTGCCCTCTTTTTTGATTTTTTCTTGCTCGGAGATGGCGAGGAGCTGATTGCCGAGGTAATTGCCGCTTATCAGCAGGTGCGCACCGCCTCGCGCCGGCAAAAGTTACTGCGCCTCGCCCAGATTCCGGGCGTCTACGTGCCTGCTTTTTATGAGGGGGATTATCGGGAGGGCGAAGCGCGGATCGAGCCAGTTGTAGAGGGAATTCCAGCCACCCTTGAGCGGCGCACCTTTCGGGGCGGGCAACTGTCGCACTCGGCAGTGGTGACCGAGCGCTGCGCCTGGCCGGGCATCTTTATGGTCGAGGTGGCGCGCTCCTGCCCGGAGATGTGCCGCTTTTGTCTGGCGAGTTATCTGACGCTGCCTTTTCGGAGCGCAAATGTCGAAACCGGACTGTTGCCTGCGATCGAAAAGGGATTGCAGGTGACCAACCGCCTCGGCCTGTTGGGAGCGTCCGTTACCCAGCATCCGCAGTTTGCCCAGATCATCGACTATCTGGCCCGCCCGGAACACGCCGATGTGCGGCTCAGCGTCTCCTCGGTGCGCACCAACACCCTCAGCCCCCAGTTCTGCCGCACCCTGGCCGCACGCGGCAGCCAGTCGGTGACGATTGCGATCGAAAGTGGCTCCGAGCGCCTGCGCCGGATCGTGAATAAAAAGCTCAGCAACGACGAAATCTTTAGCGCCGCTGCCACCGCGTCCGCTGCCGGGCTGCAGGGGTTGAAGCTCTACGGCATGTGCGGCGTTCCAGGCGAAATCCAGAGCGACCTCGACGCGACGGCGGAACTGCTGGTTCGGCTTAAAAAGCAAAATCCGCGCCTGCGCCTCAGCTTTGGCTGCAGCACCTTTGTGCCCAAGGCCCACACGCCTTTTCAGCGCTACGGCGTCGATCCAAAAGCAGAAAAAAAACTACAGTCGCTGCAAAAAGCCCTCCGGCCCCAGGGCATCGACTTTCGGCCCGAGAGCTACAACTGGTCGGTAATCCAGGCGCTCCTTTCGCGGGGAGACAGGCGCGTTGCCCAGGTGCTGGAGCGCACCCGCCACTACGGCAGCACCCTGGGGAGTTTTCGCCGCGCCTTCAAAGATTTCAAAGGCCAGCTGCCGCCCCTCGATTACTACGTCCACGCCCAGTGGCCGGACGGCGCAACGCTGCCCTGGCAGCACCTGCGCACGGGTTTGAGCGAGTCGCTGCTGGACCGCCATCTCGATCAGGCGCGCTCTGAAATGCCGGTTCTCACCGGCGGCGCAGCCAGCTGAGCCAACCCCCGGTCAGCTTGCGGAAGCGCTGCAGGCGCTCCATGCTGTACAGATCCGCCAGCTTGCGGATCACCTCCCCCTGGGTGGGGTAGGGATGGATCACCTTTGCCAGATATCCCAGACCCCGGCCCGCTACCATCGCCAGGGTGATTTCGCTAATCATCTCACCGGCCTCGCGGGCGACGATCGTCGCTCCCAGGATGCGGTCGCTGCCCTGGTGCAGGTGAACCTGGGCGAAGCCCGCCACCTCGCCGTCGGTGAGAGCCCGATCCGCCTCTTCTAGCGGGACGCGCAGGGTCTGGATGGCATAACCCTGCTCCAGTGCCTCCTGGTACGGCAGGCCGACGCTCGCAACCTGCGGGTCGGTGTAGGTGCAGCGGGGGATGACAAGCCTGCTCAGCCGTTGCCGTCCCAAAAACAGGGCGTTCTGGATGGCGATGCGGGCCGTGGCGTCGGCGAGATGGGTAAATTTTTGGGCGAGGCAGACATCGCCGCAGGCGTAGATGCGCGGGTTCGTCGTGCGCAGAAAATCGTCTACTTTCACACCCTCACGGTCGTAGTCCACCCCTGCCGCTTCCAGATCGAGCGCTTCGACGTTCGGGGTGCGGCCAGCCCCGACCAGGATCGCATCTACTGTCACCTGGGCCGTACCCGCTCTTGTGCGGTAGTGAATTACCCTGCCATCTGCTGTCCGCTCCACCCGCAGAATCTCACAGCCCGGAAGCAGGCGGATGCCCTCCTGCTCAAAGGTTTCCTCGATGATCTGGGCTGCCTCAGCCGCCTCGCGATCGAGCAGGCGACTTCGACGATGCAACAGCACAACCTGGGAACCCAGGCGCGCAAATGCCTGGGCCAGCTCACAGCCAAGCGGACCGCCGCCAATCACTGCCAGGCGCTCGGGCCGCTCCCGCAGTGAAAAGACCGTTTCGCTCGTGAGAAAGCCCGCCTCCGCCAGTCCCTCAATCCTGGGTCTGACGGGCCGCGCCCCGGTGGCGACGATGGCCTTTTGAAAGCGCAGTTGGACCGCGCCGACCTGCACGGCCTCCGGGCCGGTAAAGCGCGCTTCACCCAAAAAGACATCCGCTCCCCAATCGCGGAAGCGCGCAGCGGCGTCGTGGGGGCTAATCTCGGCTCTCACCCGCCGCAGCCGCTCCATGACCGCAGCAAAATCGACCGTACTCCCCGCCGGTACCTTCACTCCGTACTGGTGGGCGTCGCGCACATCGGCGGCGGCGCGGGCGGCTCGAATCAGCGTCTTGGAGGGCACACAGCCGGTATTCAGGCAATCGCCGCCCAGCAAGTCCCGCTCGACGAGGGCGACTTTGCCCCCCAGGAGAGCGGTGCCGCCCGCCGCCACCAGCCCGGCGGTCCCACCACCGATGACTACGAGGTTGTAGCGGTCGGCGGGCGCGGGGTTCACCCAGTCGGGCGGATGGACATTGGCGATTAGCGCCCGATCGTAGGTATCTATCGGCGGTTCCAGCACAGCGCATTCCTCAATCGGTACATAGACGGGCCACCCAGCAGGCGTTGGCAAAATGGCCTTCACTCCAATCAAGTAGGGGCGCAACGGGCAGGGGCGGGAACTGCACCGCCGGCAACAACTTCTCCAGACGCCAGCCCGCCGCCCGGCTCTGTTGTTCGAGCCGCGTCGCACTGAAGAACTGTCCCTGGTAATACGGATGGGTACTGAAGGGCCGAAAAAGCTGCTGCTGCCACTGCCAGAGGCTGTGTTCGGCAAGCACGATCACAACTGCCCAGGCGTTCGACTGGCTCACCCGCCGCAGTTCGGCCAGAGCCCTTACCGGGTCGGCCA
This sequence comes from Gloeobacter kilaueensis JS1, assembly GCF_000484535.1. NCBI lineage: Bacteria > Bacillati > Cyanobacteriota > Cyanophyceae > Gloeobacterales > Gloeobacteraceae > Gloeobacter > Gloeobacter kilaueensis. Next base: position 262,480 of record NC_022600.1, on the reverse strand, counting down.
CAAATTCCAGGACGTTGCTGCAGAGCAGTCGCTCAAATGGTCCCGGCTCGAAGGGCAACTGTTCGATCGGGGCTACGGTGAACTGGCCCTGGGGAACGCGCTGCTGCGCCTGCTTCACAAGCCCAGCGTCCGGATCGATCCCCTGCACCCGTGCGCCCGCTTCTACCAGCCGCTCGCTGTAGTGGCCCGCTCCACAACCGGCGTCGAGTACTTGTATTCCAGCCAGCGGTTCGAGCAGTTCTCGGGCCACCTGCCAGCAGCGCTCCAGGTAGCGCCCGCCAAGGGGCCCCCTATACCAGTCCTCCAGATCGGCGAAGCCCAAACCGCCCGTCGTCATCGAATATCCCGGTAGAACGTCTGCAGGTACGCCGGTGAGACGCCTATGCCCCATAAAAAACCGATCGCCATGTAGATTGCCGTCGCCTTGATCGATCCCCAGCGGGCCACCCGCCGGTCCGAACTCTGGACGATCCGATTGATCTGGCGGATGCGGCCAAAGCGCACCAGCTTCAGGCACAGATCCGCCTCCTCCAGGATCGCAATCTGGGGATCGAAGCCACCAGCGGCCCAAAAATCGGCGCGGCGGCAAAAAATCACCTGATCCCCAAACAGCAGACGCAATCCCCGCCAGAACAGCAGCGGGCGAAAAAGCAGCGGCGCGTAGTACGTCTTTAAGTAGTTGTGCAGCGATATGCCCCAGCGCGTGCTCTCAGCTCCCACCATCAGGGAAATAAAGCCGGCGCAGGCGACGCGCCTGTCTTTAAGCGTCGCCTCGATCACCGCCACCAGATCGTCCGGTACCCAGGTGTCGGCGTGCAAAAAGCAAAGAATTTCGCCGCTCGCCGCCTCCGCTCCAGCGTTCATCTGAATCGAGCGGCCCCGGCCACAGCCAGTAATCACCTCCACCCCGGCCTGCCGGGCAAGGGCTGGGGTGCCGTCGCTGCTGCCGCCATCGACCACCAGCACCTCATAAGCGGGCGGTTCGAGCCATTGCAACACTCGCAACGTCCGCTCCAGACAACGGGCCTCGTTTAAGACAGGAATAATGATGGAGACGCCGGACACATCGCCAACCATGATCGCCATCCTCATTATGGCCAAGGCTCCCGAGGCGGGCCGGGTGAAGACGCGGCTGTGTCCGCCGCTCACTCCAATGCAGGCCGCCTGTCTGCACGAGGCGCTGCTGCTGGACACCCTCACCCTCGTGCGCGCCCTGCCTGCCCATCGCTACCTCGCCTACAGCGGCCCGCGCCTCTGGTTCGATCGCCACTGTCCAGAGGATGTGTGCCTGTTCGAGCAGCAGGGCGTAGACCTGGCAGAACGGCTCGACCGCGCTGTGCGCTTCGTGCTGAGTCAACATCGTCCACTGCTGTGCATCGGCTCCGACAGCCCCCATCTGGGCAGCGCCTATCTTCGCAAGGCCGCAGAACGGCTCGTAGAGCACCCGGTCGTCCTTGGCCCTGCCCTCGACGGCGGCTATTGTCTGGTGGGCCTCAACACCTACCAGCCCCTCTTTATCGATATGCCGATGTCCACCGATCAGTTACTGACAAAAACCCTCGACCGCTGCCGGGCGCTAGACTTGAGCGCCGGACTGTTGCCCATGCAGGGCGACTTTGATACCTGGGCAGACGTAGAAAACCTGCGCTCCAAGTTAGACGACGGCCACACCCTGCGGCTATTGGAAGTTTGGGATACACCACCAAAATTGTAAGCCGGGGGGCTGGGGGCCCCTTATGGTCCGACCTTTATCTGCTGGTGAAATTGTGCTGGCTTCTCTGGATACGGTGCTGAATACCGGCCAGGATTTGTTTTAAGTAGACGAAGCTAAATAAGCAGCAGGTTTTGGGCTGGAGTTTGAGTACTTCTAAAACCGTCCCCACCCCTCCACACCCCCCCTGCCCCCCGCTCTCCTCCCCTGCCCCCGCTGGGCAGGGAAGAAGAGGGGGGGTTCACTGTAACTGGGCTGCAGGGGGGATAAGCGAGGACAATCACGGAGTCTGGCAGGAGCAGCGGCAGGCGGGATGGGTGAAGTCAGTTGCAGGCTCGTCTTGTTTTTCTTTTGCTACAAGGGACGTAGGGCTGCTTGGAGCTGACATTTAATGGCCTTCGTCTACTTAGCGCTTCTCTTTCAAAAATAAAGTCGATATCCTGGGTGTTGCGGCCATCGATGTAGCTGAGCAGAGCTACCCCGCCCACTAAAAGATAAGATAGTTGATCCGGCGCTCAGTAAGAATCTCAAAAAGCGCTTCCACAGCCTGGGGCAATTGCTCGGGATCAGGAGTTCCCTCCCGCCAGTTCTTCATGTCGAAAAGAACCCCATTTTTGATAATCTCGCCGATCGGGGTTTTCATCTTCAATGCCCCGGTCAATCTGCCTGACCGTCGAGCAGGGTGCCGATCAAGCAGGCATCCTGCCAGATGGCGCTATGGGTATCGGTGCCGGTGAGAACCGCGCAGAGCAGATTGGCATTGCTGAAGTTGGTGGCGGCGATGAGGGCGTGGGCAAGGTTCGCTTCTTCGAGATTCGCCCCCTCCAGGTCTGCGCCGCTCAGATCGCTGTTGGTCAGATCGGCTCCCGCCAGGTTGGCACCGCTGAGGCGTGCTCCGCGCAGATCGGCTCCTGTCAGGTCTGCGCCGCTTAGATCGACGCCCACCAGGCTGGCTCCGGCCAGATTCGCCCCGCTGAGAGTCGCCTGCCGGAGCGTGGCACTCATCAGGTTCGCCCCCCGCAGGTTGGCGGCGCGCAGGTCGGCCTCTACCAGATTCGCCCCGACCAGGTTCGCTCCCCACAGTTCGCAGCGCAGGACAGCCTGGGCCAGGTTGGCTCCGGCCAGATTCGCCCCGGCCAGGTTGAGCTGATCGAGCACGACCCCAGCGAGATCGGTGCCGTCAAGGTTGGCTCCGCGCAGATCCTGCCACTGTCCTGCTTTGATCTGTTCTAGATTGTCCATGCTGCCTCACGAAGCGCTGGTGGACGGAGCATCGGTGGCCAGTAACAGCCACTGGCTGGTGCTCACCTGGGGCCGGCCCGGCTCGATCAAGATGCCTGCCTGCATCAGGCGCACGAGATTGGCCAGGTGCTCCAGAAGCTGCGGATCCCAGCGCGAACCGGCTCCAGCTTCGCACAGGGCGAGGGCTTCGGCGGGCGTGCAGGCGGGCCTCTCGCCGCGCGGCACCAGCCATTCTTGAAAGTAGCTCACCAGCCCCAGGATGCGCGATTCGAGCGGAATCTCCTCGCCTGCCAGGTGTTCGGGTGCGCCGCTGCCGTCCCACCACTCGCACTGGTGTTCGACGATGCGGGCGACGGTGCGCAGCTCGTTCATCGATCGCAACAGCTCGCAACCGAACTGGGCGGCCTGGGCAAAAGCCTGGTAAGTGGCGGGGCTATCGGGGTCGATGAGGGTCGCCGGGATCTCCGAGAGGCCGATGCGGTGCAGCAGGGCGGCAAGGCGAAGCCGTCTCAGGCGGCCAAAGGGCAGGTGCATGAGCTGCCCGAGGGTTTCGACCAGGTTGCTTACCTGCAGCGAGGCATCCGGATTGCTCGGATCGCCTGCGTCGATGCGCTGAGCCATGCGCAAAAAAGCCTGCAGACGATTGGCGGTGAGGTTGCCTCCAAGCCGGTCAGAGCCTGCTTCCCAGACCGGAGCGGCGGGCTTGCTCAGGTTGATGAGTTGTTGCTGGCTGGTCTGCAGGTAGGTGACGACGCGGGCGACCACGCCGCTCAGATCGGTGCGCGTCGCCGCCGGTTCACGGACAATCGCCTCCGCCTGGGCCTTCAGCCGCTCACTTAAATCCGGATCGTAGCTGCGGACGTGTTCGAGGACGATCCGGACCGCCTGCAGCACCAGCGGTTCCTCGAAGGTCCAGAAACCGTAGAATTTGCGCTCCAGATCCTGCTGGGGCAGGTTGCCCTCGCCGTAGTCGCGATCGGAGAGTTCCTGGCACATCACCATCGCCGCATAATTGGGGGCAAGAATCAGCAGGTGCCACTCCGCCGCGACCGGGTCCGCTTCGTCGAGCGACAGCTGCAGCAGGTTGGCGGGGTTGTCCGGCTGCAGGAACCCGGCGTCCGGCACTGCCATGATCAAGATTTCGCGGCTGTGCTGGGCAATCTGCCGGTAGCGCTTGGCCTCCTGGGCGTACCACTTGCCGCGCTGAAAGGCAGTGAGCACCAGCGGCGGGCTGCCGCAACTGAGGATGTGATCTTCGAGGGCGTGGCAGAGGGCGACCAGGGTGTTCTTGTAATAGACGCCAAAGGAGGGCGGGTCCGCGCCCAGTTGCTCGCGCAATTGATAGAGGATCGACCCTTTGAGCATTGTCCCTCCGAGCATTTGCTGGATCGGGAAGTGAGTGCCGCGATCCCAGCCTGTGCTCAATTATGTCCGAAAAACGCTCAGGCGCAGCCGAGCAGATGGGCCGCTTCTGGGGTGCGGGGGGCAAGAAACTCGAACGTATTGCCGTCGAGATCCCGCGCGTAAAACGAACTGGTGCCGTCGCGGTGGGCATGGATGGTCGTGGTCGTCGCTCCCTGGGCCTTGAGCTGGGCGAAGTACTGCTCAAGGGCCGCCTCGTCGTCGAGCACAAAGCCGAAGTGCGGCCCGGCGGCGGCATACTTGGGGCCAAGCAGCGCCAGACCGTCGCTGCCTGCCTTGACGAAGGCCCAGTCGTCGTCCTGCCAGGCCACTTCCATGCCGAGGGCGGTATAAAATTTGACCGCCCGCTCGACATCCTGCACACACACGGCGATGTGGCCCAATCGCGTCAGACGGGTACGCGGCGGAGTGGCAGAGGTCATAGCGAGTGCTCCTTCAAATGGGCGTTTGTTTCCAGGATAGCCCGCCCCTGGTATCGCTCACCAGAGAAACGATTGCAAGCGCAACCGCCGCGCCTACTGCTAAGTAAGCTGCGGCAGGTTCAAACAGGTGTGCCGTCCGTCGGTATAGCCGATCGCATAGGTAATTTCGACAGTTTGGCGCACCAGTTGCACAACCTTAAGAGCAATCATCTGATCGAGAGATTCGGTCGCCTCCAACCACAGGCGCTCAAAACTGGTCTGCAAAAGCTCCGGCGCGTGGATCGGCCTGTTGTCAGAAAAAGTTTCTGGAGTAAACATTTTTAATGGTCCTCCTACGAGAGTCGCAAATGGGGATCACCTACTCTCCTCACCCTCTTACGCTGGGCAACTCTCCTACACCAAATCTAAAAAGCTCGGGATCGAGCGGAGCCTTATTACTTCTATTGTAGAAAAAAGATGCCCGATTGAGATAAAAATGTTTCTCCATCCCCGGATGTATCTTTTATAAAAAATGACAGGACTCGTTGAAAAATTTTGCCAATGTTACCGTTTTTGCGGTTTTCTATCTTTGGTTGCCAGCCCCAGGTTCGAGTCAATCAGCCGGGCCATAGTCGGCGTCTATCAAGTCAGAAAGCGCTTCACAAAAGCGTTCGACTTCTGCCTCGGTGTTGTAGTAGTGGACGGAGGCGCGCACCAGATTGCCCAGTCCCCGCGCCTCAGAATCGAGCAGCGTCGAGTGGCTGTCGCTGACGCTGGCATTGATGCCCTGGGCCCGCAGGCGGCGCTTGATGGTCTCGGCGGCGATGCCCGCCACCTGAAAGCTGACGATGCCGCAGCGCCTCCGCCCCAGGTCCATCACCTCGACGCGCCGGATCGCCCCAAGGCCATTGCGCAGTCTGGCTGCCAGCGCGCCGATCCGCTCTGCAATAGCCTCTATGCCCCAACTCGCCGCGTAATCAGCCGCCACCCCGAGGCCAATTTTAAGCGCAGCGTTCGACTCCCAGCTCTCGAAGCGGCGGGCATCGGGGCGGACGGTGTAAGTGTCGGCGCTCGTCCAGCGCGCAGCGCGCAGGTCGAGAAAAGGGGGCTCAAGGGTCGCACAAAGCCCGGCGCGCACGTAGAGAAAGCCCGTTCCCCGAGGAGCGCGCAGGTACTTGCGGCCCGTAGCCGACAGCAGATCGCAGCCTATGTGCTCGACGTCGATGGGGAGTTGTCCCACCGACTGGCAGGCGTCGAGCAGATAGAGCACCCCGGCCTTGCGGGCCACCGCACCGACGGCGGCGGCGGGGTTGACGAGGCCGCCGTTGGTCGGGACGTGGGTGAGGGCGATGAGCCGCGTGCGCTCGTCGATCGCCCGTTCGAGGGCCGCAATCGCGATCTGGCCGTCCGCGTCGTTGGGGATGACCTCGATCACCGCGCCGGTGCGCCGAGCCACCTGCAAGAGGGCGATATAGTTGCTCGCGTACTCCGAGACGCCGGTGAGAATGCGCTCTCCCGGTGCGAAGCGCAGCGCGTAGAAGGCCATGTCCCAGGCGCGGGTGGCGTTCTCGACGATCGCCACTTCTTCTGAGCTGCACCCGATAAGCCCCGCGACCGCGCCGTAGGTGTGCTCGATCGCCTCGCGGCTCTCGTCCGCTGCCTCGTAGCCGCCGATCGCCGCCTCCCGCTGCTGGTGGGCGCTGACGGCCCATAGCACCGGCTCAGGCAACAGCGCTGCCCCGGCGTTGTTGAAGTGCAGGACGTTGGCGCAGCCGGGGGTCTCCCGGCGGGCGCGCTCGACGTCGATCCTGTTCAAGAGATCGGGCCGATGCGTTCAGGAGGCCAGAAGCGAAACAGCGCCCGGCCAATCACGTTCTCGCGGGGCAAAAAGCCCCACAGGTGCGAGTCGTAGCTGTTGTTGCGGTTGTCGCCCATCACGAAATATTCGCCAGGAGGCACCCGGCGGGCGGGCATCTCGTAGCTGGGGGGTGCCGCGATGTAGGACTCGCTGAGCGGCTGGCCATTGACGATCACCCGGCCATTGTGGACGGCGATCGTATCGCCCGGTAGACCAATCACCCGCTTGATGAACGCCTGTTCGATGTGGGTGCTGCGGGGCGGCATGAAGACGATCACCTGGCCGCGATCGGGCCTTTGAAATTCATAGCTGAGCTTTTCGACGATGAGCCGGTCATCGACCTGCAGCGTCGGCAGCATCGAGCCGGAAGGAATGTAGCGCGCTTCGGCGACGAAGGAACGAATAAAAAGCGCCAGCAGAACGGCGAGGGCGACGGTCTGGACATTCTGCCGCTGGCTTTTAAGCCAGCCAGGCAGGGCGAAGGGGACCGGTCGTTGCTCGGTGGAATTGGGACTCGTCACGCGCCACTCCCGTGCGGAAACTACTTGCCAAACAGCCAGCCGTAGCTGTGCAGCCCCTGGGCCAGAAAGTTGACGCCCAGGTAGGTAATCCAGACCGAGATAAAGCCTACCGACGCCAGAAACGCCGGTTGTCGCCCCTGCCAGCCTCGGGTGATCCGTGCGTGCAGGTAAGCGGCAAAGATAAACCAGGTGATGAGCGACCAGGTTTCTTTGGGATCCCAGCTCCAGTAAGAACCCCAGGCTTCGTTGGCCCAGACCGCCCCGGCGATGATACCGACGGTGAGCAGCGGAAAACCGAGGCCAATCAGCCGGTAACTGACGTTGTCGAGGGTTTCAGCCAGGCTCGATCGGCGCAGTCCCGCGTCCGTTACCGGCGCACCGGCCAGAACGGCGGTGCCGTCGCCGGTGGTGCTGAAGCTGACCGCCGCCGTATACTCAGCTTTTTGAAAACCGCCGGTGCCTACCGAGCTGCCCCTTAGCTCAAGATCTTTTTGCTTCCAGGTGACGATCAAGTAGGCGATCGAGGTGAGCGAACCCACCAGCAGCGCGCCATAGCTCAAGATCATCACACTCACGTGCATCATCAACCAGTTGGACTTGAGCGCCGGCACCAGCGGCCCGCCCAGCTTCATCGCCGCCGGCAGATAAAAAGAAGAGAAGGAGACCATGCCGAGGGCGACCGGCAGGGTGAACACGCCCACCAATCGCTGGCGGGCGAAGCTCTCGGCGAATAGATGCATGGTGAGCACGCACCAGCACAGAAAAAACAGCGACTCGTAGAGGTTGCTCACCGGAAAATGGCCCGTCTCGATCCAGCGGGCGGTGAGCAATCCGGTAACGCTCAGCATTCCGACCGCCGCCGCTCCCGTCCCCAATTCGTGCAACAGCGGCACGCGCCGAAAAGCGGCGCTCAACCAGTAGAGGGCGGTGGCCACCATCAAAGCGGCAAAGGCAACGTTGTCGAGGAGAACCTGGATGCTGACCAGCTGGCTTGTATTCATCTATTACTCCTGGGCAGGGGATAAGGTGCCCGGTGCGAGCGGGATGGCTGGAGACTGGGCGGCATTTACCAGACGGACCAGTTCGCGCTCGAAGCTGAGCTGGGCCCGGTTGGTGCGCCCGGCAACGTGCAGGCGGCCATCCTGGTAGATGGCCCAGACCTGCGAATGGCTAAGATAGCTCATCGCCAGAGCGATCATCAGCAGTCCAAAACCGGTGTACACCAGGGGAATGCCGGGGTCGGCCTTGATCTGGATGCCGGTCTGGCCGACCAGTTGCTCGACGACCAGGCGCTGGCCCAGCACTGTGACGGGCCTTCCGACCCTGGCCGGGGCGATGCCCTCCCGGATCGGTTCACCGCTGCGGGCGTTGAAGGGCAACAGCATCAGGCTGCCCTGCAGGCCCCGCGTCACTACCTGCAGCGCCACCCGGCCCTGACGGTCAAAAGGAATCGCCCGGCCCCAGGCTTCTTGATTGTTGGGCGCTTTGACCGGCACGAGGTCGATGGCAATGAGGGGGCTGTCGTTGACGCGCAATTTGAGGGCACCGACCGCCCAACTGGCCTGATAGAGGGTGACGCCGTCGTAGACGAGCGGGTCGTTGACGGAGATTGTCTTGCGCTTGAGTTCTTTGCCGGTCGGGCTCAGGACCGAGAGGTCGGAGTGGAACTGCTCCACCGAACCGTCGGGACGGTAGTCGATCCAGAAGCGGTTTACCCGCACCTTCCAGTCGGGCGTGCGGGCCAGCGACAGGCGCGAACGATCGACGTCGATCAGATCGAAGCTCTGGCCGGGCATCGCCTGCCTCTGGGTCTTGAAGCCGCCAAAGGCACCCACCAGGGCACCGGCCATGATCAAAAGCAGGCTGGCGTGGACGACGATCGGGCCGACCCGGCCTACCACGCCCTTGTGGGCATAGAGCAGGCCGTCTTGCTCGTGGACCTTGTAGCGGGCGGCGCGCAACTGCTCGGCTAAAAGGCCATTGCCCTCAGCCGGAAAGACCGTGCGCAGGGCGAACTTGGTGAGCTGGCGGGGTTCTGTATAAAACTTCCAGTTGCGCGCCGACTTGAGCATCGGCAGCTGGCGGCGGAAGGTGCAGGTGGTGAGATTGGCGGCTAGTAGCAGCAACAGCGCGACAAACCACCAGCTGCGGTAGACATCGTTCAGGCCCAACCCGAGCAAAAAGCGCCAGGTGACAAAGCCCCAGACCACCGGTCCCTGACCTGCCTCCGGATAATTTTGCTGATAAAAGCCGAGCGATTCGCCCTGGGGGATGACAGTACCGGTGATGCTCGCAGCAGCGATAGCCAAAAAGAGCACAATTGCCAGCTTCACAGAACCCAGCCAGGCTGCAAGTTCCCGCCGCATCTCCCGCCAGAGGGCTGTCATAGAGACCGTCTTTCCCTGTTCATCCTTTACATTTTATCTTCCTCCATCGGTACGCCCAGTGACAGACCGTCTGCCCACCCGCTATAGATTGAGCTGTCAAGAAAGCTAGAATTGCGGTGCGAACGTTCACCTGGCGCGGACTATGACCGTCGATACTGCCTCGGAAGTGTTTACTGGCCGCTTTGGCACCTATCAGATCACCGTTGCCGACCGCCGGGGTGTGCTCACCTATCGGCTGGCCCTGCTGGCGATGGCGATAAGCTTCACCCTTGCAGGAATTGCGGTGATCGCGGGCGGCTCGCCGTGGCTGGTCAGTGCGCTGTTTGCCCTCTTTGCCGCCGCTCTGGCCGTCGCCCTCTTTACCATCCACATCTACATGCTTGCCCTGCATCGGGCGCTGTGGGCGCTGTGGGCGGTGGGGGTGGCCGCGAGCGTCGCCCTTTCGTTTGCGCTCGGGGCTCCGATCGCCCAACTGGTAGCGGCCAATCCGCTCACGGTCCTTGCTCCTGGGTTCGTCTTCGCCGCCCTCACCGGTATCTGCATCAAAGAATCGTTCTGCTTTGGCTGGTGGGAGACGGCGCTGGTCGCCTTCTGCCTGCCTGTACTCATCCTCGGCTATCTGGGCGGAATGCTGGCACCGGCAGTTGGGACGGGCCTTTTTGCCGCCTGCGCCCTGGCGCTGTTGCTCGTGACGATTCGCAAATTTTTCTACCCGGTGCCCGGCGACATCGGCGACAAGACGATCCACGCCTACGTGCGCGGGGAGAATCATGGCTGAGACTCCCTGGTGGCTCGAAGAGTGGTGCAGGCAGAACGGCTACAGCGAGCCGTGCTGGGTCGATGAACCGGATCAGGTGCTCGGTGGCCGCTGGTGGGCCTTTCCGCCCCAGGGCGTGATGCCGTTGCCGGTCGATCCGCTGGGCATCGGCGAGGCGTTCAAGACGATCGACCGGGTGATGGACAGCTTCGAGCAGGGCGTCGATGAGGTGTTAGGCCAGGTCGATCTCCACTTCAGCCCAATCGTCGAGCAGATCGAGGACACCTGCGAATCGGTCTTCAAAGCCTGGGGACTGGATCGGATCTTTGTCGATGACGAGTAGCACTGCGAGCGCGCTCATCGAAGCCGTCCACCACCTCAAGGCGGCGGACCCGGTGCTGGCCGGGGTGATCGAGCGGGTCGGCGAGTGTCAGCTTACCGTGCGCAATACAGGAACGCACTTCGATGCGATCGTACGGGCGATCGTCTATCAGCAGCTTTCCGGCAAAGCCGCCGCCACGATCCACCGGCGCTTAGAAGCGCTCTACGGCGGTCCACCGCTGCCGGCCCAACTGGCCGCGAGCGAAGAAGCCCAACTGCGCAGCGTCGGTCTTTCTCGCCAGAAGCTCTCCTACCTCAAGCACTTCGCAGCGCTGGTCGAATCCGAGCAACTGTCGATCGAAGCGCTCGACGGGCTCGAAGACCAGGCGATCATCGAGGCGCTCACCCAGGTGCGGGGCATCGGGCGCTGGACGGCCCAGATGTTTTTGCTCTTTCGGCTCGGACGGCTCAACGTCTTACCCGAAGCGGATCTGGGCGTCCAAAAAGGCATCCAGCTGGCCTACGGCCTGGAGAAGCTGCCCACGCCCAAACAGGTGATTGCCATCGCTGAACCGTGGCATCCCTTTTGCAGTGTGGCGAGCTGGTACTTCTGGCGCAGCCTCGACTGAGATTACTCCCAGTCGTCCGGATCGTAGTTGTGGGGTTTGAGCTTCTCCCGCAGAATCTGCCTCGACTTGCCCATCTTGTCGAGATCCGGTGTGCCTGCACCTTCGGCCTCGTCGCTTCCTTCGAGATCCGCCTGCCGCCGGGCGCGCTGGTCCCGCACAGCTTTATCACGGATCTGATCGAGCTGGTCGTCGGGCGGCTTTCTTGTTCCATCCGGGTTGCGCCTGCTGCCCTTGGTGCCGACATCCGGCTTTTCTGGTTCTTCTTTGGGCGTGCTGCCGTCGCCTTCGCCGCCGGGATTCTCCGGGCCATCACCAGGACCATCGCCGCCAGATCCTTCCGGCCCTTCACCGCCGGAACGGCCTGACTCCCCACCGCCGGGCTCACCCGGCTCGCCACCCCCGCCACCACCGGGGCCATCGCCTCCCGGTCCACCGGGACCTTTGCCCCCGGAGCCGCCGCCCCCTGCTGCCGCCTGGGCAGTCTCTTCCGCTGCTTCACTCCCTTCGGCTGCCTGGGCTGCTCCGGCAGAAGAACCCGTTCCTTCGGTGGCCTTCGACGCCTGGGCCGCATCTTCCACCCCTTCGGCGGTTCTGGCAGCCGTCGCTGCCGCTTCACCCCCCTCCACCGTCCTGGCAGCGGTTGCCGCCGCCTCCACGCCTTCGGCGGTTCTACCAGCCGTCGCTGCCGCCTCCGCCGCCTCACCGGCTCCGACCGCCAACCTTCCGGCGTCCACTGCGCCTTCTGCCGCTGCGCCGCCACCGGCACTGAGGACGATGCCGCCGATGTCGAAGACCGCCCGGCCCGCCGCCTCGGCGTACTTGCCCTGGTCGATTTCCTGGGCGTAGGGATCGAGGATCTTCCCGCCCACCTGCCCCCAGAAGGACAGATCGTCTTGCAGGGACTGAATCGGGTTAGCGGCCTCCGTCACCGCCCCCAGCACATCCTCACCGTCGATCGCTGCAGCGATACCGGCATGGGCCGTCCGCAACAGATCGCCAGTGCCTGGAATATGTTCGGCCATCGCCTCCAGACCCTGGGCCGTCTGAAGCGGATGCTCGACCATGTTGACGACACCGCCGACGAAGGTACCGGCACCTTTGAGGATGCCCCCGTCGAACTGGGCAATCTGCTCCACTCCGTCCGCAGCCGTCTCAGCGATATCCCCCAGCACAGGAATGTCCGAAACCACGTCCGCCGCACCGTGGGCCAGATCGGAGATCGCACTCTCGCCCGAATCGACCAGCCGATCCCACCAGCTACCTTCCTCGTGAGGTTCGCTTTCGGAGGCAGAATCCGCCTCGTAGGCAGTTGTCTCCTCACTGCTCACGGTGTCGAACGTATCGCCCGATTCACTGCTTTGCGATGCGCTCGGCTCAGACCAACTTGTTCGCTCGCTTTGTCCGTATACATCCTGGCCGGGATCGTCTTCTTGCTCATAACAGACATCCGCTGAGTACCCATCTGCCTGGTATGGCTCCTCGTAACCGGCATCTGATTCACTTGCCGCTACACTTTCTCCTTCCCAGAAGCCAGTCGGATCCGCCTCACTGTCGCCGTCCCAATCTTGCGCAGTCTGTTCGTACCCGTACCCGGCGGCATAACCTTCTTCGCAACAGGTTTCGTCTTCGTACTCCTGAGCTGATGGTTCTATTTGCGAATCCGCTTCAGATTCACCAGCGGTCGCACTCGCTTTTGCCTGCCAATCGCTGGCCGATTCCTCCTCATCCAGGTTGCTCCAGCTTTGCTGTTCTTCTTCGTCTTCCACGTCAATTTCCTTTCCAAGTGTGGGGGTATCCTTTCGGGCTTGACTCTCAATGGAGTCAGCGCCTGAAAGATCATGGATTTGAGCGTCGAAACTTATGCAAAACAGGTGGGACCGGGCTGGGACAATCTCTTCAGCGCTGGCTGCAGTTCCAGACAAAGCTGTTCGCGGTTGCTTCAGCGATCAACCCGGCTGCTGTTAATTTCGCCGCGACCATGTAGGCTTCGCTGCCACCTGCTTAAGCCCATAAAAATAATTGCTTTCTCGAACCTTTGCGAAGAGCTAAGTAGCCGAAGGCCATTAAACGTCAGCTCCAAGCAGCCCTACGTCCCTTGCAGCAAAAGAAAAACAAGACGAGGCTGCAACTGACTCCACCCATCCCGCCTGCCACTGCTCCTGCCAGACTCCGTGATTGTCCTCGCTTATCCCCCCTGCAGCCCAGTGACAGTGAACCCCCCCTCTTCTCCTCTGCCCGGCGGGGCAGGGGAGGAGAGCGGGGGGCAGGGGGGGTGTGGAGGGGTGGGGACGGTTTTAGAAGTACTCAAAACTCCAGCCCAAAACCTGCTGCTTATTGAGCTTCGTCCACATACTTGCCCTGCCCCAGGTGCTGGCGCAAAAAATTGATGGCCGCACGCACCTTGCCGGGTAGATAGGCCCGGCTCGGGTAGAGCAGCGCACTTGCCCAGGGAGTGGGCGAGCAAAACATCACAGGTGTGATTGACCTGTACCGCTGATTATAAAGACCAGCTGTCACATATATTGCCGAAATTCCTGCTCGACCGTGGGCAGATCGATCGGTTCCGCTACCAGTTCCTGCAGCTGTTGCACACTCGCCTGCAGAGCATTCAGGCGCTCCTGCAACTGTTGGCGAATCGCCTCCGGGCCGGCAGCAAGGCAGTCGCGGCACAGCTCACCGCAGACTTTGCCCCGGTCGTTGTAGATAATCGCCAGAAGATGCTGCCTGCCGCGCAGGCGCAGGGGGTGAACCCGACCGCTGCAGACGGTGCAGCGCACAGGAACGTTACCGACGTAGACACTGGGTTCGAGGACAACTTTCACCGTGCGCCTTGATCGCGAAGATAGAGAACCGGACCTGCAAAAAATCCGTGGTCTACGCCCTGACGAACAGACAACCATCAGGGTTATCGTAACGGCTGGTAGTCTCTGTATTTCTCCAATTATCAGAGCAAGCCGCAGGCAGGAAGTCAAGGCGCGATGGGAAGATGGCTGCTGGTGCTGTTGTGGATTGTGGCGCTCGTCCAGCCTGGCCAGGCACAGATTGCGGCTCCGATCGCGCCTGACTACGCGCCGTCGCGCCCGGCTGCCACTCGCCGCACGGCCCTCCCCATTACAACCCGCCGCACCCCCAGACGGGCGTCTTCGCCTCGACCTGGCGCTGCTCAAGCTGGCGATCCAAAGTATGCGCTGGTCAAACAGTTTCTCCTGCAGCTCGATCAAGGCCGCTGGGCGGCGGGACTGCTCAGTGCCGAATTTCGAGACGAAATCGAGAACGAATTTGTCGCAGGCCGCAGCGCTCCCATCGCTCCCGGCGGCCTGGGAAAACTGCTCAACGGGCGCTATTTGCCGGGCGAGGATTTTAATTATGCTGTCGAGACTCGCCCTGCCAGCAGCACCCTCCCCCGCATCCTGCGCCTGCGCCTGATTCCCGTACTCAACCAGTGGCAGATCGACGGCTTCGATTCGGCAAGTATGCACCAGTCGGATCGGCGTTCCTACCGCACCGATACGGGCCTGCCCACCAGCAGCGACCGTTTGTTCAACACCGTCCGCCTGCTGAAGCTGCCGCCCCTCAGCACCGACGCGCTGCAAGCTGCCCGCAAACGCATCGTCGAGTTGTACCAGATGCTCGATGATCCAGACCGGGATACTGCCCGGCTGCAATTGTGGTTCGGCCCCAGAATGCGCGCCCGGCTGCATAGCGATGCCGACTTTGATCGACTGCTCAAAGTCGGCAACCTTGGGACGCTGCGGGTGGTGCCGGGGGAGATCGGCGGAGCGATGGTGCGCATCGAACTGCGCGACGGGCAGGGGGAGCTTTTTCGGGGGGCTGCTTTTTTGACTGTGACCGGGCAGGAGATGCTCATCGATGCGCTGGATTATTTTGACCCTAAACTGCTGGACAGCTCTTTGCCATAAAATTGCATGTTTCTCGTCTCCAAAGCTCTGCTTGAAGACTTCCGGCAGGCTTGAAAGCGAGATGGCACACCTGCCAGAGCGGCGACGAGATACATATTTTTGTTAATCCTTTCTAAAATTCTGTCAGCGATGCAGCGGCGAAAGTTATACCTGGACTACTTTGCTGCGCTCGCACCTGTCCACTTGAAAATTCCAATTGTGCCGCTTGCCCTGCTTACTCTGCTTGCCGCCTGCTCCAGCCCGCCGCCGCCCCCAGCCCCCTGTGCCCAGGGCTTAATCGGCGGCAGTGCCTGTCAGGCTTTAGCCAGTTTTCAAAGGGCAGAAGCCTCCCAGAATCTGCAGGCCCGTTTATTTGTGGATGGCACCGATTCGATGCGCGGCTTTGTGAATGCCACCGGGGCCACTACCCGCTATCAGCAGTTGCTGCGCGCCCTCGAAGACGGCCTGCAGCAGTTTCCCCAGGTCCAAAGACAGAGCTTTAAGTTCGGAACCAGTGTTGCGGCGGTTCCCTCCGAGCGGCGATTGAACGTCCTGGCCGGGAAAAACCAGGATTTTTATAAAGGTGTTGGTCTATACACTGAGCTTGAGCAGGTGCTCAACGACCGCTACCTGCCGTCCAGATCAGGTCAACTGGGGGTGATCGTTACGGACTTGTTCCAGCGCGACACCGACGTCACGAGCCTGATTCGTCTTTTGAAGAACCGCTATCTCCAAAAAGGCTGGGTCGTGGGCATCGTCGGCGTCGAAAGTGCCTTCGACGGGGTGGTCTTCGATCTCGACACCGAGCAAGCCAAAAAGTCCATTCGTGCCAACCGGCCCGTCTACGCCCTGGTACTCGGGAGCTACGTCGATGTGGCCCACTACTTCGATGGGATCAACCAGGCCGACAGCAACCTTCAAAAGCAGGCCCAGTTTTTGATCTTTACGGCCCGGCCCTTTCGCTCGCGAGTCAATTTTTTTAGCGAAGCACCGGCGGTGGAAGCTGGCGACGGCGGTCTCATCGACATGGGATTGCTCGAAGACGAGCGCACCTACTGGTTTCGGCTGCAGGGAGAACCACCAACTGCCACCTTCAAAGCCTGTGGGCAGGTGGAACCGCTGCCTTACGCGCTGGCAGCCGAGGTGGGAGGCGACTGGCGCGCTCAGGTTCTCGCCGTGCCCACCGGTACCAAACCGAGGCCACTACCGGCGGAAGTGGTCCAGGTGCGCACCGATGCGGGCAGCTGTGAGACCGCTGCGAAGGACAACCCACCCAGCCGGCCCCTCGGAGTGGCGGTGCAGGTTGAGACAAAAGCTTTAAATTCTGAGCAGAGCGCTGACTATTTTTTTGCCCTTGCTGCCCATCCAGAACTGAACACTTTTCCGCGCTGGTGGGATAGCTGGAACACCGACGATGCCGTCAACGAACCCAGCCGCACCCTCCATCTCAAACAATTTCTGCGCAGTCTGGCGGCGGTGGCGCTCAACGAAAATGCCGGCAGCGATCTCTCAATGTACTTTTACATCCGGAGGTAAAGGGCAGGTGAACAAGGTTTCGGGCTTGATCTGGATCATCGGCGGTGCGGCTGTGGCCGTGTTTCTCACCGCCCTGCTCTGGCCGTCGCTTCTCGAATCGTCCGCCTGGATCCGACCTTCGGGCCGCGTTACTCTCGCAGGCTGGCTGAAGGATTTTCGCACCTGGGGGCTGGTCGGAGTGTTCGTGGGTTCCAGCCTCGCCCTGTTCTGGTATCTGATGGGCGAGTTTGTCTGGAAGATTGTCACCGGCGGCATCGTCGCCCTCTGGTACATCCTGGCGCTGCTGGCTCTCGCGGCTGGGATCGTGCCTGCGGTATTTTTGTTGCCCGCCGCGCAAAATCAGTGGGGCGCTTATGGGTTGTACTTTCTGAATTTTTTGCTGGTCTATTATGCACCCACACTGTTTGGTCCACCGGCAACTCTGGCCTGCATACCGCCGGGCTGGCAACTGATGCGCAAGTAAGGAGGGCGATTTGAGCTATTACATTGTCGGTATCGGCGGCACAGGAGCCAAGTGCGTCGAAGCGCTCATCCATCTGGCGGCAGCCATTCCCCTCGATCAGCCGCTCAATGTTTTGCTGGTCGATCCGGACACGGCCAACGGCAGTCTTGAGCGCACGCTGCAAACCCTCGAAGCGTACCTGGCCGCCGCCGCGCCGCTTAAATCCAGCACTGCCCAGTTGTTGCAGACCCAGATTCGCCCTGCCACCCCCCGCGTCTGGTCGCCCTTCAGTAGCGAGCAGCGGCCTGTCTTGCGCGACCTGTTTCAGTATGAATACCTGAGCCAGCAGCATCCGGCAGCGGCCCGGTTGATGGATGTGCTCTACAGTGAGCAAGAAAAGACCGCTCCCCTCGATCAGGGGTTTTTGGGCCGGCCTTCGATCGGCGTAGCGGTGCTGGCGGATGCGGTCGATCTATTAGGCGAGCCGCCCTGGCGCGAGTTTTTTGGCGAGCGGCTGCGCAACGACAACCAGGCGCGGATCTTTCTGGTCGGATCGATCTTTGGTGGCACTGGGGCGGCTGGGTTGCCGACCCTGGCGCGGCTACTGGCGGATGCTCTGGCGGACCGGCGGCGGCAGTACCGCCTCGGCTGCGGGCTGCTTTTGCCGTACTTTTCTTTTCCGCCGGGCGAAGATCCGACGCGATTGCAGGCGCGGGCGGACGAATTTTTGCTGCGCTCCCAGGCTGCCCTCAACTACTACCAGGCGCGACTGGGCGATACGACTCAACCTGTCTACGATGCGCTCTACCTGCTGGGCAGCGACGATCAGCCGTCGGTGGGCTTCAACCGATTAGGCTCCAAAGAGCAGCGCAATCCTCCCCACTTTTTAGAGCTGTACGCGGCAGCGGCAGCCCTGCACTTTTTTAGTAATGCAGCAGAAGCGAATGGCCAGACGTATATAACCGCCCGTGCTCCCGGTACCGGCCTGTCGTGGAACAGCATCCCGGACGGTGAGCAGTTGCGCGCAAAACTTGCCAACCTGTTGCGCTTTGCTTATGCCTATTCGAGCTACTTTTATCCAAAGCTCGAGCGGCAGATCTTAGGCAACGGAGAGTTGCGCTGGACGCGCTGGTACAGCAAAGAATTTTTTGCCAGGGGCCTTTCTCAAGAAGACGAACGGACAGCGAAGCTGGTGCGCTCCTACTGCGATCTCCTGCTGGTCTGGCTGAGGGATCTGCAGAAGCTCGAAGGCGGCCTGCGCATCGACCTGCTCAACACCGGCAACTTTACGGTCTATCCGGGTCTCAATGCCCCCAACCCGACCCTCGACAGCCTCTCAGGTGCCCTCGATCAGCGCAACCGCCCGCGACCGGGCAGCGATTCGCTTAGCGGTCTTAGCCGCTTTTTGCACGCTCTGTACTACGAATGCCGTCCCAGCTAGCAAAAAGAAATGACGATGCAAGCCAACAACACCACTCCTGGGGACGCGGTTCCCCTGCTACCGGAACTGGACAGCGCCACCGGCAGAGTACCGGCGGTGCCTCCGGCCCAATGGTCAGCCACCACCGACGGTCTGCTGGGCCAGGTGGCCACCAGCATCAAGGTACCTGGCCTTCTTACCGGTGAGCATTCGATCGACTCGATTCCGGATCTGTGGGCCAGGCCACTGCTGTTTGAGCTGGCGTTGCTGGATAGCAGACACCCGCTGCACAAACAGGTCCAGGGCGAGTGGCGGGGGCTTTTGGCCCTGCTTGCTCTGCGGGAAGTGCGCGGCCTCGATTTTAAGGCCGAGGCGCTCGAACTGCCGGCGAGTGCGGCCAACCTGGGCCGGGCACCGGCGTTCGTGCAGGCGGCCACCCGCCTGCTTCCGCGCAGACAGCTCTCAGAAGATACCCCCTGGACGAACCTGTATATCTTTACTTACAGGGGCAGGGCAGTGGGCATCACCTCGCCGACTACCCTCGTCTGCACTGCCGCCGATTGCCGGGGCCGCTTCGACAGTCGGGTCAGTTGGGCCACCGAAGCAGGGCTGCAAGATCCGGTGCCCTTTTTGACCGCCACCGAGAAAGCGGCCCTGGCCCACTGGCTGGTGATTTTGGTGACCAACTTGAACGCCCACCCGGCGATCAGTGGTCGAGAGGCCGGGGATTTGCTCAATCGGCTGGGCGGTCAACTTTCAAAATTTGCCGAAAGCCTGAATTCGCCGCCGGTCAACCACGAGTTCAGCAATCGTTTTCTGGGCCTGAACACAGGATTTTATACCTATCTTGATAAACCCTTGCGGGCGCGGGAGGTGAGCCTGGAGGAGTCCGCCGCCCGACTGGTGACCACTCCGGGCCTCAAAGCGCCGATTGGCCTGCTCATCGTCGATCCGACCATCGCCGAGTACTGGCGCGTCAAACCCAGCGAAGTTCCCCTCTTTGGCCGTGAAACTTTAGCGAGCATCGACTTTGCTGCCCTGCAGGAGGTGCGCCGGGGCGACAAAGACAAACTGCGCCAGTTGGGCCAGGAGGTGCTGCGCAACGCTGAGTGGCGCACCGCAGCGATGCTCTTTAGCGAACGGCTGTTACTGATTAGCTCAAACCAGCCATTTCGAGGCGTCCGCGAAGTCGAGGGGCAGCGCAACCTCACCTACGAGCAGCGTCCGGTCATCCCGATTCTGCCTATCGCGAGCGAACTGCTCGATTATCTGAGCGCTCCTGAACTGGAGAAGCGCCTCAGTTTCTTTCCAGAAAAAAACAACGCGATCACCGTCGAGTTGCGCCTGCCGCTGGCCGGTCCCGATGGGCAGGCGCGAGATTTTCCGGTGCGCCATACCTACGACGCCAACTCGATCGACCGCCGCTCCAACTTTCCGGTGCTGGAGATCTGGCCCCACTTTCGCTCGGAACACTGGCATCTGTACTACACTTACTACGACGCAGCCCTGCGCCGCCCCCAGGACATCTTTGTTGCCCGGCCCCGTATTGCCGGTGTGCCGCTGGATCTAGAAGCAAACTGCCGCAGTTTCCAGCGCGGCGAGAGCGACCGTCGGGAGGTGACGCGCCTGGAGGCACCGCCCACCGCTTTTGTCTGCAGCGCCTATTTGCCGGAGCGGCGCGAGGAACTGGAAGTAGGCTGCCTGCTGCTGCAGGAGCTGGAATTTAAAGAATCGAACGGCAGCATCTGGTCGCTGGGCGTCGATTTTGGCACCTCCGCCACCCACGTCTACGTTCAAGCCGCCCCCGGCGATGAACCGAGTCCACTTCCCTGGTCGGACCAGCTTCTCCAGATCACTCCTATCGGTGACTCGGAGCGCGATCGACTCACGAATTTTTTCTTGCCGCCGTTCTTGCCGGAGCGGCCCTTCCCGACCCTGTTTCGGCCCGACAGCGGAGCTTCGCAGAACTGGCCCTTCTGGCAGGGCAACATTCGCTACGTCAAGCCGGCACTGGCCATGCTCAACGATCTCAAGCGCAACGGCATTGCTTCCGGCTTCAAATGGTCAGAAGATCAGGCATTGATCGGTGGCTTTCTCATCCAGCTTGCCGCTCAGAGCGCGGCCTACGCCGTTGAGCGGGGAGCCTCGGCTATCCGCTGGTCTATCTCTTATCCGAGTGCGTTCTCCAGCTTCTCAGAAGCCTCCTTGAGGAATATCTGGGAGGAGATAACGGAGCGGTTGAACGTGCCTGTTGCCGACCTGCGCTACCAGACCGAGAGCGAGGCAGCCGCACGCTACTTTCAACACGGAGAGCGCGTTTCACTGGTGCGCACCGTTTGCATCGATATCGGCGGTGGGACTTCCGATATCTCGATCTGGAACAATAGTGTGCTTCTGCAGCAATCTTCGATCAAGTTCGCTGGAGAAAGCATCTTTCTTGATCTACTGCGCCATTACCCGGCGACATTAGGTGCTTTTGGTTCCGAGTGGACGCAGCAACTTTCCAATGTCAACAAAGATCGCAGTTTCTATGCCGAGGCAGTCTCCCTCTTCCGCGCCTCACAGCGGGAGGATCTGTTTAAGAAGCTACCGATCTTGCTTGCGTCCTCGCGCCCTGGCGAACCGCTGTATCAATTTATTCATCTGCTTGCTTTGGGACTGTCAGGGCTGGTTTTTTACGCAGGATTGTTATTGAGACGCCTGCGACAGGAAGAAAAATGGACGAGCGACGAGTTGCCCTATCTTTGCGTAGGTGGCAATGGGGCGCGGATCTTCAACTGGTTGAGTTTGGGAAGAGCTTTTAACAAAAACACAAAGCAGACCGAACTTTTTACCAGTGTGCTGCGCACAGCAGCTGAGATTGGCGGCCAGGGCAGGCTGGATCTGCGCATCAGCTCCCAGCCCAAGGCGGAAGTGGCCTACGGGCTATTAAAGTCCGAGCGCCCCCTCAAAAAAGAAGAGGAGGCGATTATCGAACTGGCGGGTGAAGATAGCATCGATGGCTCCGGCACCATCGTCGGTTGGAGCAGCAATCTCAAGCCCGAAGTTCTCGCTGCCGGCTTGAGCGTTCCCGAGGACTTTACCCATCTGCGCAGCTTTGTCGCGGCCTATAACGCCTATGCAGCCACCAAAGAAAGCCTGGCAAGCCCGGTGAATTTCAACGAGGTTGCCCAGTCGATTCGCGACATTGTGCAGGACGAACTGAACGAATACAAGGAGCAAGACCCTCACTCGATCGTCGTCAAACCGCTGTTTATCACGGCATTGAAGGCACTGTTAAAAGTCGAAGCGGAGCGCTGGCTGGGAGGAGGAAGATGATTAAACCCAGCAACGGCAAAGTCCTCGTTGTCGCCGGGAGCCTGCTACTGATGAGCGCTGCCATCCAGGCAGTGCTTGCCAAACCAACAGCCCCCGAGACGGCCCTCAGCCGCGCTCCAGACTGGCTCATCTACATCGCGTTTGGGGTGGAAGCGCTCCTGGGCATTGCTCTGGTCGTCGCCCTCGTACGCCTGGAGGCGCTCAAACGCTCCAGCGAGCGGCTCAACAAGCAGGGTGAAAGGCTAGCTGCCCAGGGGCAACAGGCTCTAGGCGTCACCAAAAGGCAGGAGCTGGACATCGACGGGCTCAATCAGCAGCTCCGGACACTCCAGCAGGGTTTGCAGCAGGTGCAGGCCCAGGTAGAAAGCCTGCGCAATTCTCCAACCCAGACAAGTTACCCACCACCGACGGCCCTGCCTCCCCAGCGCCCCTCCAGCAGCTTTGCGCCTCCCGCTTTTGTGAGCCGCCAGGATAGCGCGCCGATCAAACCCGCCACCCGCGAACGGGTGGGATTTTATAATCGAACTCTCGCACTAGGAAATAATACCGTCATCAAAGAAGAAATACAAAAGCGCTGGCCTTCGCTCATCGAGATGTCCCTGGATATCGAAGTGTACCGGGTTCGCGAACAGGTTTTTCTTTATGCAAATACGAATGGTATTTTCTATGCCGTTCCAGAAGAGGGGCTGTACGAGATTTATCTTGATCCCAGCTTCTCGGTCGAAACTGAGATGGTGGAGGCAGCCTTTGAGATCGAAGGGAGTGGTTCCTACATTACGAGTCTGGTCCGGCCAGCGCTGTTTGTCAGCGATGGAGCGGGGGGACGGTTGAAGATCCACCAGAAAGGGAAGCTCGTAGCAACATGATCAAAAACCTGCAGTGCCTGCTCGAAGACCACACAGGCCAGATCTGGTGCGGGACAGACAACGGGCTTTTTTACTGGCAAGACTCGGCATTCGTGCGCGAAGACGATTTTCCCGCCGATAACATTCACTGCCTGCTTGCCAGCGAACAATCCACCAAACCCTTGTGCGGGACAAGCATCGGTCTTTTGCAATGGAACAATGGTAGCTGGCAGGCGGTAGAAAAGCTGGCGGGCCAGGATGTGCGCTGCCTGCTCCAGCAAAGGGACGATCTCTGGTGCGGCACCAATCGCGGTCTGGTACGAGGCACGGCAGGCGCGTGGCGCACAATCGAGGCAACCATCGATCTGCCGATAAACGCTCTGCGGCAGGAGCCGGGTCAGGAACTGTTGCTCTGGTGCGGCAGCGAGGCGGGGCTGGCCAGCTTCGACGGTCATCGCTACGAAAGTATTTATCTTGATATCAACGTTACCTGCCTGCTCCTGGATTCTGAGGACGATCTCTGGTGCGGTACCAGCGGTGGTCTGCTGCGCCGGCCCAGCAGCGGTGGCCACTGGGAAAAAACGGCGATCAAAGAGCGCATTCAGGCTCTCCTGGCTGACCGGGCGGGTGACGTGCTTTGCGGAACCGAGGCCGGTTTATATCGCTCCAAGGGCGCGAGCTGGCAGAAGCTGGAGGAGCCGGAACTGGCAGAGGGCGTGCAGTGTCTGCTCGAAGACCGCACAGGCCAGATCTGGTGCGGCAGAATCAAAGGCTATACCCGTCTGCAAGCGCGGCTCCCCCAGGCACCGGCTCCGACGATCGAGGCGGCCCCTGCACCGGCAGCCACTCCAACTGTCCCCGCATCCTCGACGCCCACCCCTGCCAAAGAACTCGTACCTGGCCCGACACCGGCAGCCAGACAAAAGACGGTCATCAGCAAAACCAGCAGCAGCAATACGTCCGAGCGCAGCTCAGTACTGCCCCCAAACGCTCCGGAAATGTCTGTCCCAGCAACGCGCCCACTGCCCTGGTACGCGCGCAGGACGCACTGGCAGCTCGCGCTGCCGACCGCCGACACATTGAACTGGCTTGTGACGGCAGTAGCGCTGGTAGTGGTGGTGACGGTAGCCTGGTGGCCGCAGCAGCCCCTTTCCCAAAGCCTGCCAGCCTTGCAGCAGCAGGCTCTATCCTCCAGGCGGCCCGCCCGGCCCCCGGCCAATCGCCTGAGCACCGCTCAGGCTATCGACAGGACGATCGAGACATTTTATCGAACCATCAACCGCGAAGGCCATCTGGACGAGGCCGTGAGCACCGCGAGGCTGCGCGACAATATCGGCAACCGTTCAGAAATTCTTCTTTACCAGGGCAACTTCGAGCGCATCGAGCCAGGACGGATCATCCGCCCAGCGGCGGCTGGAAGGCGAGAAGTGCATCTGCAGCTGCGGCTACACAACCGCACCTCCCTGGAGGCGGTGCTCGATGTCGTTGCGGTGGCAGCAGGCTGGCAGGTGGACCGGGTGCGCTACCTCACTCAAAGATCCTGGCAATGCCTGGGGGGCCGCCGGGCCACCTACGTGTTCTCCGATACGGATATTTTTCGCGGGGGATGGCCTGTGGCGCGCCTCTCCAATCCCTGTGTCTCCCCGCGCCCAATCAAATATTGAGATCATGTCGCGGTATGCAGGCACATTTTGCCGTTCGACCGCACCATCGTCTAAAGTGAGGCAGAGTTCAAGACGAGCAGTGCAGATGCTGCTGGATCGCACGCACGCAAGGTAGGAGCGATGCTGAGGCGCTTCGTTGGGCGATTGCGCGACGTTCTGGGGCAGTCGCTGGTTGCTCTGGCCCGCTTTTCGATGGCACTGGTCTTTCTGGCAGCCATCCTGTCGCTGTACGGCGGATTGTTGCTCTGGATTGCCGGGTGGTTTCAGGCGGTCTACCTCAAGGAGTGGGGGGCACTGGCCTGGCAGGGCGGTACGCGCATCAGCGCTTTGCTGCTGAATTTGAATGGTTTTTATACCTTTCCCTCCGGCTTCAGGTTGCCGCTTGCTCCGCTGGCAGGGGGGGTATTTCTCCTCGGTGTAGGGGCGACGCTGCTGCAGCCCTCGAAGCTCTTTTTGCGGTTGTATCTCTTAAATCTGGGTGGAGCAGCCTTGATCGCTGCCACCGCTGGGGGGATTCGTTTGTTTTTGAAAACCGCCGTCCCGCCGCTGCCCGTCGCCTACCTCTACCTGACTGTGGTGGGGCTAGTGCTGGCGGTCTGTCTTCTGGGAGGTCCGTTTGAATGGTTTCAAGAGGCATATCGCTGGCAGTGGAAAACCGTCGCGATTAAAAATCCGGCCTGGCGGCCTGACAACCGTAACCGCGAACAGGTCCGCCTTGAGCACCGGGTGAGCAATCCCGATCCCTACGATGCCCAGGTTGGCAGGTTGCTCGTGAGCCAGCTCACCGTCGAGGGCATTCTACTGACCGGCGTGAGCGTTCCTTACAAGAACGACATCCTGCGCCTGGACAATGTGCTGCTGTGCGACCGGGGCGTCTTTGTGATCGAGGGCAAAAGCTACACCGGTACGATCGAGGGCAATCTCAACAATGTCTGGCGCACCAGCACCGGCGATCCGATCAAATCCAGCCGTGGCAACAATCCACTCCAGCAGTGCGACGCTCAGGTGCTGGCCCTCAAGAACTTTTTTGCCAAACAGGGCTTCGAGGTTTTTATCAAGGGCATTGTGCTCTTTCCCGACCGGGCCCGCTTTGCGATCGAAGGCGCTGGCGTCGATGTTCTGGCCTACAGCACCGCTGTGCCTGTATTTCACGAGCAGCAACTGATCGAGGCGATCAACACGTTCAGGCCACCTGGCAGATCGCTTTCAAGAGCGCAGTTAACGCGCATGGCCGATGCAATCTTGTGACATAAACTGGGTTCTGGACGACTTGCGGCGCGCAGCGATGGGCCACGATCAGAACCTCTTCAAAGACAGGCTGGCGGTGCTCGCCACGATGCATCGCAAGGAGCAGGTCATCCAGCCAATCCTCAAGCAAGAGCTGGGCATCGACGTCGTCGTGCCTCCGGACTTCGACACCGATTGGCTGGGAACGTTCACCCGCGAAGTCAACCGCCCCGGCTCGCAGCGGGAGACCGCCCGCCTCAAAGCGCAAAAAGCCCTGACAGTCACGGGCGCAACGCTGGCGGTGGCGAGCGAGGGGAGCTTTGGCCCCCATCCGGAGTGCCCGTTTCTCGCG
This sequence comes from Gloeobacter kilaueensis JS1, assembly GCF_000484535.1. Classification (NCBI taxonomy): domain Bacteria; kingdom Bacillati; phylum Cyanobacteriota; class Cyanophyceae; order Gloeobacterales; family Gloeobacteraceae; genus Gloeobacter; species Gloeobacter kilaueensis. The sequence goes on along the minus strand of NC_022600.1, from coordinate 236,528 downwards.
GCCAATCTCGAGATGGTGCTGCTATTGGACGCCGAGAACAGCATCGAGATCGTGGGCGAGTCTTTGACGACGCAGACCAACTACGCCCAGCAGGAAATCACAAGCCTCAAAGAAGCGCTGCTGTTTGCGAACAAAGCGGGTTTCCCAGAGCATGGCCTGGTCGTCTTCGGTGAATCTGAGTGCGTCAAGGGCATCGTCGAGACAGAGCATCTGCTGACAGTACTCCAGCAGAAACTGCAGCGCAGGATCAAGGTGCGCCTGGAGACAGACATGCGGGCACTCTACAATCCGACGCGCATGGCCAACATTGCCCAGGCCACCCACGATCTGATCGCAAAGGTCCGCTCCTGCTGCCCGCGCTGCGGTCTGCCGGGCTTTAGGGTTGTCCGCAGGCGGCAGGGGCTGCCCTGCGAGTGGTGCCTCACGCCGACCGGGCTGCTTTTAACTGACATTTATGGCTGTAAAGGCTGTGGTTTCGAGCAGGAAGAACACTTTCCGGGAGGCCAGGAATTTGCTCAACCGATGCATTGCCCGGTCTGTAATCCCTGAGGACAGACGGTGGGCAGCGCTCATCGTAGAAAAATCTGGGGTTCTCATCGGATAGTGCTCCTGGTCTGCCTCCAAATTTTTGGACCAACTTGTAGGGAGCAGACCAGTGAGCAGCGGGACAGGAAGTCGGCCAGCAGGACCGGGCAGATCCGAATCGACGGTGGCGAGCACCGCGAAGACGGCGACCGTCAACAGCTGGGAGACGACGAGTAGCGGGCCGGGGGCCGGCGGCCAGATCCAGGGCAGCGACGTGGACGAGCTGCAGCGTCGATCAAAATCCGCTTCGATCATGACAGCGAAAGATGATGAGCAGAGCGACGGGGGCAATCTGGCTGGCCACGCGTGCGCAGGACGAGCAGGGTGAGCAGCTCAAGGGTAGGCGTGATCGCCCGGTGGTGCCGGTAGCAAGCAGGCAGACTGCGGCGGGGGGCGGGAAGCGGGCCAGGGACCGACGAATAGGCCGGAGGCCGCTACCGGCGGCGAGCACCACCAGCATGGCGATCGTGATCGACTCCAACCATAGCGGCGCGCACTCCGACAATGGGAACGGTCACCACCAGGAAGACAGCGAGGAGCGGCACGCAGACTGCTACACATCGTCTGGGTGTCGTTGGGGCTAACGACCCTGGGCAGTGGTGAGAAAGGGTGAGCGCTTCGACCCGGAGCATGGGAGGACGTGCCTGGCTGGGTAGTGGCCCGCTATCAGAGTTGAGAAGCCCGTTTGACTTCCAATACCGTACCTTCGCTACTTATGAGCCATGATGCAGGAGTGCCGACCGGAACGGCGCAGCTGTTATAAGCACAATGAATGAGGCAGAACTGCAGCAAGTGCTAGTGCGCGGCGAAGATAGCTGCCAGCAATTTAAGCGCGATATTACCAATGCTGACAGTGTAGCCGCCGAACTCGCTGCCCTTGCTAACAGTGGCGGCGGTCAGGTGTTTATCGGCGTGGCCGATGACGGCAGCATCACAGGATTAGATGCCGCAGCGGTGCGGCGAATAAACCAGTTGCTCAGCAACGCCGCTAGTCAGAATGTACGCCCGTCCGTACATCCGCTGACCGAGAACATACAGACGGCGAAGCATGGCATCGTAATTGTGATGACGGTACCTGATGGCCTAAACAAACCCTACATGGACTTGCAAGGGCGGGTGTGGGTGAAGAACGGGTCTGACAAACGGCACGTGACGGCCCATGAGGAACTTCAACGTATATTCCAGCGTGCCGGGCTGGTTTATGCCGACGTGGTACCGGTTGCCGGCAGTTCGGCGGCGGACATTGACGAGAGGGTATTCCAAACCTATCTGAGCAGCCGCTCTGGCCAAAGCACGGAATTCACCAGGCAGACGCTGGAGCAGGTGCTGCAAAACCTCAGTCTGGGCAACGGGCATGAGCTGAACCTGGCCGGGTTGCTGCTGTTCGGCAAGCACCCGCAACGCTACCGTCCGGCTTTTGAAGTGAAGGCCGTGGCCTTCCCCGGCACAGTGCTGCACGATACGCACTACTTGGACAACGAAGACATCGATGGCACGCTGCTGGAGCAATACCGGCGCAGCTTTGCCTTCATCCGCCGCAACCTGCATCATGTGCAGGGCAAGCGGGGCTTCAACACATCGGGGCAGTTGGAAATCCCGGAACAGGCGCTGGAAGAGTTGCTGGTCAACGCGCTGATCCACCGTGACTATTTCACCAGCGCCTCGATCCGCTTGATGATATTTGCCGACCGGGTGGAAATCATCAGTCCCGGCCACTTGCCCGACAGCTTGAATACTGAAGCTATTCGCCATGGAGCCGCTAACCGCCGCAACCCGACGCTCACCGGACACGCTGTACACATTCTGCCTTATCGCGGGCTGGGTACGGGCATCCCCCGCGCCTTGCATGACTGGCCTGCAATTGAACTGATTGACGATGTGGCCGCCAACCAATTCCGTGTGGTCATTCAGCGGTTAACATCCAAGAACCCCATCGGGGAAGTCACCCCCGAAGTCACCCCCGAAGTCACCCCCGAAGTCACCCCCGAAGTAGCTAGGCTCTTGTCCGTATTGAATGGCGAAATGAGTCGGAGGGAAATCATGGCTGTACTCGGGCTAAAAGACGAAAAGCACTTTCGTAAGAACTATCAACAGGGAGCAGTGACTACGGGATTAGTGGAAATGACCATCCCCAATAGCCCAAACAGCCGCTTGCAGAAATATCGGCTCACGTCGGCTGGCAAGGCGTATGCCGCACAGCAGAAATCAAAAGAGGGCTTAGCATGACCCATTCATTACATCCTGAATGATGCTGCCCCTGTCTAGCTCATGGGATACGCAACGAGCGGCAGAGGGCGGTCTGCCTGATACCGGGGTCTTGAGCGACCTGGGAGACTGATTTGTCGGATTCGAGAGCGATCCGGATGGCCTGTTGTTTTTGTTCGTCGGTGTATTGCTGATGAGATTTAGGTGGTATGGACTCCTCCTCGGTTCCAAGTCTACTAAGGGTAGCCACGAAACTCGGGCAATCTCACCTCCTTGGGTGCATTATCCGTTATGCATCTTAGACTGAATTTCTATGGTAATCTCTCTGGGTGGTGTTCTACCTATCTAGAATCCAACCCATCCTAATGAGCCCAAAATTTGGCGGTTTGCTGCCTTCCCGAAGAGTGATGCTTTGATACGAAGTAGTTGGACACCATTCAATATCCTTCTTTAGTAGACCGGCAACGTATGGCTGATTTGGTTCAGATTACTGGCGATCGCTTTCATCGTCATAAAGGCTGAACTGAACGCGATTAATTGCTCCAGGGGATAGCTGCGACTTTCAACCCGTTGACTCAAAAGCTGCTGTTCAATCGACTCAATTTTCTGGACTAAGGATGCTGTCTGAGAAGATTGTAGGAGCATTGGAGCCGTAATCATTGCCGATAGTTGATCAAACGCATTGACCGTTTGTTGGGCGATCGCCTGGAGTTCTGATGAATACTGTTGTCGAATTGCATCTGGCATCGGTTGTTGCAACTCATCTGCCAACGTTCCCAGTTGGGCAAAAAGCGTTTGTTCGCAACCCAGCAAGAAGTTCCACAGATTTTTATGCCTGGTCGCCAATCCACCTGAACCTTCCTCAAGACCCGCGATCTTTAAACCCATTGGATGTTGGGCAAGCGTCTTTGCAAGGGTTGCTTTTAGTTGAGTGGTTTCTGGGGATGGGGTTACACCTTGAAGATACGTTGTCAACAGAGACTGGTACAGTTGTCCAAGTTGCTTAAAGGTTTGAGCAAAACTCTTTTCTAATTCATTGGCAGCAGAGCCACCCATGAACACGGTTGTAATCAATAAGGCAATCAACACGCCACAGGGAATGGCAATTGCCACCGCTGCCAGTCCCTGATAAAAGAAAGGGAAAATGTCTTTTGAGAGCCAATCGGCTGCAATAATGGCACCCACGCGAGCAATCGGGGTAAATCCCAGTGTGGCACAGCAAACATAAATGAAAAAGTAAACCACACAGGCAGTGATGGGATTATAGCCAAAGGAAATCCCCAGGAGATAGATCAAGAAAAGGCTGAGCCAAAAACCAATGACGGCAACCAGACTGAGCGCGATCGCCCGTCCCCGTGTCGGTTGAACGAGTGTTATAACTAGGGCAACAGTAATCACTTTAGACGCTTGCTCATAGGCAGAAGGATAGGGAAAATCGATATGGTGAATAATCGCGATTATCATACCGATCGCCATGCCCAAACCCACAATTTCAATCACTCGCCTCATCGATATAGGCGTGCGCTTCGGAAAGGTCAATAATTTCCTTCGCTGATGGTGGGTAGCAACAGTCTGTTTATGGAGGAGTCGATTTTGCAACGATCGCAACCCCTGGATAAATTGGGTGAGAAGCTGGAGCGATTGAAAGAATTGCAATGTTTCGGCGGTGCTGTATTGGCTAATTTCTCCAGTGGAGCGCAGGTGATTGAGTTTATCTTTGATAATGGCTAAGTCTTGCTCCAGATCAGCAAGAGCGTCATCAGAATCATGGGATGTATTGGCGATCGTGCTTAAGCGATTGCAGCTTTCTGTCAGATGCTGAGCAAACTGATTCAGTTCAGTCCTAAACTGACGCGTTAATGTTTGCTGATCTTGATCAGCCAGCGCCAACATATCTCCCAACTGCCGAGAAAGTTGATTTTGACTTGCCAAGATAGCACTCCAATTCTCCTCATCCAATCTCTGACTCTGAAATTCAGATGCTGCTTTTGTTAAAGTCGCAAGGCTGGCTTGAGTGGATTTTGTCAGCTGGTTGAGCAGAGAGGACAGCGGCAGGTCGGCGGGAAGAACGGGAGAATGATTGTTTTCCGTACTCTTCAACTGGAGAGGCATGGCATACTGATTCACGATGCCTTGAAACAAACGGGGTACACTTTGCAAAAATTGTTTCAAGTTTTTGTTTAACTCAGTGCGCGTATCCTGCCGCCAAAACAATAGTGCTACGGCAATTCCGACAGCAACACCAATCGAGTTATCAATGAGACGCGATTTTAGATACAACCATATATCTTGCTGATCGGATGTGCCAACGGCTCTCATTGCAATCAGCGTTCCAATCAATGTTGCTTGAGAATAGGCTGCCTGCCAGCGATAGGTTTCACAAATGAAAGCAGATAGGATGTAGGTGATTGATGGAATGATAAACAAGCCTGAACCATAGAGACCAAAGGAATTCAGTAAGATAGCAGCGATGAATCCCCCCAGGGCACTGCCGCCAACCCGCCCCAAGCCTGCAATAATTGCGCCTCCAGCGGCAGGTTCAATCAGGACAGAGACATAGCCAAAAGTAGGATAAACATAGTTATCCAGTACATCTCCCCGATGCCAAAAGAAGCTCCCTAGCAGAGCAGCACCGAGGGAAAATTTCAGTCCCTGTTTGATTATCAGTGAGCGTTGAGTATCCAAACCTTACTCATTGATAGCGCGTTCAATGGAATATATAAGCAGTGCGAAAAATGTGACTAACCAGAACCAAAGCTGGGGCGGTTCACTAAAAACCATCAAGATAAACACGATCGCGCCGGCAACCACCCACCACTTCAGCCACCAAACCCACCATCTTGTGCGTCTTTTAGAATATTGCATGGTTGTGAGGCTCCAATAAAAAAATGAGTTGCGCGTTACCACTTTGAGAGAAACCCGGTTTCTGCGTAAGTCTTAGTGTCCGTATACGCCTGTAATCCAACGAAAAGCGGGTGTTAAGTAACTGAAGAGCGATCGCTCCTCAGTCACAGCCTGGACATCAGCAGTGGTTCCATCTGTAATCGCCCTGGGTGCTCCTTTGCCTTCAGTCCACTTAAAACCACTGGGAACATGAGGGTCAGTTTGGAGTTCCAGGATGACCTTCGTAACACTCGCGTTGATGGGCTGGGGCTTATCGCGATCGTCCTTATCTCGTCCTAATAACAGCTTCTCTGCAAGATCCTGGCTGCCTACCAAACTGGATAATTCATATGCAGTGACTGGATTTTGAGCCACTTGGACGACCTTTGCAACGATGCCGCCATACCGTTCGCGATCGTACAGATCTGGAATCACTTCTACTGCCATTCCGGTTGTTAATTGCTTGGCATCGCCTACTTTGAACAGCGCCACTACATTCACTTTGGCGTTGGCGTTTTCGACTGCCAACCTGCCAATGCGACCACTGGGAAGCAATACTTCCCCTGGATTGACCGAAATTTCCTCCACTTTGCCATTGTAAAGACTGACAACCCGGCTACTGGCACGAATTCTAGCTTGTAAGGTGTTGATGTCTCGTTGCTGGTCGGCAATCGCGTTATACCGAACAACATCACTAATAGTATCTTGAAGGTCTACGCCGCGCTTCTCGGTCGCCAATGCCCGATTCGCTGCCCGCAGAGTTTGCATCTGTGCCCTCAAACTCTCATCCTCTCCTTTGAGGCGAGCGAGCTCCACTTGTGTCTGATTCACCGAATTGGCAACTTCCTGCTGACTGAATTGAAAGAAATAAGACTGGAAGCCGATCCGAGGAACCGCACCCTCTTTTGCCAGATTGTCGTATGCGGACAATCTCTCGCTTGTGGACGTTTTAAAGTCACGCAGGTACTTGAGGTGGTCGAGATACGCTTCTCGCTGGCTCTGATTGCTTGCCAGTTGCACGCGCAGCGATTCAACCTGATACAAGTTTGCCTGACTCTTCTGTTCTACAGCGCTTGAATTAAGTTGACTGCGATTTGTTTGAACCGAGCCAATTTGACGATTCTGGGCTTTGAGGTCTGTGAGGCGATCGCGCTTGTCCTGTAATTCGGTTTCCAGTTCAGGAAACTCCATTGTTGCCAATACCTGTCCTTTCTTAACCGCATCACCCGGTCGAATATTCAACGCCAATACCCGACCCCCTTCACGCGGTTGGATTGCAACACTGGAGCGAGGAATCAAAATTGCTGCCCGTCCTTCAGCCCGATTGGGGATTTTGCCGAACACTCCCCAAAGCGCAAAGGCAATTAATAACACGCCAACTGGGACTAACCGGAGTCTAATTTCCCGGTTCTTTTCAATTGTGTTTGGCTCTTGCAGCCCTGTTTCAGGCGAATACGTTTCTCCAGACTGATCAAATTTGCGCTTATCCTGAGGTCCTACGGTGGATTCTGGATTCTGTGTATCCGGTTGTGCGGCTATCTGACCCTTGCTTGCTGTATCAGGTGATTCCATATCTTAGCCCTTTCGCCAGAAACTGCTTCCGGTCAAATTACGCTAGAAAAATCCTACAACGTATTATCGACGGTGATGTGTATATAATCGGTTTGTGGACATACAACCTCCGGACCCAAATTTGGTGAACCGGACCCAAACCGGACCCAATTGCTCCCAAAGATACCCCGAAATACCTTCAAAATCTCTGCCTCCGGAGCCAAAGTCCCGGCCCAAAGAGCGACATCCTGGCAAGGTGGAATACCTCAAAAGTCGCTATAGAAGCAGGCTTGAGCTGTTACGGTTGCTATCGGGATGACAGGATTCGAACCTGCGACCTCTTCGTCCCGAACGAAGCGCGCTACCAAACTGCGCTACATCCCGTTGCGCTTAACCAGACTATCACAGCCCTCCTCAGCTAGCGCCGGGCGACCTGGTACTCGGGGGTCTTGGGGCTGGCGGACGGATAGCGGATGCGCTGGTGGTTCTGTTCTTTCCAGACTTTGACAAAGATGCGGGCGATCTGGGGCAGTTCTTCTTCTTTGAGGCCAGAATCTTTGAGCTGGCCCTCGCGCCAGCGGGCCGCCAGGATGCGCTGGACCATCGCGACCGCTTCACCCTCGGTGACATCCTTTAATGAGCGCAGGGCCGCCTCGCAGGCGTCGGCGAGCATGACCAGGCCCGTCTCCCGGCTCTGGGGAATCGGGCCGGGGTAGCGGAAATCTTCTTCGCGAATGTTGTCGGAGCCGACCAGTTCACAAGCCTGGTGATGGAAGTAAGCGATCTGGATGGTGCCCTGGTGCTCGGGGATAAAGTTTTGAATGACCTGGGGCAGGCCGTAGCGGCGGGCCAGCTTCAGGCCGTCGGTGACGTGATCGCGGATGATCGCCGCCGAGCGCCAGGGATCGTCGAGCTGCAGGTGGGGGTTCGGCAGCCCCATCTGGTTTTCGATGAAGTAGCGGGGGCGGACCATCTTGCCGATGTCGTGGTAGAGCGTACCGGCCCGGACCAGATCGGCGTTGTCTCCCAGGCATTGGGCGGCAGCCTCCGCCAGGTTGGCGACGAACAGGGTGTGCTGGAAGGTGCCGGGAGCTTCGGTGGCGAGGCGCTTTAGAAGAGGCCGGTTGGGATTGGCCAGCTCCGAGAGGCGAACGGAGGTGATCACATCGAATAGCCGCTCCAGGTAGGGGCTCGCCCCCAGGGCGACGATGCTGCAGACAAGACCGCCGCCTGCCATCTCAAGGGTGTGAACGAAGAGTTCTCCCCACTCGAAGCCATTGCTAAATACAACCGTGAGCAGGGCGTAGACCGCTCCCTGCACGGCGGCGGCGAAGACGCCCAAAAAAGCCATCTCCTCGCGCGAGCGCAGACGACCAACCAGCAGAGCGGCCACCAGCCCACCGATAAAGACGGGCAAAAAGATCGTAAAAGGAATCTTCAAGCCATACCAGAAGGGCACCGCCAGCGCCAGCAGCGCGAGGCTGCCCCGCTTTGAACCGTAGAAGTTGCCCAGCCACAGACCGGCGGCAATGAAGGGCAAAAAACCGCCCCAGCCCCAGCTGTCGCCGATGATGACCCCGATGCCCGAGGTAAATAGAGCGATCACCAGGGTGAGCAGGTAGTCCCTGCGGCAGAGGCAGGCTTTGCCCAGCCGCCTGTCGATGATTAAAAAGGCCGCAAAGGCGACCGCCTCGATCGCCACCAGCAGCAGCAGTTCCAGCCAGTTCACGCCGCGCTGGGTAAGCTGGAGCCGATCGAGAATATCGAACCAGCGCGGGGTGATCATCTCGCCTTTTTTGAGCAGCACCTGGCCTTTTTGGATGTGGAGGCGCACGGTCGGGACGTTTTCGGCGGTGCGCTCGGCCTGCTGGAACGATTCGAGCCTGTCCACTTTTAAGTTGGGCGTGAGCACCGAGAGCACCAGATCGGTAGCCAGTCGGCGCTGCAGGACGTTGAAGCTGGTGGGCAATTGAGCCATCACTCCCGACTCGCGCAAGGGCTGCGGCAGGCCGGGGATGACACCCATCGCAAGCAGGCGGCGGGTCACCAGTTGTACCTGCTGGGTAACCTGCTTCCATTGATCGGGGCTGAGGTCGAGCAGGCGGTCCTGGTAGACCAGCGGAGCGGTGCGCAGGCGGGCAATTGCCTGGCCGTAGGCGAGCCGGGCCCGCTCGATGCGCTCGATGAGGGCAGCAAAACCGTCGCTGTTGCCAGCGCGGTTTTTGTTCAAATTTCCAAAGATCTGGCGCTCGATGGGCGTCAGGCCGCTGAGCTGAGCCGGGGGGGTAGGGCTGCCGATAAGCTGCTTGATCTGCAGCCAGGTGGCCTGGGGCATCGCCCGCAGGTAGCGCTGGGCTTCGCTCGCGAGAATACCGGTGTCGATGTAGGGCAGGCTACCGGCGGTGGCAAAGATCTGGTCGCCCTCGGTCAACAGGTCGTCGAGGCTGTCGTGGACCTGGGCCTCGATCTGGGGATCGAGCGAGTAAATCTGTACGGCATTGCGGCGCGCATCGAGTCTGGCCTTCTCGGTCTCCAGGCGGTCCTCGACATCCATCGTCTTAGGAGCGAGCAGCGTGTAGCCGATGCGCTTGCCGATCGCCAGCTGCGGCTCTCTATAAAAGCGCAGGCCCAGCAAACTCGTCAAAAGCACAATAGCCAGCACAAACCAGACGGGCGCATCGAGCAGCGGCTGCAGCAAAGCTGGCCGTTTGCCCGCAGCGCGCCGGGACGACGCAGCAACCGGAAGCGAACTACTCATCGCCGGTCACTGCCGCCTGCTTTTTGCAATTGCTTCTTCTGGCCATCGTGCTCTGCCTTTTGCAGCTGTTGTGGTGTCTACAGCCGTCCCCAACGTGCGAGCAACACTCCCCAACTCAAACCGGCACCGAAGCCTACCATTACTACCATATCTCCTGTCTGCAGTCGCCCGTCGCCGGCCCATTCAGCCAGAATCAACGGCACCGAGGCGCTCGAAGTGTTGCCGTAGCGTTCGAGGTTGCTGGCCATCCGCGTGGAGGGAACGTGCAGGCGGTTGGCGACAGCATCGAGGATGCGCTGGTTGGCCTGGTGCAGAAAGTAGCCTCTGACGCTCTGGGCACTGACAGCGCTCTGGGTGAGGGTCTTTTCGATCAGATCCGGCAGCGCCTCGACGGCGAAGCGGTAGACCTCCCGGCCATTCATTGTAATGGATGTGTAGCGCGAGCGCGTCGCCCGCAGGCCGTCCACCAGCTCGACCGGTTCCTGGGCGCAGTCGATGGTCAGATGCCGGGAGCGCGCCCCGTCGGAGCGCAATTCAAAACCGAGGATGCCTTCAGCCTCCCCCGCCTCGATGAGTGCCGCCCCCGCACCGTCGCCAAACAGAATGCAGCTACCCCGGTCGCTCCAGTCGGTAAAGCGAGAGAGGGCGTCCGCTGCCACGACGAGCACGGTGCGGTAGGTACCGGCCCGGACGAACTGGCTGGCAGTGGCCAGGGCAAAGACAAAACCCGAGCAGGCGGCGCTCAGATCGAAGGCGGCGGCGCGCACTGCCCCCAGTTCGCTCTGCAGTTGGGCGGCAGAACCAAAGAGATCTTCGGGTGTGGAGGTGGCGAGAATCAGCAGTTCGACGTCGAGGGCAGAGCGCCCGGCCTGGGCGAGCGCTTCACTGGCAGCCTGGACGGCGAGCTGGACGAGGGACTGGCCAGGGGCAAGGAGGCGGCGCTCGCGAATGCCGGTGCGGGTGTTGATCCACTCATCCGAGGTCTCCACCAGTCGGCTGAGGTGATCGTTGGTGAGGACCTGGGCAGGCACAGCCCCGCCCACACCTGTTATCTGTACTCCAGGCAAGCGTCTTCTCCGTCCAACATCTTTTCGATCATACGATTAGTGGCGGCTGGATTCGGCAAAAAAGAAGAGAGCCCGACCGGGCCGGGCTCGTTTAAGCAAGGTTTTATTGCTTGCCCTAACTGGTCTTCTTGGGCTTGAAGGTGCCGATAAAGCGGCCCTCCACCTCCAGCTCGCCCGGCACGATCGCCAGACCCGAGTCCTGGGTGCTCTTGAAGGTACCGGCAATTTCGCCTGTCTCGGAGTTGATGCTCTCGATACTCAGGGTCATCTCGCCCTTGCCGACTTTGCGGGCGCGGGACTCCTCGGTGCCCTTCTCGAACTGCTCGCCGCCGGTGGCGTAGCTCCCTTGAGAACTTTCGTAGCCCGCGTCGGTGCCCCGGCCCCGCGCGTCGGTGTACCCGAGGCCGCGCAGGGGCGGTACGACCAGATCCCCTTTGAAGTCGGTGGAAGTATCGACCACGTCGCGGGCTGCCCCTGAGGTGGCGTCAAGGCCGCTGGTGCTGAAATTAAAGGCGATCCGCTCGGTGCCCGGTGCCTGGGTTGTCATCTGAAAAGTGTTGCGGCCACCGGTGACCTGCAGGGTCGGCTTGCCGGAGGCATCCTTGCTCAAATCGGCAATCACCGGCCCGAGGGGTGCGGTCTGGCCCCAGATAATTTTGATCGGACGGCCCTCGTAGGCGGCCTTCTCGGGCTGGAAGCACAGATCGTAGGACCGGCGCACCTCGCCGGCCTTCAGTTCGAGCGGTGCCCGGTTTCCTTCGGGCTTTTTACACTGGATGGTGTTGCCAAACTGGGTCGCCGTGGCACCGGGCGTGCGATCCGAGGAGCATCCCGCCAGCGAGACGATGCCGAGAGCGGCCAACCCCAACAGTAGTACTGAGTGCCTCATCCAATAATCCTCCCCGCTGGTACGGTCCAAGGGCGTGCAGTGCGTTGAAAGTTTGCTAAATATTGCAAATGGTTGCAATGGCTCTCATATTCTAAAGCACTGATCCCCGTTGAGCAACCAAATTGTTTGGCAGTGCCTGGGCGGGCCGGGATGTAATAAAGAAGCGGTTTGAGCAGGGGAGGCCGATGGGCAGGCGATCAAAAAGCAGTGGTCTGGAGGGGTTTTTGAACCTCGACAAACCGGCGGGCTGGACCTCGCACGATTGTATCGCCAGGTTGCGCCGGATCCTGGGCGAGCCGCGCATCGGCCACGGCGGCACCCTCGATCCGGCGGCCACCGGGGTACTGCCGGTAGCGGTGGGACGGGCGACGCGGCTGTTGCGCTTTCTGGCCGATCGCAAGGGCTACCGGGCGACGATTCGCCTGGGGCTCACCACCGACACCGACGATCTGGAGGGCCGCATCCTCACCGAGGCGAGTGCCGGAGCGATTGCCTTCGACGAGGTACGCTCGCAACTGGCGCGCTTTGAAGGAACGATCCAGCAGGTGCCGCCGCGCTACAGCGCCATTCGCCAGCAGGGGGTTCACCTTTACGATCTGGCCCGGCGGGGAGCGGCGATCGAGGCGATTGCGCCGCGCACCGTCGAGATCGATGAACTCAAGATTCTGGGCTGGCAGCCGGGCGAACGGGCGGAACTCACCGTCGAAGTGCTCTGCTCCGCCGGTACCTATATTCGTTCGATCGCCCGCGATCTGGGGGCGGCCCTCGGCTGCGGGGCTGCCCTCGCTCACCTGATCCGTATCCGCAGTGGGCGCTTTTGGATCGAGCAGAGCCTTCCACTCGATCAGGTAGAGCCGCAGTTTAGCGCCGGTAGATTGCCGATGATCGAGGCAGCGGCAGCCCTCGATCATCTGGAGATCGTGCGCCTGCCGCCGGAGGAAGCTGCCCGCTGGCAGTTGGGCCAGAAGATCGCAGCACCAGGGCCGGAGGCAGCCGTCCAGGTGCAGGCGGCGACGGGGCAATTTCTCGGAGTCGCCTGCCGCCAGGAGGGACTTTTGCGGCCCGAGGTCGTCTTTGGGCCGCCCCGTTAGAGTAGACAGGCTTTGAGCACTACTCGCCTGGGCTGTCTGGATCGATGCCCAACTGCCGCAGGCGTTCTGCCAGCCTCTCCGCCCGCTGCCGTTCTTGCTCGGCCCGCTGTCGTTCTTGCTCGGCGCGCTGCCGTTCTTGCTCGGCCCGCTGTCGTTCTTGCTCGGCGCGCTCGGCCAGCACCTGAAAGCTCTCGAAGGGCTGACCGTCCGGACGCAAGATCTGCAATTCGCCTCCACCGGTGAGCAGGAAGTGAATACCGAGGCGCGGGCTCACCCAGCCTTCGACCGTTTCGAGCGGGACCAGACCTTCGTCCTGCCGGATAAAACCATCGAGGCTGCCGCGATCCGGGTCGTAGAGGTAGTATTCTTCGACGCCGTAGCGCTCGTAAAACTGAAACTTGCGGGTCATCTCGGGGATCGTGTTGCCGGGGGAGATAACTTCAATGACAACCTGGGGAGGAATATTGCCTTCGAGCCATTGCCGGTAGCTGCCCCGGCGGCCCTTCGCTCGTCCGAAGGCCACGAGGACGTCGGGAGCCTGACAGAGTTTGTCTTTGCCCTCGATCGGGTACCAGAGCAGATCTCCGGCAACGAACACAGCCGGATCGGCGGCAAAGAGCCATTCGAGATTTTCTTTGAGGTAGACAATCCAGCGAAATTGCTCGGTGTTGTCCGCCATGGGCCGACCGTCGGACTCAGGATAGGTGATCGAATCGTTTAGAAGCATCAGCAACAGCCCGCGCTTCGACCATTATCCTAGAAGCCCGCGAGACATTTGTCCAGGTCTTAGCCGCCGATGAGGACGGTGAAGCAGCCCATGACGATCTTGTTGACGGAGAGGGTTTCCTGGATCGTGTCGCCCAGGCGGCAGGCGGGCAGGTTGTTGTGAAAGACCGTCTGGCTGCCGTCGATGACCACTCCTGTGCCGTGGGGGATGACGACGTAGGGCGTGGCGCAGGCGTGGATGTCGGCGGTAAAGCTCGCGATGAGCCTGGCAACTTTGAGGGCCGAGTCTTTGATCGTCTCCTCCAGGTGCAGTTGCGCCGCCGGACCCGCAGGCGTTCCGGCAGCGGCGGTTGCCTTCGCCGTCGCCTTGCCGATGTCCTTGACACCCTGCTGAAAGGTATCGAGCAGGGCAGCCACCTGGGCGGCACCGATCCCCCGCCAGGCTGGCAGTCCCCCGATCAAGATGTTGGGGCTGCCGGGACCCGGAGCAAGCGGCCCCCCGTGGGCGGTCATGTCCGTCAGCCGGGCGGCGGGTCTACCGGTCATGGCCACAGCCTCCGGCGACAGGAGCTTTCGACGCCTCCGCTTCGAGGCAACGGACCAGCGCCCGGTAGAGCGGTTCGATCGTGCCCGCCACCGGAGGAGCGGCCTGCGCCTCCGGTTGGGCGGGCTCAAAGTCGGACGTACACTGGGTCATCACGAAGCGGGCATTGAGGCGCAGATCCCGTTCGGACCACAGCCGGACGTTCCCCTGAGCGTCTAGAGCCAGGTGCAGGCCGCGCAGCCACAGGTGCGCTTCGTCGTTCTTGTTCTCAAAATGCAGGTTCCGCAGGAGAAACCATAGCAACCGGAGGAGATGCATCGTATTGCTCCTTGTTTACAGCCGGTGTTACTGCTGTAGGAGCCGGCAACGGGTTTTATGCGCAACCGCCGGGCCCTTCGTTGCCCCCGATATAATGAGAAACGTCGTCAACCGCCAGGACGGAGAACCGATGCCCAAGGATGTGATGGACTTTTTTCGCGCCAGTGCGGGCCGCTGGTTCTCGCAGCGCAACAGCCACCACCCTGCCGGGCGGCGATTCGAGGGCGGACGCTCCGAACTGGAGATCACCCCTCTGGCACCAGAAGATGGCCGGGTGGCCGAGATCTGCCGTCTGTACCGCTTTGAAGCTGCCGGGGTTGCCGGGGCGGTGCTGGTGGAGTGGAAGGGCACGATCGACCGCGACAGCAAAACCCACACCGGCAGGACGATCCTGGTCGTCGTGCCGGACGCTCAAGATCCAGCTCAGGGCAGCATCTTGCAGGATAAGCCCGCTACCGAGCCGCTGCCTGCGCGCTATCGCGTCGGCGACGACGATGTGCTTACTTTGAGCACTACGAGCAACCAGGGCGAGTCGGAGGAACGGCTCTGGTTTGCCAGCCCCAACCTGCGCCTGCGCACAGCGATCGTCCGCTATCCGGACGGCACGCGGGTGACGACTTTTTGCTCGGAGGTGCGCCGGGCGGAGGCGGCAGCTTCTAAGGGCGAACGCAGCCAGAGCCAGACAACCGATTAGACGCCCAGCCGCTCGCTGCCGTTTGACTGGCCATCGAAGACGACCCGCACGTCGCGCTGGGGAAAAGGAATCGAGATCGCGTGGGCGCGCAGGGCCGCCTCGACGGCAAAGTTGAGTTCGGAGCGCAGTCGTGGGATCAAGTTGGGCGCTTCGACCCAGACGAGCAATTCGAGGTTGATCGACGAGTCGCCGAAATTCACCAGCCAGACTTCTGGAGCAGGTTCTGGGAGCACCCCTTTTTGGGCGCGGGCGATGTCGAGCAGGATGTGTCTGGTTTTTTCGAGGTCGCTACCGTAGGCGACGCCCACCGGCAGGTGAATCCGGGTCTGGGGACGGCCCCGAGTCCAGTTGGTGACGCGGTTGCTGATAAATTCGCTGTTGGGCACGATGATCATGATGTTGTCGGGGGTGACGACCTCGGTGGAGCGCAGGCCGATGCGGGTGACATCGCCCACCGTCTCGCCCACCGTCACCCGATCGCCCACGGAGATAGGCCGCTCCAGCAGGATGATCATGCCCGAAATCAAGTTGGAGGCAATGTTCTGCAGGCCAAAGCCGATCCCGACGCCCAGCGCACTCGCCAGCACCACCAGGCCGCCGATGTCGATGCCCACAAAGCGCAGGGCGATGTAGAGCCCGGCGACGATAATCGCGACGTTGGCGAGCTGATCGAGGATGTTGGCGAGGGTCGCCTCCAGCCTGCCGTTGACCAGCCGCTGCACCAGCTTTCGCCCCTGGCGGGCGACAAAAAACGACAGCCAGGTTAGCAGGACAAATACCAGGATCGAGGTGAACGAAACAGCCGTTCCATTGACAGCAAACAGGGGCCGGGTAAAAAATTCGCTCACAGAACTGAAGGCCGTCGTCATGCTCCTCGATCGCTCTCTCCCGTCTCAGGCTAACAAGCGTCCGCCGCCTGGACTTCCCCCGCGAGCGGTAGAGCCTGTCAGCGCGCCTCTTTAAGCACCAGCAGATCCTGGCGCGGATCGACGTGGGTGATCTGCAAATCGACCATTTCGCCCCGCGAGACGGGCCGATCGAAGCGCACCGGCAGCCGGAGGGCAACATTTTCGAGCAGTACCAGGGCGCGCTGCGGATCGCCGCCCATGTAGTCGAGCACCAGGCCCGGCTGCAACTGTTGGCGGCGGTGGCGCAGGTACTCGTAGGTCCAGTAGCGGTCGCTGAGCCGTTCGATCTGGGTGACTTCGTAACCGGCGCTGTCGATCATCGCGAGCAGGTCCTTGAGGCTTTCGAGGCTGAGGGGAGGCGTCTCGCCGCGCAGGTGGGCCTTGATCTGGTAGTGGACCAGCAAGTCGGAGTAGCGGCGGATGGGCGAGGTGGCCTGCACGTAGGCATCGAGCCCCAACCCGCCGTGGCGGGCAGCGTAGACGCTCACCTCCGATCGCTGCATACAGCGGCAGATCGCAAATTCGCGCACCGGACCGGCGGGCAGGCGCATCAACTCGTCGGCTCCCGGCAGGTCGGGAGCCCCCTGGGTCCGAAAGGGTACAGCGATACCGGCATCGAGGGCCAGCCGGGCGGTCAGCTCACCGACCAGAATCATCATCTCGGAGACCAGCACGCGGGCAGCGGAGTCGCCCAAAATCTCGAGGTTGACCTGTTCGCCTTTGACTTTGACTTGGGCTTCGGGCAGCTCGATGGTGATCGCACCGTGGCCGTGGCGATAGTTGCGCCGCAGCAGGGCAATTTCGTGCAGGCGGGCGAGTACTGGCTCCTCGCCGCTGGCGATCAAAGGGTCGGCCTCGTCGTAGCTGACCGGATAGACCGTGCGCACCAGCGCGGGAGTCACCTCGAAGCTTTCGAGGGCTCCATCCGGAGCGATGACAGCACCGAAGCTCAGCGCACAGTTGATCTGGCCGGGCAACAGACTCATCGGTCCTGTCGCGAGCAGCGGGGGGAACATCGGGATGGCACCGGTGGGCAGGTAGACGCTGGTCGCCCGCCTTCTCGCTTCGAGATCGAGGGGGTCGCCCAGAAAAACCCAGCGGCTCGGATCCGCGATGTGAATCCAGACTTTTTCGCGCCCCCCTTCGAGGGGTTCGAGGCTGAGGCCATCGTCGATCTCGCGGGTAGATTCGTCGTCGATCGTATAGACGGCAAGCCTGCCAAAATCGCGGCGCTCGTCCCGGTCAGGCGGTGCTTTGGTAAGCACCCGCCGGGCATAGTCGAGCACCGCCTCGCTGAAGTGGACCGGAATATTCGAGCGGCGCAGGGCGAGATTTTCGTGGGCCGACCAGATCCCCAGGGCAATCAAAAGCGCCGTCGCTTCCTCCGGACGGGTGGCCCGGCCCAACTGCTGCAGCACATCCTGGGCGAGCGAGCGATCGGACGCTTCCTCGCCCCAGAGCCCGTAGCGCTCGAGGGCGTCGAGGCGCTGCTGGTCGCTTTTTTGCCAGCTGACGATTGCACCGCTCAGGGCAGCCTGGATGCGCTCAAGAAACTGGGCCTGCTCAAAAGCCCGGCGCTGCTCGATCGCCTGCTGGTGGCGCAACTCCTCGACCTGGAGAGGCGAACGCGGCTCGTAGCCCTCGCCTTTTTGTTTGAAGTAGAGCTTGTCGTCGGCCAGCAGGCGAAAGGCGGCGTAGCCGGCCACCGGGCCTTCACTACTAAAAAGCAACTGCGCCAGTTCTGCGGGCGTCACCAGCGCGTGGGTCTCGCGGAACAACTCCCAGGCCAGTTCGAGATCGGCCTGGGCGAGCAGGGCTTCGGCCTGGGCCTCGAAGGCCGGTAGTTCGCTGTTGCGGTAGGGCCCGCCCGCAACCGTGTAGGTAATCTGGCGGGGATGAACGGTCTGGATGTGGCCATTCGGCGTCTGCAGGTTGAAGTTCTTTTTACCGTCCGGGCCGCTGACCACCCCCAGGTGGCGGTTGCCGTGCAGACGAAATTCAACCAGGGTACCTTTGTCCACAAACCGAACTGCGAGTCGTACTGAACTACTGTATCCGGCGGCCCACTTTCCCCGGAAGCGATCGACGCAATTTGCAGCAATGGGGACAGTTAACGTCTGGTCGTTCTGGCAATGAGCCAGTCCACATATTTTTGGGCGTGAACCAGCGCCAGCTCGGGAGTCGCAAAGCACAGGAGCGGCTCACCAACCGCTTTGCCCTCCGGATCTTTAAGATCCGCGACGTAACCTTTGATCAGCCAGCGCGCCGAGATGTGCCAGCCTCGATAACATAGCTGTGGTCCTCCTTCGGACCGCCTCAGCAACTTAAAAGGCGTAGCGAAACCCTCCCGCATCGAGGCTACTGCTCCGAGGACGGGAGCGGACTGAACGCGGTGCTGAAGCTGCCAGAGATCGCGGTGCCGGTGGGCAGAACGCTCGTCGGGCACTCCGGCATCAAACCGTGCAGGAAAGTGGATCTGGTGCATCGCAAAAAAGAAGAATGACTGACTGCTAAGAACAGGGCAACAGCCGAAGGATGCACAGGGGAAGCATGGGTCGGTTATAGCAAATCCCGCCGCAACGGCACGCAACTCGCTATACAGCTTTACAAAGGATCGTCAAAGGGTCCGGTAGAGGGCACTGGCGGCGCGGTGCAGCAGAGAATGGCGCTGCACCAGTGCCTGGAGATCGTCGTCGTAGCCGCCACCGATCACCCCAGCCACCGCCACCCGGCGGCGCAGGCAACTGCCGATCACCTCCAGATCCCGCTCGTAGAGCCCCTCGTCGCTCAGATCGAGTTTGCCCAGCCGGTCGCGGCGATGGGGGTCCACCCCGGCGTCGTAGAGCACCAGATCGGGGCGGACTCGATCGAGCAGGTCCGGCAGGTACTCCCGCAGCGTCCGCAAGTAGACGGCATCGCCCGTACCAATCGGCAAGGACACATCTAGATCGCTCTGTTGCTTGCGGGCTGGGAAATTCTGTTCGCAGTGCATCGAGAAGGTGAAGACAGCCGGCTCCTGGGCAAAGATCCGGGCGGTGCCGTCGCCTTGATGGACATCGAGATCGACGATCAACACCCGGCTCACCCGCCCCTCGGCGAGCAGCACTCTCGCTGCCACCGCCAGATCGTTGAAGATGCAGAAGCCGGAGCCAAAATCAGCAAAGGCGTGGTGGGTGCCTCCGGCAATGTTGCAGGCGAGGCCGTGGCTGATGGCGAGCCGGGCGCTCAGCACCGTTCCCCCGACGGCGGTGCAGGTGCGCTCGACGATGGCCGGGCTCCAGGGCAGGCCGATGCGCCGAAATTCGCGCTCGCTCAGCCTGCCGGCACAAAAATCGGCGACGTAGGACGGCGCGTGGACCAGGGTGAGCCATTCCCAGCCGGCGCGCTCCGGCAGCCAGAACTGTTCTGGTCGGGCAATGCCGCTGGTGAGCAAATAGCGGTACAGGTGGCCGAATTTGCCCATCGGAAAGCGGTGGCCCACCGGCAGCGCTGCCTCGTAGCGGGGGCTGTAGACAAGGGGCAAATCCACTCAGTCGCCGATGATTTCAGGCTCGTTGAGTTCGTCGGACATCTCGAAGATGGCCCGGAGCACCGGCTTGAAGTTGCCGTCGTCGTCGCTTAGATCTTCGTAGCGGCGGCGCTTGGCGCGGTTGGCCACCTGAACGGTGATCCGGTAGCGGTTGGCGGCGGCATCGACCAGTTGCTCGACGCGGCGCATCAAGTCCGCAGTTTCAACAGCCGGTTGGGTCATGGAGCGGTTCCTCAAACAACAGACGTTCTACCTGCTCGACGGCGCGCTCGAGGTCGTCGTTGAGCACACGGTAGTCGAAGTGCCCAACAAGGGCCAGCTCCTCGGCGGCCCGTTCGAGACGGCGCTCGATAAGCTCCGGCGCATCGGTGCCGCGAGCGCGTAGCCGCGCTGCGAGCACCGCGAGCGAGGGCGGCAGAACGAATACCAGCATAGCCGCCGGGTAGTTGTTTTTGACCTGCAGCGCCCCCTGCACTTCGATTTCGAGCACCACCGACCGGCCAGCCGCCAGCGCTGCGAGCACCGGAGCCGCCGGTGTACCGTAGTAGTTGCCGACGTAGCAGGCCCACTCCAGCAGGGCGTTCTCTGCGATGAGCTGCTCAAAGGCCGCCTGGGTTAAAAAGTAATAGTCCCGGCCATCCACCTCGCCGGTGCGGGGAGCACGGGTGGTGGCCGATACGGACAGGTAGAGTTCTGGATGCCGCCGGCGCACTAGAGCCAGAATCGTGCCCTTGCCGACGCCGCTCGGGCCGCTGAGGACCACCAGCCGGCCAGCGGCTGGTGGTTTTAAGGGAGGAGAAGATGTCGCCGGATGCACTTGGGAGAGGTCAAAGGATGGCACGGCGAGCCGCAACTTTTCTTCATTTTTATCGTATCCTGTGCCTCAGCCGGCTACAAGCAAGGCGAGGGGGAGGCTGAGCGATGCAGGCGGTAGATTTTACGACGTTGAGCGCAGCGGTTGTCGAACTGAAAGACAACTGGCTGCCGGCGCGCATCGAGCAGATTCGCCAGGACGATTACCAGACAATCCGGTTGTTACTCAAGACTCTGGGCGGCCAGCGCTGGCTTTTAGCAAGCTGCCATCCCCAGGCGGCCCGGCTGCACTTTGTCAATTCCGGCGGCGAAGCGGCCCGCTCGCGTACAACCCGCTTTGCCTTTGCCTCTACTCTGCACCAGCATCTGGTGGGACAGGTGCTGGTCAGGTGCGAGCAACCCGCCTGGGAACGGGTGGTGCAGTTGGGGTTTGCCCGCCGCCCGGAGGAGCCGCCGCAGGTGCAGCTTTATGTCGAGGTGATGGGCAAGTACAGCAATATCGTCCTGTGCGACCAGCAGGGCCAGATCCTCGCTGTCGCCCATTCGGTTTCTACTAGCCAGTCGCGGGTGCGGCCTGTGCAACTGGGTGAGATTTACAGGCCACCGCCGCCCCTCACCGGCCCTGCCCCGAGCCGCTCTGAGAGCTTTTTGCAGTGGCGCTCGCGGCTGGAAATTGTGCCGAAGCCGGTGGGGCCATTGTTGGTGCAGACCTACCGCAGCGTCAGCCAGGTGCTCGCCTCCCAGCTATTAACCCAGGCGAAGCTGGGCACGCAGATTCGGACCGACGAGCTGAGCGAAGCGGACTGGCAGGCGATCTGGCAACTGTGGCAGCAGTGGCTCACCTGCCTTGAAGAGAACCGCTACCAGCCTGGCTGGAGCGGCAGCGGCTACACCGTGCTCGGCTGGAATCTCAGCGAAGCGGTCCCTTCTCTGCATCTGCTGCTGGAGCACTACTACACCGAGCAGCTGCAGGCCGGCTTGCTGAATGCGAAGCGCTCAAGGCTCAAGCAGGCGCTCAAGGTGGCCCTGGCACGGGCCGTGAAGCGAGAGCACAAACAGGAGCAGATGATTGTCCAGGCGGGGGAGGTCGAGCGCTACAAACAGGTGGCGGACCTGTTGATGGCCCACCTCAACCAGACTGTGCCCGGTGCCAGGCACATCCAGCTAGCGGACTTCGAGACGGGCTGTCCGGTGCGGATCGACCTCGACCCGACAAAAGATCTGGTGGGCAACGCCCAGGCTTACTACCGCCGCCACCGCAAGGCGAAGCGGACCCGCCAGAGCGTCGAACCACTACTGGCCCAGACCCGCGAGGAGATCGCTTACCTTGAGCAGGTAGCAGCTACCGTCGAGCTGTTGAGCGAACACAGCGATCTCGGTGCGCTGCTGGAAGTCGAGACCGAACTGGTACAGCAGGAATATCTCGACGCCAAAGAAAAGCCCGCCGCTACCGCAGGTCCAGTACCCTTCGAGCAGTTCGCCCTCGCCAATGGCTCCGTCGTGCTGGTAGGCCGCAACAACCGCCAGAACGAGCAACTGACTTTTGAGGTGGCCGCTCCGACGGACCTCTGGTTTCATGCCCAGGAAATTCCCGGCTCCCACGTCGTACTCAAGGTACCGGCGGGCGAGCGCGCCGAAGCTGAAGCGGTGCAACTGGCAGCCAACCTCGCCGCCTACTATAGCCGCGCCCGCCACAGCGCCCACGTCCCTGTGATCTATACCGAGCGCCGCCACGTGCGTAAGCTCAGGGGCGCTCGTCCTGGTCTGGTCACCTTCCGCGACGAAAAGGTCATCTGGGCAGCTCCCGACCAGCTTCCTCCCCAAGCTCCAGAGCCGGAAGTAGATGCACTACGGCATCCGCCGTCACAAAAAAACTACTAATTTTGAGCCGAAAGTAGTAGAAGGCTGGACATCCTCTGTATTCTTTTCTGTACTTCGTGCGCCTGACCGGTGGCTGCACGGGCCGGACACTCCGATTTTCTCCCCCTTCCAGAGGAACTCACCACGTTTTTTGGAGGGCATACAACCACCACTACTACCCCCGGTGAAGCCCCGCCGGAGCGACAACGTCGGCTTTGGACTTGTGTACTTGTAGCGGCAAAGCTAATTTTTATCTCTGAGAAATTATCATAATTTATAGCTACTATTATTTTCCGTTTATAAAACATCTTTTTCAAGAATCGGCATTTATTTTCTTTAGCCGCAAAAACTTGAAAGCCTTTCTTTGCTTATGTCTAGGGCAGTAGCTAGGAAATTATGCTCAAAAACAATCCTCTAGAAACTATTTACAAAATTTGTCCGCAAGTCTAAAATTTGCATATGGGGCAACACAACGTTTCCGCCCTGCACAGGAGTAGACAATGATTGAGCGCAACGATGCAAAACTGGTGGGTGTAGTTCTGTTAACTGCGATGTTGTTGACCTGTGCCGAGGCAGCACCGCCGCAGAACCTCCTGCTTGAGCACCTGGCAGCCGCCAGTAGCGGTCCTGTTCAGCCCAACTTCATCAAAGCTATCGATCCGGGTCCCCAGCGGGCTTGAACGACAGTTATCCGGGAGCACAAGACATCCGCGAATCCCCTGGGATCAACATTGAAATTTTTCGGTAGCTGATTACCTATGGCTACAGCTTACGAAGGGAAGGCAGCAGGACCTGCTGGCCTGTCTCTATGGGAGGGCGATGTAGGCCGGTTGGATTATCGGACGAACTTTTAGTACAGCGACCATCTCTCAGGAACGATTGTTTCTGAGAGATTTTAATGTCAACGACCGCCAGCTAAAGCCGATAGCATTGCTTTTGCGCTATACTCTCTGCTAGAGGGGGACTGCCAGCAAGTTAGCAGATTTACACATTCTGTTGTGCTGAGTGTCCCGTGCGAACCTCTCGTTTTGTGAACGGCTGTTCATGTCCAGAGCGCTCTGCAGCCAGTAGTTTGTAAATCGGACAAAAGCAACGCCAAGGATCAGGGATGGTCGGGCTCTATCCTTACTGGTTGTTCTTGGGCTGAGCATCCGTGCATGTCTTATAACCTACGAAAGGATGAAGGAGAGGAGCGAATGCAGGTCGATTTACGCCTATCTGGTCTTAAATCCGTCTTAAAAGACAATTTGTGGTCAAATAAATATTCTCGCTCTTTTACAAAACTGACCATTCTGCTGTTGTTATGCACCTCTGCCCTTGGCTGGCTGGCGACCGACTGGAACCAGCGACAGATGCGAACAATAACCAATAATATCGAGAGCTATATTTTTCTGACTAATTTGATTCAATCTGAACAGTCTCTTTTTGAAAAACAGGAAGAAGGCAAGCAGATTCTCCATCTGGCCGCAGAGGCAGCCACCAGAGGAGAGTTGCTCGAACATACGAAATGGCCCTTGCATTTTAATTTTCTGGTTCTTCTTGATTCGGAGGGCCGGATCGTTGCCGGTCAAAGCCGGATACTCGACCGGCAAAGCAGCAAGGTCAAGGAGCCGTTCGTCATGCCACAGGACGATGGCACGGGCGGCCAATGGTGGTTGCCCACCAATCAGCCGCCGGCACCGGGCAGTGCTTCTACCTACCGGTTGTCCAGCGTCCAGGTGGGTAAAAAATTGCTTGCCTCGATCGTTCGTGACAGCAGAAAGTACGGCAAGACCCTCTCCGGTTTCGAGTTACTCGATGGGCAAGACTTGTACACTCTCGGCCTGGCCGAGCAGGCAGGTTTTTATCGTGCCCGTCCAGAAGACAAGCAGCAGTTGCAGGGGCTGGCATCTGTCACCGTCGAGCGGACAGGTTCCTACTGGCTGATGGGCGGCTTTTTGCTGAACTCAGATCCGAGGATCGTCGATAAAGCTTCTTTTCTCTCCGGCGGCAGGATTATGTCGATTTATACCAGGAGCGGCCAGAGAATAAGCACGACTCTTAGTAACGACAATGGTGTGCGCTCCCTGGGTGGCCGACTGAGTGATGAGGTGTACGACCAGACTGTCTTGCATTCCGGCACATTTTATGGGCGGGTGAAGCAGGGGGATCGCGATTATCTATTCAGTGCCAATCCTATTTATGATCACAATCTCGGGCTGCTTCCCCATCCACGGCCCACTGGCGCGCTCGAAGTCGGTATGACCTATGCCAGATTCGAGCGGCTCATCGATGACAATAAAGCCGGCATTGTGCGAGTGAGCCTGTTTGGCTTGCTCGCCCTGGTGGGAATTGGCGGTCTTACTATCGCGCTGGTGCTCTTACTTGAGGGCCGCATGGTCAGCCTCCAGCGCTCAAAGGATCTGACACTTGAAAATGCTGGTAACGGCATCATCGGCTTTGATAGCCGTGGTATCTGTACTTTCGTCAATTCTGCCGCCCTTGAGATGCTCGAGCGCGACCGGCAGGAACTGATCGCTCACAACTGCCTCTCCTCGGTGCTGTCGCTGCTTGCTTCCGGCGATGCCAAGGCCCAATCGGATCTGAAATATGCGATCCAGTTGCGCGAAGCGTCTCATCTAAAAGAAGCCTGGCTGACGCGCCGCGATGGTACCCAGCTACCCGTGGCAGCAAAACTCTCGTCGAGTCAGGACAAGCGGGTGGCGACGATCATCAGCCTGAGCGATCTCAGCGAGCAGAAGCGAGCCGAAAAAGAAAGCCACCATGCAGCGGTGCTGGCCGAAAGAAATCGGATCGCCGCCGATATTCACGACAACCTCGGCAATCTCTTTGCCGGGCTGCATTATCAGTGTGAAGCGCTGTGCAAGAGCCTCGATCAGCCCCAGCTCGATCCAAAAGCCCTCAAACAGATCGCAGCGCTCGCCCGCCAGACGGCAGCTGACGGGGTGCGCACGATGCAGCAGTCGCTGTGGACGCTATCGACCAGCCTCAACTACGAAGATCTGCCCCGGTGCATCGAAGGTTGCCTTGAGCGGCTGTGTACCAATTCGCGCATTCAATCGAGTTTTGTCCAGAATGGCGAGCTGCCCCATCTAAACGATCAGATCAAAAAGCAACTGGCGCTCATCGCCTACGAGGCGATCACCAACGCGGTCAAGCACTCGGGCGGCACCAAGATCACCGTCAAACTCAGCTTCGAGCCGCAACAGATCGTCTTGCAGGTGATGGACAACGGCAAAGGACTCGAACTGAGCGGCAGCCGCGAGGGCAAATCCGGCAACGGCCTGGGTCTTGCCAGTATCGCCGAGCGGGCGCGCTCGATCGGTGGCAGGCTGATTATGGACACGGTTCCTTTTCAGGGCACTTCGATCAGCGTCTGTCTGCCGATGGGATTTGTCGAAGACTTTGACGACGAGTGAGCTACGCTTTTGGGCGGCTCTCGACGATGTCCAGTCGGCTTTTGAGGGAACGGTTTTCTTGCTGCAGGCTCTCGACAGCCTCGCGCAGCTTTTTTAACTCTTTGTCTTGACCCAGTTCGGAGCGGATCTGTTCGATCGCTTCGAGGGCGGCGCGCCGGATCCGGCCATCGGCGTCTTCGCCTGCGATCTGCTCCAGCAGCGGCAGGGCCTTTGGGGACTTGAGGGCGCTCAAAGCAGCGATCACCGCCCGGCGGACCGAGAACTCGCTTTGCTGGGCGATGCGGGTGAGGGCGTCGAGGATGGACTGGTTCTCACCGCCTTCGCCTGCGGTCCCGAGGGCGCGGATTGCCGCCAGCCGCAGCGGCTGGACGATGCCGGAGCGGGTGCGATCTAAAATCGCCTGGACCGCCTCGGGGTCGTCCTTGAGTTCGGCGAGCCCGGCAAGGGCCGCCCCGCGCACGATCTCATTCCAGGAGTCGCGCTGCTCCAGTACATCGATGAGTAGTGCCCGCGACTCGCTGTGTCTGGCTTTGCCGATTGCCTTCGCAGCCTCGACGCTGACGCTGTAGCTCGGATCGAAAACCCACGCGCGCAGCAGCGCAAAAGTCTCGTCAGTGCGATCCTCCGCCAGCGCCCGCAAGATAGCGGCGCGCACCTCAATTTTTTTGGTGCCGGCTGCCCCGCGCAAGGCGGCGTAGGCGTAGTCTTTTTTGCTCTTACCCAGGGCAAGGGCCACCTCGGCGCGCAGTCCCCAAAAAGCGGCCTCATCCCCCAGGACACCCGCCAGAACAGCGACAATCTCGGGGGTGGCCTTGTTTGCCAGGGTCTGGGCCGCAAAGATGCGGCCCATCAGATCCGGGTCGTGCAGCAGCTGGTGCTTGAGCATCTCCACCGGCACCTCCAGTTCGACAGTTTTAAGCAGGTGGTTGCCCGGATCGAAGCTGAAGACCTGCGGCGGCTGGGCAAAGACAAAGCAGATCGTCTGCTGTTTTTGCTGAAGGCGCACCGGCAGCAGGCGGATAGCCGCCCCATCGGCAAAGCCAAAACCCAACTGGACCACCAGATCGAAGAGCGCCGTCCGCTCGTCCACCGCCTGGGTCTGCTCGACGGTAATCTTTGCCATCGAGGCTTCGCTGTCCCACTCGTAGGCCACCTTGAACTGGGGATGGCCGCCCTTGAAGACGTACTGCTCGAATAGCGGCAGCAGGTTGCGCCCGGTGGCCCGCTCGATGGCGCGCAACAGATCGATCGTCTCGACGGTGCGGTGGGCGTTGTCAGCCAAAAAGCGCTGGATGGCCCGAAAGAAGCCCGCCTCCCCCAGATAGTGGCGCAGCATGTGGTAGACCATCGCCCCCTTCTCGTAGAGGTGGCGGTCATACAGCTCGATCGCCTCCTTGTAGACGTTGGTGACGATGGGCCGCCGGTAGCGGCTGCTATCTTCTTCAAAGTATGCCTGGGCTGTCTGGTAGCGAAAATAAATGGCATCCTCGCTCCCGTGGGCGTGCTCGCGCCAGAGCGATTCGAAGTAGGTAGCCGCCCCCTCCTTGAGCCAGGCGTGGGACCAGTGATGGATGACAACCAGATCGCCGAACCACTGGTGGATTAACTCGTGGGAGATCAGATCCTCGGGCCAGCGAATTTCTCTGGCCGCCTGTTCATCGAGCAGGCAGCGGTCGGTCTGGGTGGTGGCGCTGGTATTTTCCATGCCGCCAAAGATAAAATCGACCGCGCAGGTTTGTGCGTACTTGGCAAACGGATAGCGCACCCCAAAAAGTTTCGAGAAGTAACCGACCATCTCGGCGGTTCTGGCGAAGGTGCGCTTTGCTTCTGCCTCGCGACCGGGGGCAACGTAGACCGGTACCGGAACGTCTTGCCAGCGATCTTGAATTTCGCTCAGCTGGGCCACCACCAGGCTGATGAGATAGCACGGATGCACCTGCTCCTGCCGCCAGTGATCGATTCTGCTGGGGCCGTGCTCCTCGCTGCTGACGAGCAGGCCGTTGGAGACGCTCCGGTAGCGGCCCGGCACCTGTACTCGGATTTCGGAGGTGGCAAGCTGTCCCGGATAGTCGAAGCAGGGAAACCAGAAGCGCGAATCCTCGTCCTCGCCCTGGGTCCAGACCTGCACAGGCTTGTCCGGATAGTCCGCAGTTGGCCCGACAAAGTAGATGCCCCGGCGCGGCTGGGCGACCCGGTAGGTGATCGCCAATTCCAGCGGCTTACCGGCTGCAACCGGTTCGACGAGCTGTACGGTTAAAACCGAGCCGTCGTGAAAAAAATTGGCGGGCGCGCCATCTACCTGCACCCGATCGATCTGCATCTCGACAGCATCGAGGCTGAGGCTGCGGGTCCAATCTGCGACCAGAGTCATCTGCACCCGGCAGGTACCGGCGAGGGATTTGCCCTCTAGATCGACCACCAGATCGAGGGCAATGTGTTCGACGTTGCCGGGTCGATCGGGATTGTACTGGGGCTTCGCACCAGCAAGGGCAAACTCGCGATAGGACACCATCACCAGCTCCGCTACAGGCGATCACATCGTAGCCGACTACCGCCCCCCAGCCGGGATCAAGGTATCCGGCTCAGGACTTGAAGTGGCCCGCCCCCGGCGGATGGCCATCTACTGGCTCGTTCAAGCGGGTAAGGAGTTCGTCCTGTTGCTTCTGCAACTGCTCGATCTGCACCTGCAGCCGCTCGACGCCACTTTGGAGGCTGCTCAACTGTTCGAGCATCTGGGAGCGCTGGTCGAGAAAGACGCGGTTCTGCAGTTGCAGCACTTCGATGATGTAAGCACTCGACTTCAGCAGCGAGAGGTTGTTCTGGTTGCTCAACTCCAGATAGGCCAGCAACGTGTCTTTCAGTCTCTTGATTCTGCCGATGAGGGCCGTGAGCAAGGGTCAACTCCTCGAAGTGTCAAAGGTTCAGTTCGTCGCCGTCGTCGGGGTTAAAAACGACTTTCTGACAAAAAGAATATCCTTTTGCTGCAGCGCACCATCGACGGGAGAGCGCCAGTGGCCCACATCGTCGTAGTAGGTAAACCCCAACTGCTCGATGAGCTGCACCATCTGGCTTAAAGATTTTGCGCCGGGAGCAGCCGGTTCAAGGGACAGTTCGATAAGTAGAGCCCCCACCTGCTGGAGCATCTTGCCGGCTCCTTCGAGCACCAGGTGCTCGGCGCACTGCACGTCGATCTTGAGCAGACCCCGACCGGTGAGATTTTTCTGGCGGGCCAGAGCGTCGAGGGTGATCGCCTCGGCTTTGATGGGCTGGTACGAGCGAGCGTCGGCAATCGGCAGCAGCGAGCTGCCGTACAGGTCGCCGGATGCCTGGAGGGTGACGGTGCCGGTCTGGTTGGAGACGGCAGCCTGTACCCACTCGAATTCTGGATGCTGGCGGCGGTGGGCAAAGTTGTCCGCCTGAGCGTGGGCGTCGTGCAGCGGTTCGACCAGAACAAAGCGCGCCTTTGGAAAAACTAGCGCAGCGACGTGGGACCAGACACCGGAAGAAGCGCCGACATCGACGACAAAATCGGGGGTAAAGTAGCGGCCCAGTCGCCTGAGGGTCCGATAGTCCGCCCGATAGTCGCTGTGGACAGCCGGGATCGGCGGCTCGATGTAGGGCACCAGATCCGCCGCCTGCCGGGGCATCAGCTCCTCGAAGCGCCCATCGCAGGGTTCGCCCATCTCCAGCGAGCGCCACAGCCACTCGCCCACCCCCCCGGCAGCAAAAGCCGGGGCGGCGGCGGCGGCCCTGGCGCGTATCTGCTGCTGGGTCGCCGGATCGCTCAACTGCTCGGCGGCCCGCCGGAAGCTCGCCCCATCGTAGTCGGTGACGACCCCGATGCCAAAGCGCTCGATAAAACTGGCTGCTGCCGTTCTGGCGCTGCCCAGGACCAGGATTGGCAAGCCGGCGGCGGCCATCAAAAAAAGCACCCGCGTCGGCAGGCTCAGCCGGGCAATTGCCTGCTTGTCGTCGCTCGCATCGAGGGTACCGGAGGGCAATACGGCAAAAGGATAATTTTGCAGCCGCTCCGCCAGCACCGGCTCCGGCAAAAACCCCTGCAGCCTCAGCCCATCGCGCTCCAGATCCGCTGCGCTCAGAGCGCGCCACGGGGGCAGGCTGGCGTACCAGTCCAGCGTCAGTCCCGAATTTTTGACCGTGCGGCGCAGCCTTTCAAGCCACTTCTCGCCCCAGACGTTGCCGATTAAAATGCCCCGCTTCGAGCGCAGCACCGCTTCGGTGGGAGGCAGTGGCCGGGAGCAAATCAGTTCATCCTGGACGATGGGCGGCAACAGCCAGAACTTGAGGCCGTACTTGCGCTCGTAAGCGTCGCGCATCGGAGCTGAGATCGCAAGGCGCAGAGCCGACTTGTGCAGCATCTCCTCCATCAGCCCATCCGGGATGCCGTCGGAGTAGAGGTTGTGATCGTCCATGATGTAGGTGCAGAGGGGCACCCCAAAGAGATCTTTAAGGGCAATTGCCGTCAGCACGTCGCTTGCGTAGTACGGGATGCAGACGATGCGCGAGATTGTGCTGCCGCGCAGCGCCTGGATGAGATTGAAGAAAATCTGATAGCGCCGGCTGTCGCGGTGGTTGACCAGCACGCTCACCGCCCCGAAGTCGTGGGCACCATCGTAGTCGTCGCGCGAGCGCACCGAGAGAATATTCGGGCAGCCTGCGAAGATGCGGCGCACCAGCACACCGGTGCCGTGGCGCTCGTTGACCTCGTTGCCCGTGATCACGACACTTGCTCCTTCGAGCACGCGCAGATCGCGGGTGATCAGGGCGCGCAACTGCTCAGGAAGCGGATCTTCGGGGAGTACCATCTGGCTGCCGAGCAACTCCTGGACGCGGGCGCGCGCCTCGGCAGTCTCGCCTTTGAGTTCGACGAAGATGCTGAGGGGGTCGGGGGTTTGCATCGGTGTTTTCTCAAAGATCGGGAGTCGGGGTATGGGCAGAAACCCGCTTTCTACTATCGGCGATCCCCGCTGCCCGCTGCAGTTCGTTCATCAGCGTCTCGCGCACGCCCTCCACCGAGCACTGCTCACAGGCAAAGGTGTGGGCGGCCCGGCTCGCCGCCTGCCAGCGCTCGGGGCGCTCGACAAACTCCTGCACCGCCTGGGCGAGCGCCCCAGGAGTCATCGTCCGACGCACCGCCAGGGGCATCAGCGGCGTCAAAAATTGCTCGGTGGCCGATCCGGAGGCGAGGTAGGCGACGATCGGCAGACCGGCCATCAGGTAGTCGGTGAGGCGGGAAGGAATCGAATATTTGCTGTATTTGTCTTTATGGGTGGGCAGGCAGGGGCCGGGCAGGTACGCCAGGTGGCAATCGAGCAAAATGGCCTCGACCTCTTCGTTGCGCAGATAACCCCGATAATCGAGGATCTTTTTGAGTCTGGCCGGTAGATAGTTGTGAATCTGCGACTGGGGACCGGCATAGACCAGCTCAAGGCGCGGATAGCGCTCGATCAGGCTGTCCCACGCCTGCGCCAGGCACTGTAGCCCCGCCTGGTAGTACAGGGATCCGACCATGACGATGCGCAGGGGCGCGTCAGGCCCTGGCGGAAGTTGGACCGCCCTGCCGATGCTGCGGACGATCGGAAAGACGCGGCAGGCCGGTGCCGGAAATTTGAGCACTTCCTGGCGGATATTCTCGCTCAAAGCAAACACGCCGCTCGCCCCGGCGAACAACCGGCGAAAGCCGCTCATCTGCGGCTGCAGGCCGCCCGGATGCATCAGATCCATGATGTGGACGATGTAGGGACACCCGAGTACCTCCAGCAGCGAAACTGCCTTCTGGGCGCTCGTCTCGTCGATGACGACGACGTAGGCGAGGTCGGGGCGGTACTGCTCGGCAAGTAAATTTCGGTACGAATCGCTAATCAACTCGTTGTGCCGCCAGACAGAACTGAGGCCCATCAGGCCCATCAGTTGTTCGAGTCGGCCTTTGCCGCGCGAAAATTTCCACCAGTTGAACTGTTCTTCGAGCAGAAGCGAATTGTCGCACTCGCTGAAACCGGAGGCGGAGGACCAGTAGAGATGAGAGTAGTCGTCGTCAGCGAAGAGTCTGAGCAATTGAACGCCGGTTCCGTGGCTGTTAGAAAGGCAAAACGGCGTAACGATGCAGACTTTCATCGATCCATGCCCTCTCCTCGCCCCATTGATATCTGCCCTGTCGCACACAATACCACTACTACACCAGGAAGTTAATCCTGCAAAAAGCGGTACGCACCGCTTCTCACCATACTAGAACGGCTTGGGTGCTCCCCCTCTCCGGCTCCCCCGCAGGCAGTGGGCAGAACGTGCCAGAATGCAACCTGGAGCCCAGGATGGTCCGACACCTGTGAACATTCTCGATTTGCTCGCGCTGGGAGAGTTAGAAGCGATCGCCCTCGCCGCTCCGGCCCAGGACTCGCTTAGCTACCGCGCTCTAAACGATCATCTGGA
Source organism: Gloeobacter kilaueensis JS1 (assembly GCF_000484535.1). Taxonomy (NCBI): domain Bacteria; kingdom Bacillati; phylum Cyanobacteriota; class Cyanophyceae; order Gloeobacterales; family Gloeobacteraceae; genus Gloeobacter; species Gloeobacter kilaueensis. Next base: position 204,241 of record NC_022600.1, on the reverse strand, counting down.
TGCTGCCGTTCGTGCCTTGGGAGCCCTGGGGATTGGTCGCGGCGACCGGGTGGCGCTGGTCCTGCCCAACGGTCCTTCTCTGGCAGTGGCCTTTTTAGCGGCAGCGGCGGCAGCGGTGGCAGCTCCCCTCAACCCGGCTTACCGGGCCGAAGAATTTGACTTTTATCTAAGAGATCTGCAGATCCGCGCTTTGATCGCCCCTGCCGGTTCGGCTTCGCCCGCCGTCACGGTGGCCCGCGAGCAGGGGATCGCGGTGATCGAGCTGGTGGAGGAACCGGGAGGAGCGGCAGGCGCTTTCTTGTTGCGGGGCGAAGGCAAAGATCCAGTAGCGGCCAGTCGCGCCCAGGCGTCCGATGTGGCTCTGCTGTTGCATACCTCCGGGACGACCTCCAGGCCCAAGATTGTGCCCCTGACCCACGACAACCTGTGCGCCTCCGCCCGCCACATCGTCGGCACGCTGCAGTTGAGCGGTGCGGATCGCTGTTTGAATGTCATGCCCCTCTTTCATATCCACGGATTGGTGGCGGGTTTGCTCGCACCGCTTGCCGCCGGGGGCAGTGTCTTTTGCCCACCCGGCTTCAGCGCCCTCAAGTTCTTTGGCTGGCTGGCAGAAGCCCGTCCCTCCTGGTACACGGCAGTACCGACGATGCATCAAGCGATCCTCGATCGCGCCGAGCGCAACCGCGAGATCGTCGAAAGCACCTCGCTGCGGTTTATTCGTTCCAGTTCGGCCTCGCTGCCGCCCCAGGTGATCGCCCAACTGGAGGCCACCTTCGAGGCTCCGGTGATCGAGGCGTACAGCATGACCGAAGCCGCCCACCAGATGACGAGCAACCCCCTGCCCCCTGAAGAACGCAAACCCGGCAGCGTCGGTATCGCCGCCGGTCCCGAGGTCACCGTCTTAGGCGACGATGGCGGGCCTCTGCCGGCGGGCGAGGTGGGGGAGGTAGCGATTCGGGGGCCAAACGTGATGGCGGGCTACCTCAATAACCCGGCTGCCAACGCCGCCGCCTTTACGAACGGCTGGTTCCGCACCGGCGATCAGGGCACGCTCGATACCAGTGGCTACCTGCGGATCACAGGCCGCCTCAAGGAGATCATCAACCGGGGCGGCGAGAAGGTGTCGCCGCGCGAGGTGGACGAGGTGTTGCTCGATCATCCGGCGGTCGCCCTCGCCCTCACCTTCGCCCTGCCCCACGCCAAACTGGGCGAGGAGGTGGCAGCGGCGATCGTGCTCAAGCCCGGCTACAGCGCCGACGAGCAGGCGATTCGCGCCTACGCCGCCGGGCGGCTGGCTGACTTTAAGGTGCCGCGCCGGGTGGTCTTTGTCGAACAGATTCCCACCGGCCCCACCGGCAAACTCCAGCGCATCGGACTCGCTCAAAAGTTAGGAATGACATGAAAATCTGCATCTACGGTGCTGGGGCAATCGGCGGCTTGCTCGGGGTGCGGCTCGCCAAAGCGGGCGAGGAGGTGACGCTCATCGCTCGCGGTCCTCACCTGGAGGCGATGCGCAAAAATGGCGTCACCCTGCACAGCGGCGGTGAAACTTTTGTTGCCCATCCGCACTGCACCGACGATCCAGAGGCAGTGGGAGTACAGGACTTTGTGATTGTCACCCTCAAGGCCCATTCCCTGCCGCCGATTGTCTCCCAGATGCGGCCTTTACTGGGAGAGGGGACTGCCGTGGTCAACGCGATGAACGGCGTGCCCTGGTGGTACTTTTACAAGTTGTCTGGTCCCTGGCAGGATAAGCGGGTGGCGAGCGTCGATCCCGATGGCTGCATCTGGGAGACGATTGGCCCCGAGCGGGCGATCGGCTGCGTCGTCTACCCGGCCTGCACGGTGATCGCTCCCGGTGTGATCGCCCACGAGTACGGCGATCGCTTCTTGTTGGGCGAGCCGGATGGCAGCCGCTCCGAGCGCTGTCTCACCTTGAGCACGGCCCTGGGTAAGGCCGGTTTCAAAGCGCCGGTGCGCACCGAGATTCGCAACGAGATCTGGGTAAAGCTCTGGGGCAACCTCTCCTTTAATCCGATCAGCGCCCTCACCGGTGCCACCCTCGAAGAAATTGCCACCTCCCCCGACACCCAGCCGGTGGTCCGCCGGATGATGGGCGAAGCGCAGGCGATCGCCGAGCGCCTCGGGGTCACCTTTGCTATCGACCTCGACAAGCGCATCGCCGGAGCGGCTGCCGTCGGTCCCCACAAGACCTCGATGCTCCAGGATCTCGAAGCGGGCCGCACCTTAGAGATCGACGCCCTGGTGGGTGCTGTTCAGGAATTGGGCCGCCTCGTAGATGTTCCCACGCCTGCGATCGACACCGTACTCGGCCTGGTGCGCCAGCGCGCCCGCCTTGCTGGTTGCCTGGGCTAGGGGACAGATAGACTACCAGCCTCCACCGATGCTGGCCATATCTAAAAAAACGTCCGTTCGTCTCAAGCCCCACCGCAGCTCTGCCAGGAAATTCATATGCCTGATCTTGAAATGTCGAGCGCTACTGCAGTCTGACCCAGAGCGACACAATCAGCACGATAAGGCCAAGGGCTCTGCGAAAATAATTGACTCCATCAAATAATTCCAGCCAGGCCCAGGTGAACAGGGAGCCAAAGGCAATGAGATCTAGAAGGCTGTGGAGCTGGCCCGTCGTGAAGATGAACTGCAGCAAGGTCGCAATTCCCCAGGCGATGAGCGGGGGATTTGGTGGCTGAGCGACGACGATGTTGCCTGCGTTGTCCCGAAAGATACGGTCGAACCAACTTTCCTGCATTCTTCCAAGTGTACCTGCAGAGGCGATGCCCAGATTTTGAAGCGCTGTTGCGGGAGGTTTGATGGCCCAGCCTTCCCGCAGGTGGCTCAAGGTAGGATGGGCGAGATCTCTCGGGTGGTTTCAGGCGCGGATCGTGCAGGAGAGTGACAGCTACTTCGACCGGGTGCCCTACGGCAACATGCCCTACGCGATTTCACACCGGGGCAATCTGGAGGTGCTCTATCAACACAATCTGGTGACGCCCTACTACCTGCGCAATCGGCGGCGCATCGAGACGGCGGGCCGATGGATCCTGGATGCGGGCTGCGGCAGTGGCTTCAAGACCCTGGCTCTCGCCCAGGCCAATCCGGGGGCGCACATCGTCGGCATCGATCCTTCGGCGAGATCGGTGGAGGTGGCGAGGGGCCGCCTCGCCCACCAGGGGTTTCCAGACGCAGAATTTCACGTCCTGGGTATCGAAGATCTGCGGCAGTTGGGACAGCAATTCGACTCCATCAACTGCGACGAAGTGCTCTACCTGCTGCCGGATCCGCAAGCGGCGCTGGAGGTGCTGGCGGCAGTGCTCGCTCCCGGCGGCATCCTGCGGGTGAATCTCCACGACCGGCACCAGCGGGCGATGGTCTTCCGCGCCCAGGAGGCATTCTCGCTGGTGGCTGAGCGGGGCGGGATCGCCGCTGAGAAACGGGTGGATCTGGTCTACCGGGTGATGGCCGCCCTGCGGGAGAACGTTCACCTCAAAGAGCGCATCTGGCTGCCCACGCCCGAAGCGCAGCGCTCGCCGGAGTGGGTGGCGGTGAATTATCTACTGGAAGGGGACAGGGGTTTTACGATTGCCGAAACCTTTGCCCTGATCGAGCAGGCGGGCCTCGAAGGGATCGCGATGGTGAACGCCCCGGCCTGGGAGCTGGCCCGGCTCTTTGCGGATCCGGCAAGTCTGGATGGGGATATCGAGCAGTTGCTGCGCAGTCTGAGCATCAAAGAACAGTTGCAGCTGGTGGAGCTATTTCAAGGCGGCGAGCGGCTCATCGACTTCTGGTGTGGGCGGTCGGGTGAAACCTTGCCCTGGTTGCCCATCGAGCAGTTGAATGCCGTCCAGCGAGAAAAAGCACAGGTCAGCCTGCATCCGCAGATCGGCACTGCCCAAAGGCGGCAGGAGCTGGAGGAAGCGATTGCCTCCAATCTGCCCTTTGACCTCAATCGCGGTCTGCGCGGACCCTGCGACGGCGAGATCGTGCTTGACAGTGCGATTGCGCGGGGGCTTTTGCCCCTCTGGGATGGGCCGCTGCCCCTCAGCGAACTTGTCGATCGCTGGGTGGCGCTTATCTGCACGGCGAATCCAGGAGCGGACCCGGAGCGGCTCGCCTTCGAGCTGCTGCGATTTATCGCCCTCACCGAAAACTTTGCCTACCTGCTGGTCCACCAGCAAACTCCCTAGAACCTGCGACGATCCGAGCGAGGCCCGATGTGTCATGGAGAGCAATTCCGGTACCGAGCAAAGCCTCCGCAAGTACTACGACCGGGTGCCCTATCCGGCCAACCCGATCGACGAGACGCTCAGCGAAAACGCCGACGTCCTTTATATCCACAATTTTTTGACGCCCTACTACCTGCGCAACCGCGCCCTGCCCCCTACCCGGCCCCTTCGTCTACTTGATGCCGGTTGTGGCAGCGGTTTCAAGACCCTGGCGCTGGCCCAGGCCAACCCGGATGCCCGCATCGTGGGCATTGACCTGTCGGATATGTCGCTGCAGATTGCTCGCCAGCGGCTCGTCCGCCACGGCTACGGGCAGACAGAATTTTTTGCCCTGCCGGTCGAGCGGGTGGGAGAGCTGGGAGAGACATTCGACTACATCAACTGCGACGAAGTGCTCTACCTGCTACCGGACCCGGAAGCGGCGCTCAGGGCTTTGAAGGCGGTGCTCGCCCCCGGCGGCATTCTGCGCACCAACCTCCACAACCGCTACCAGCGCGAACCGCTCTACCGCGCCCAGCGCGCCTTTCGGCTGATGAACACCGCAGGAGATCTGCAGGAAGAAGCCCAGGCGGATCTGGTGCGCCAGGTAATGAACAACCTCAAAGACAGCGTCTATCTCAAGCACGTCTGCTGGAACGGCCAGTCCGACCAGAAGGAGCGCAGCGAGTGGATCGAGATGAACTATCTATTGGAGGGCGACAAGGGCTTTACGGTGCCGGAGATGTTCGAGCTACTGGAGCGGACGGAACTGGAATTTATCGGCATGGTGCAGTGGCCGCAGTGGGAATTATTGGATCTGTTTCAAGATCCGGAGAGTGTGCCAAGCGAGTTCGAGCGCATCTACCGGGCACTGCCCTTACCGCAGCGGCTGCACCTGTACGAACTGATCCAGGGCAAGCACCGCCTGCTCGATTTCTGGTGCGGCCACCCTGGCGAAGGGCAACTGCACGCTCCCTTCCGGCACTGGAGCGATGCGGAACTCGATCGCTGCAGCGTGCGGCTGCATCCGCAACTGACCACCGGGGCGCTCAAGGCCCAGCTGCTGGCCAGCATCGAGACGAACGGCGAATTTCATCTCAACGCCTTTTTGCACGAGCCGGGCGGTGCCGACTTTGTGATGATGAACAAGATCGCTCGCGGTCTGTTGCCGCTCTGGGATGGTCCTCAGCTCCTTGGCCCTTTTCTTGACGCCTGGACCACCCAGACTCTGGCCCTCGCTGCCGCTGACGGCATCGATCTGGCCTTCGAGTCGATGTGCCAGGATCTGAAGATGTTTATTCTGCAGACCGAGATGTTCGCCTATACCCTTGTTGGGCGCGGGAGTTGAGCGTGGACGGAGCACCGCTCGAAGCGCTGTTGCGCCAGTACGACTGCAACCCCTACCCGAGCGTCGCCCTGGGCCAGGGCCACGACCTCAATTCTCTCTGGCTGCACAGTTTCAGTACCGGCTTTTACCGCCGCCACCGCCGGTTGCCCCCGGCCCGGCAGCTGCGCATCCTCGATGCTGGTTGCGGCAGCGGCTACACCACCCTCGCCCTCGCCCAGGCCAATCCGGGGGCGCGGATAACCGGCATCGACCTTTCGCCCCGCTCGGTGGAGGTGGCCCGCGAGCGGCTCGCCCACCACGGTTTTTCTGACGCCAATTTCCACGCCCTGCCCATCGAGCGGGCGGGGGAACTGGGAGAAACGTTCGACTTCATCAACTGCGACGAAGTGCTCTATCTCTTACCGGACCCGGCGGCAGCCCTCGCCGCCCTGGGTTCTGTCCTCGCCCCCGATGGATTGATCCGCACCAACCTGCACAGTGCTTTTGCCCGCGCCGCCGTCTTTCGCGCCCAGAAGTTGTTTCAGATCATGGGGCTTGTCAGCCCGACGCCGGGGCTAGAGGAGATGGCCCAGGCCCGTGAGACGATGGACGCCCTCAACAACAGCACCCACCTCAAGCTCGACACCTGGATTCCCTGCATCCACCTGCACGAGGATCTGGAGTGGTACCAGATGAACTATCTGCTGCAGGGCGACAGGGGCTTTACCATCCCCCAGACCTTCCGGCTGGTGGAGGGGGCGGGTCTTGCATTTATCAGCATGACTCTCTGGCCCGCCTGGGATGTGACGGTTCTATTTCAAGATCCAGATGAGCTTCCGCCCTTGTTTGCGCGAGGACTGGCGGAGAGGTCCCTTGAGGAGCGGCTGCACCTCTACGAACTCATCCATAGCCCCCACCGCCTCATCGACTTCTGGTGCGGCCATCCGAGAATAGAAGCCGACTGGTCCGGGTCTCCCGTCTGGGAGAACGGTCGCATTCACCTGCACCCGTCCCTGCGCAGCGAAAAGTTGCGCACTGCCCTCGTCTCAGCCCCGGCAGAGCAGCCCTTCGAGCTGCAGCACCACATCCACTATCCCTACGGTGAAGCGCTGCCCACACCTGCGATGGCGGGAGCGCTGCTGCCTCTGTGGGATGGTCCACTTTCGATTGCCCAGTTCGAGCAGCACTGGGCAGGCTTTGCCCGCACCCACGGCCACCCCGAGGCAACTGCTGCTCCCGAGGTGGCCCGGCAGTACCTGAGCGCTGCCGAGCGACTGCTTTATCTCCTCTTTGAACCCATCTCCACAAGTGCCCTATGAGCCTTGAAGCCGACTACCTCCAGCAACTGCTGCGCCAGTACGACACGACGCCCTACCCGAATATCCCGCTGCACCACTCGCACCGGGAAGATACGAGTATGCTCTATCTGCACAACCTGCAGACGCCTTACTACCTGCGCAACCGGCGACGCATCGAGACGGCGGGCAAGCGCATCCTCGATGTCGGCTGCGGCAGTGGCTTTTCGACCCTGGCCCTGGCGGAGGCCAATCCGGGGGCGCAAATAACCGGCATCGACCTTTCGCCCCGCTCGGTGGAAGTGGCCCGCGAGCGGCTCGCCCACCACGGTTTTCCCGATGCCCAGTTTCATGTGATCGGCGTCGAAGAACTGGCGCAATTGGGTGAAAAGTTCGACTACATCAACTGCGACGAGGTCATTTACATCCTGCCGGACCCGGTGGCGGGCCTTGCCTCCCTTACCGCCGTGCTCGCCCCCGACGGGATCGTGCGGGCCAACCTCCACAGCGAGATCGTCCGCGCACCGCTGTTGCATGCCCAAAAGATGTTTACGATCCTGGGCCTCGACGGCAGCCGCAGCGAAGAAGAAGAAGTTGCCCTCTCCCGCGAGACGATGGAAAAGATGATCGACGGCGCACAGCTTAAAAAACTCGCCTGGACACCTTTTTCGAGCCTGCACGACAACACCGAATGGTACCGGATGAACTATCTGCTCCGGGGCGACAAGGGCTTTACCGTTCCTGACATGTTCCGAATGCTGGCGCAGAGCAACCTGGAACTGGTCAATATGTTGCTCTGGCCCACCTGGGATCCGCGCCGCCTGTTCAAGGAGGGCGAACTGCCCCAACTGCTCGTGGAGCGCTACGACAGGATGAGCCTCGAAGAACGACTGCAGCTCACCGAGCTCATCAACAGTTCCCACCGCCTGCTCGATTTCTGGTGCGGCCACCGGGGCGAGGCCCAGCCCTTCGTTCCACTCACCCGCTGGAGCGACGCCCAACTTACAGCTTCGACCCTGCACCTGCACCCGCAGCTCGCCACCCCGCGCCTCAAAGAATTTTTGCTCTACTGCCTGGAGAGCGGCGAACCGTTCAATATCAACCAGCACATGCGCGTTCCCTACGGCGAACCGATCGCAATAGATGGCATGGAAGAAGCGCTGCTGCCCCTCTGGAACGGTCCCCAGCCCTACGCCAACTTTCAAAGACAGTGGGTGCGCCTTGCAGTACGGCGGACAACGGTAAGAAAACCGGTCTTCGAGCACGAGGCCCGCTCCGGCCTGCGCCGCTTTGTCACGGCGATGGAAGCGCTCGCCTACTTGATGGTGGAAGCCGGGCTCTAACACCCTTCCCCGCTGGGGGCGATGCCCGGCGCAGCCGGATTGATTTGGACACTTCTACATATACCGGTAACGCAGCAACTATTTAGAGATACTGGCTTTGAGATGGAGTAGGGCCTTTCGGAGATGGTCGCCACCTGTGTGTTCAGGCAGTGCCGCCGGCGAGAGACGACGCATCAAAATCCGTTGGCCTCTCTTTGCTACCCGGAACCAGATTCTAAAGTTTCCAGGAGGGAATCCCGGTGATCCGCGCACGTTGGGCTGTGTCCCTCGCTCTGTTTTTTGTCGCGCTACCCGTTCAGGCAGCCCCGCCGCGCGCATTGCCGCCCGCCCTCTACCAGCAGGTAACGCGCCTTGTTAGCCAGGCGACGACCCAGTACAACCGTCAGGACTACCAGGGATCTGCCGACTCCTATACCCAGCTCCTGAAGTTGCTGCCGGACGAGGCGCGCTTCTATTACAACCGCGCCCTGGCCCGAGTGAAACTCACCGATCAGCCGGGGGCTTTACTCGATTTTTCGGAGTACATTCGCCGCAGCCCGACCGACCCGGTGGGTTACTACAACCGGGCAAGTCTGCGCCTGACCCTCGCTGACCGCGAAGGGGCGCTAAGCGACCTGCGTCAGGCCGCTCAACTGGCCCGGCGCTCCCGCGACAGTGCGCTCGGGCGGCAAATTCAAGAACAGATCGAACAAATCGAAACCTCCCAGGTGCTCTCGTCGCTTCCCACCAGCACGACCAGGAAAACCGTCACCGCTCTGGGTCTGTCCTTCGGCGTCTCCCGCGAAACCAACGAACCCGGCTTGAAGATTTACGGCTGGTTCACCGAGCAGGCCCGTACCTCCGGACTGCGCACAGGCGATCGGCTCGTGGCGATCGACCAGCAATCCGTGAACGACACCACCGATCTAAGGCCACTCCTCGCCCGGCACGAACCTGGCGATCGCGTCGATTTGCGCATCCAGCGCGGCAAGCAGATGCTGAGCGTGCCGCTCATCCTCTCCGATTCGCTCGTTCCCCTGCCGCCGGAGGTAGCTTTGCCCCTCCCGGTGGCGGTGAACCGCCTCACCCCCCTGCCCCGCTCGACGCTGAGCCTGGCGGAGCAGGCTTTTGGCTGGGGCAACGTGCTTGCTGCTCAGACGCGCCCGGACGGCGTTGCCCTGACTATCGGTCCTTTTGCAGACGAAGCGACGCTACAGCAACGCACTGCCCAACTGGCCGGGCAGTTGCAGGTCGCCCGATTGAGCGTCCAGGTCGAAGCGCCCGAGCGCAGGCGCTCCTGGCAGGCGGTGAGTGGAACGGGTGCGGCCCGCCCGACCGACCCGGCGGAGCTGGCTGTTGAGATCAAAGCCGGGACTGACCTGCCGGTGCTCGTCGATATCGACGGCGACAAAGTTCTTTCCGGCAGTGCAAGCGAACCGGTAAAGGGCCAGGTGCTCTACGCGTTGCGCGACAGCAACGGTGTGCCGCTTATTGAGGCTGGAGCGGCGGTGAGCGGCCAGCTCGTTCCCGCCTCGGCCACCAGCTACCGCCTGCAGATAGACAACCTGGCCGGGGTGCCGGTCGTTGCCCGCTCCGAGGTGCTGCCGAATCGCGAGGTTCTCGAAGAATCGGGCTATCGCATCGCTGCGATCCGTCAGCCGATGCTCTTTGCCCATCAGGTGATCGGTGTGCGGCTGGAGCAGAATGCCCGCCTGCCTGTGGTTCCATCCGCCACCCCAGTGGCCTCCTTGCCGCTGCCCCCCCCGCCAGTTGTGCCCACGACAACCAACCCGGCTCTGGCCGTGCGCCTTTTTAATCAGGGCGTAGCAGCAGCAGGCGAAAAACAATGGCAAAGGGCGGCGGATCTCTGGGCCGCTTCCCTCACAGCCCAGCCCTCCCGGCAGGGGCGCGAGGCACTGGGCCTGGCCTACGGACAGTTGGGGCGCGAGCAACTGGCCATTGACCAACCGGATCAGGCGATCACCTGGCTGGAGCGGTCGATGCAACTTCGATCCCAGCTCGCGGACACCCCCGCCCTGCTCGCCTGCGCCTACGCCCAGTTCACCGAAACCGCCCACCCCACCGCCGAGCAACTGAGCTATTACCGCAACGCCGCCGCCCGCTACGGTCTGGCGGTAAAGGACTGGGTGGGCGAGCGTGGGCTCCTGTATTCAGAGCAACCGGCGGCGGCAGTGACCGACGACTATCTGTCGGCAGTTCTAGAGAAAAACCGGGTGATGCGCCTTTCGCGAATGCCCATCGGCGTCTACATCGCCGCCGCCCCTGAAGTGGCCCTCGCCGATGCCGCCTGGCAGGGAGCCCAGCGCTGGCAGCGCGCTTCCGATGGTCTGGTGGAATTTGTCAGGGTCGAAAATCCTGACCAGGCCGATATCGAAGTGACCTTCAACGCCGTCAAGAAAGCCGAAGATGCAGGCCGCGCCGAAATGCAGACCCTGGGCGATCGGATGCCTGCCCTGCTCATCCGCTTGAACCTCGAGCCGATGCTCGATCTGCGTCTACCGGAGCGGACGCGCTTCGTCGAGGCGGTCGCCGTCCACGAGTTCGGCCACGTCCTGGGCCTCTGGGGCCACAGCGACAACAGCGAAGACATCATGTTCCCCGAGGTGAGCGGCGCAACGGTTCCTTCAGGGCGCGACGTGCGCACCCTCCAGCGTCTATTTTCTCGACCACCCGATGTCAGCCGCTGAAGCGTGCCCGCCGTTGCCGCAGGCCATCCTTCGCTGCCAGTGCCCGCTATTGTTTGGAGCAGAACCCAATTTCTCTAGGACCACTCAAGTAAGGCAAGGCAGGCAGTGCTTCCACCTTTCGATAAAAGAGGCAATCTCCCGCCGGGCATCCACTACTGCTCATGGTCAGAATTTCTGGCACGCTTTGCCAGCAACACGCGACGCAGACAACTGGCTGCTGGGTTGCAGGAGGCGATGGAACTGCTGAGGGCGGCGGGTTGTCCAACCGTCTACATCGACGGCAGCTTCGTGAGCAACAAGCAGATGCCCGCTGACTTCGATGCCTGCTGGGAATTGGATGGCGTTAATCTGGAAGTACTAGATCCATTGCTGCTGCGCAACGAAAATCGCTCTCAATTACAGAAGCTGCGCTTTGGCGGAGAGCTGTTCTTCTTTCGTCTCCAGGATGCTGGACGTTCAGAAACAATGTTTGACTTTTTTCAGGCCGACAAAGCTACAGGAGAAGCAAAAGGGATTGTTGCTATCGATTTACAGGTCAAAGAGTCATGATCATCGACGACCAGCAGTATCAGCTTACTGGAGAGTGGCTCAAGCGCTTCCAAAAAGAATTGACGGAGTTACAAGGCAGAGTCCCTGATACTACCCTTCTATCGGAGAAACTCTTCGAGTCACGAAAAGGCGCGCTCGAGAGCCAAATCCAGCAGTTGCAGGAGCAACTCGACGAGTACGACCACCTGCGCTCCAGCCAGGTGTTTTCCTTGCAGATCGCTTCTCTGGAAGAGCTTGGCATCGCTTTGATCAAGGCGCGGATCGTAGCCGGTTGGACCCACGAGCAACTGGCAGGCAAGCTCGGATGGTCGGAAGCACAGGTACTCACAAATGAGCGATCGGAATATCAGAACGCTTCACTGGGAGAGTTGATGGCAGTAGCCCGTGCTCTAGAAGTAGACGCTGCTATTCACCTGGCCATCGCTTGAAAGGCGGAGACTATTTTTTTGGACGCACTTCAGCGCGACGTGCGCACCCTCCAGCGTCTATTTGCCCGTCCGCCCGATATCAGCCGCTGAAGCTTATCTAGTCGGCTAGCGGAGGGACCTCCCGGTCAAGCCCAGGCCAGTGACCAACTTTCTGAATCCAGGTCTTGCACTTTTAATAACTTACTGGTAAGTTATTAGCGTGAACTTGAACGCCAGGCCCAGCCGCCGTCGCCGCAAGGACGCTCGCCCCGCCGAAATCATCGAGGCGGCGCGGGTGGTCTTTGAAAGTCGTGGCTATGCGGCGGCGCGGCTCGACGACATCGCTGAGGTGGCCGGTGTGACCAAGGGGACGATCTTTCTTTACTTCGACAGCAAGGAAGCGCTCTTTCGGGCGGTGATCGAGGCGACCCAGACGCCGCCCCTTGCCCTGGTCACGGGGCTCATCGATAACCTTGAGCCTCCCTTTGCCGATGCCTTTTTTGTGATTGCCAGAATTTTTCCGCAGGCGGCGGCCCAGCCGAAGATGGACAACCTGGCACTGCTCATCTTTCGCGAGGCAGGTAACTTTCCGGAGCTTGCCCGTTACTTCAAAGAACGGGTGGCCGATACGGCCCAGGCTTTGCTGCGGCGCTTGATTCAGCGCGGGCTCGACGCGGGGGAATTTTCCTGCGCCGACCCGGACTACGTGGCGCGGTTTGCCGTCGGGGGTCTGATGCAGTTGATGCTCTGGAACCGGACGATGGGGCAGTACAGCGAGGATCCCCACGAGGTGGAGCGCTACCTGGCCGTCTGGGCGCAGTCGGTGGTGGCCCTGTTGGGAGCACGCGGGGACACTCGCGATGCTTAGGCACGAGGGTACTGTGTCAACCACCCAACCCAGGCCGGGAGCGAGCCGCTTTTTCTGGGTTGCAGCCTTCAGCGCGTTGGCTGCCCTGGGGGCGGTGGGACTGGGTTTCAAGCAGCGCACCGAGGTGATGCGCGCCCATGAAGCCGAGAGCAAAGCCAGAGCCGCTGCTCGATCCACCCTGGTTGTGGCCCTGGGTTTTGTCGAACCTGAAAGCCGCGTCATCCACGTTGCCGCGCCCCTCCAGACGGACTCGGCGCGCCTCAAATTGCTCACCGTCGAGGAGGGCGATACGGTTGAAGCGGGTGAGCGTCTGGCGGTTCTCGATACTGAAGACAGGCTGAAGGCGCAATTCGCCGCTGCCGCTATCCAGGTGCGGCTGAAACAATTGGCCCTATCGCAGCAGCGCTTTGAGATTGCCTCGACCCTTGCTGCGCGCGAGGCGGATCTTGCGCGCGCCAGGGCGCAGGTGGACCTTGCCTCCACCGACTACAGCCGGCAGGAGGCACTTTTTGCCCAGGGCGCGGTTACAGCGGCCAGCGTCGAATCGAAGCGCAGGGATTATCTTTCGGCTGAAGCCTCGTTTGCCCAGGCGCAGGCGGCGCTCAAACGCATGGAAGCCCACGCTGCTGCACCGACAGGCAATAGCCAGATCGATGTTGCTCTAAGCGAGCAGCAGCTCAACGCCGCCAGAGCCGACCTTGCAGTGGCACGGGCGAACCTCGATCAAGCGACAATCCGCGCTCCGATCGCCGGAAAAATTCTTGCCGTCCACGCGCACCAGGGCGAGCGGATTGGCCAGGAGGGCCTGCTCGATATGGGCGGGACGACCAGGATGCGGGCCGTCGTCGAGGTCTATCAGAGCGATGTCGCTCGCCTCAAACCCGGCCAGCGAGTAAAGATCACCGGCGAGAGTCTCAAGGTGCCGGTGCTGGGCACAATCGAGCGCATCGGCAGCTACGTCAGACGCCAGAGTGTCATCAACAACGACCCGGCAACCGACACCGATGCGCGCGTCGTCGAGGTGCGCATCCGGTTCGATTTAGCGGCCAGCCGCGCTCTTGCCGACTATACCAACCTCCAGGTGCGGGCGGAGTTCCTGCCATGATCCCGCAGCTCGTTGCCCGGTTATGGACCCGCACACCCCTGGGATGGTACCAGCTCCTGCACAACCGGCGGCGGCTCATCGTCGCCGTAGCAGGTGTCGCCTTCGCGAATATCTTGATCTTTATGCAACTCGGGTTTCTGGGGGCGCTCTTTGAATCGAGCGTCATTCCGATCCGACTGCTCGACGCCGACGTGGTGCTGATGAGCCCCGAGGCGCGCGGCCTGGCTAATCTCGGCACCATCCCCAGGCGGCGGCTCTACCAGGCTCTAGGCGTCAAGGGCATTAAAAGCGGCATCACCTTTCAGTTCGGCACCCTGAGCTACCGCAATCCTGCGACCCATAAGCTGATAAGTGCGATGGTCTTCGCCGTCGATCCGAACGCCCACGCCTTTAACGACCCGCAGATCAACGCCCAGTTGCCGACGCTGAAATTAATCGATACGGCGTTGTTCGACCAGCGCACGCGCGGCGATTTTGCTGCCACCCTCGCTGCTATGAGGCGCGGCGAGCGGGTGCGCACGGAGATCCTCGGACGGGAAATCACTTTTGCAGGACTGTTCTCGGTGGGGGCATCCTTTGAGAACGACGGCACTCTGGTGATGAGCGACCAGACTTTTTTGCACGTTGCGCCGCGCCGCAGCCTGAGTGCGATTACCGCCGCCCTGCTGAAGGTCAACCTCGGCACCGATCCGGAGCAGATAGCCGCTACCCTGCACCTGGTGCTTCCCCCTCAGGATACGCAGGTGATCACGAAGGCAGCCTGGATCCGGTTTATCCAGGACTACCTGGCAAAGGAGACCCCGATCGGCTTTGTCTTTACCTTCGGGGTAACGGTCGGTCTATTCATCGGCTTTGTGATCGTCTATCAGATTCTTTTTGCCGACGTGAACGATCACCTCGCTGAGTACGCCACCTTCAAGGCGATGGGTTACACGGACGGCTTCTTACTGAGCGTCGTCTTCGAGGAGGCGCTGCTCCTCGCCGTCCTGGGCTTTGTACCAGGATTTGCCATTACCCTTGGCTTTTATGAAATCACCCGGCTCGTCACCCACCTGCCGATCGCGATGGATGCCGCCCGGATCGCACTGGTGTTTGCCCTGAGTTTTGGCATGTGCGCCGCCTCCGGTGCCATCGCCACTCGACGCTTGAGCGCCGCCGATCCGGCGGATATCTTTTGAGGTTGCTGCCATGCCAGAAGTACCCTTTACCCCCGTTACCGTCCCCCGCGCCATCCAGGTGCGCGGTTTGAGCCACCGGATGGGCTCCGGTGCTGCCGCCAGGCAGGTTCTATTCGACCTCGATCTGGAAGTAGGTTGGGGGGAGCTGGTGATTTTGATGGGTCCA
This sequence comes from Gloeobacter kilaueensis JS1, assembly GCF_000484535.1. Lineage (NCBI taxonomy): Bacteria > Bacillati > Cyanobacteriota > Cyanophyceae > Gloeobacterales > Gloeobacteraceae > Gloeobacter > Gloeobacter kilaueensis. The sequence continues at coordinate 189,093 of NC_022600.1, read as the reverse complement.
TCCGGCTGCGGCAAGACCACGATCTTGACCCTGGTCGGAGCCCTGCGCAGCGTGCAGGCAGGGAGCGTTCAGACCCTCGGTGTCGAGCTGGCAGGTGCCAGCCAGGCGACGCGCATCGCCCTGCGCCGCCGGATCGGCTTTATCTACCAGGCCCACAATCTGCACGCGAGCCTCACCGCCTGCGGCAACGTCCGCATGGGACTGGAGGTACACGGCATCGATCGATTGCAGGAGGCCGAAGACCAGATTACGGCGATCCTGCGCGATGTGGGTCTGGCCGATTACGGGCGGTCTTATCCAGCCAGACTGTCGGTCGGCCAGAAGCAGCGCGTCGCCATCGCCCGCGCCCTGGTGGCCTGCCCGCCGCTCATTCTCGCCGACGAGCCGACGTCGGCCCTCGACAGGACCACCGGACGCCAGGTAGTCGATCTGCTGCAGGATCTGACCAGACGCCAGGGCAGCACAATCTTGATGGTCACCCACGACAACCGCATCCTCGATATCGCCGACCGGATCATCGAAATGGAGGACGGCAGGATTCTCAGTTCTACTGTCCCAAAAACCTGAAAGCCCCGCAACCAGTGATTCCCGCCCATCGGCCTCCGGCAGCAATTGCAGGCGGGAAGTTTTTGATTGACCAGAAACACGCATACAGGAGGAACGCCCGCTCGCATTTTAGATTGTGCTGATGTCGATCATTTTACGAGGATAGATAACCATGCGCCGATGCCTCATGCTTGCAACTCTATCGCTGATCGCTCTGGCTGCTCCAGCTGGGGCAAACGTCCTCCAGTCACTTGTCCAATATCTAGATCTCGATGGCAAACCCATCTCAATAGAGCGCTTTCGCAACAAAGTGAGTGTCCTTGTTGTAACCGACAAAGCAAACGTCGAAACCGCCACCGCAACGGGACGGCAGGTCCGCGCAAAACTCGGAGGCGACCCGCGCTACCTGTACGTCGTCGTCTTCGATCTCAAGGATGCACCTGCCATTGCCCACGGCATGATCGCGGGCAAAATCAAAGAGATTATGCGCGAAGATGAAGAGATTGCACTCAAAGAATTTCAGAAAGAAAATCGTTCTTCTGAAACCGCTGCGCCCCAATCGCCTCTGCTCATTCCTGACTGGGATGAAGGGCTCTCCTTCAAGATCTGGCGGAGCAGCCCCCTGGCTGAATTTAGCGCCTTTCAAGAAGATGAAGGCCACAAGTCGCGCTTCGATCGCGAGCGGCTGCAGCGCCAACAACAGCGGCTCAAGAGCAACGTTCATATCTTCGTTATCGATGCAAAAGGAGAGGTTCAGGCCCACTATCTGGGTGCAGGAAGGGCAGAAGAAGTTGTCTCCAAGGTCCGCTCCTTGTGGTAAATAGCTGCGTTTTATCCCATTCGCTCAGGAGAAGAACATGTCCGATACTCCGTTTCGTGCGCTCCTACTGTCCGCCGTCGCAGCGTCCGGCTTTGCCCTGATGGCAGCCATTGTCCCGCTTCAAGCCAGTGCCGACCCAGAAGGGCTATGCCGCGATTTTCCACTCAACTCGCGCTGCAATGGGGGCAGACAGCAATTGTCGGCTTCTGCTCCTGCAGCTGAGGTTCCGGCCCAACAGCAATTCAAGATCATGCTGCACGCGCTGCCGGGTTCCTCCGAGTGGGTGCGCGTCGAGAAACAGGGCAATCTCTATCACCTGATCCACAGTCGCTGCCTCCAGAGCGAGATCACGCGCCTGCTGACTCCCTTTCCGCCCTTTTATAGCTGGTACGATCACCCGGTCACCCACGTCGCCTTTACCCCGAGCGCCTGTGCCCAGGGCCAGGGCCAGTGCAACCGGGATGCGGCTGGGGACACGCTCGATCTGGGCGCAGTGGCTCCTACCGATGGCACCTTCGCGATCGAGTACGCCGAGGGCGGTTTTACCCGCTCGGTCACCTTCAAGCTGCCCACTGCTCCCGCAGGCAAGCCTTGAGAGGACAGCTCCATCGCCGATAACCAAAAATCCCCCACAGCGATCCGGCGGGTGCAGATCGCCTGATCGTCCGGCAAGGTTTACTTCGTAGAGGTGTAGGGCAAACCGTCGCCGGTGCCACCTGGCCGGGCGAAGTGGATACGCATCTGCCAGAGGTGCTTCTCAAGGGTGTACTCGATTTCTTGCAGCAGGTTCTGGCCCACCGGGTCCGGCTCTGCCAGCCGCTCGATCCGGGCCAGGGTGTTTTTGGTGATCTTGCTCAAGCGATCGACCTCGATGCGGATCGCCTGCTCGTCGCTCACGTAGCCTGCCGGGTATTCGCCCAGAGGCGAGGTGCGCACGACCGTCTGGGGCCTGCCATCCGCCGATGCGCCCAGGCTGAGGATGCGCTCTGCCACCCGGTCGGAGAACTCGCGATATTCTTTGACCTGCTCTTCAAATTGCTCGTGCAGGGGCAGATAGAGGGGTCCGGACACATTCCAGTGGGCCTGCTTGGTCTGCAAGGTCAGATCGACCAGTTCGCTCAGCTCACCCTGCAGTTCGCTCACCGCCACATCCCGCCGTTGGGGCGGCAGAGGATAACTCTGAACGACCTGACGGCCCTAGGGAAGAATCTGGTTGCTCTGGGGGGAACCGGTGGCCCGCCCGCTCTCCTGCGCCCAGGCGGCGGAACCGGTAGCGAGGACAACAATCACCAGAATAAGGGCCGGAAATTTCATCGAGATCCTGGGTAACGGCGTCCTCAACGTAGGGGCCAGCGCCACTCACAGGCATCTGCCTTCAGAAAGGTTCGATGGGCTGGCCTTCCCTGCGGATCGAGCGGTTACGATTTGGGAGCCACGGTCGCGGAGACGGCATGAAAAAGGGCAAGGGATTCGACGCAGCCGCAAACAGGCAGCCCCCCAGGCCAGGCATCAAACAACTTCTCGATCAGGCGGTGTACTGCTACCGGGCTGGGCACCGGCAACAGGCGGAAGGGTTGTTTCGCCAGATCTTGCAGTTGCAGCCCAATCAGCCCGAAGCGCTGCTGGGTCTGGGGGGCATCGCTGCCCAGACAGGCCAGTTGGAGCAGGCGCGGCACCTTTTTAAGCGAGTCGTCTCCCTCCAGCCAGACAACGGCGAAGCGCTCTACCACCTCGGGCTCCTCTGCGAACAGACCGATCGCTCTGAAGAAGCGGCAAATGCTTACCGCCGTGCCCTTACTCTCGATCCGCGTTCAGGGCTGCTGCACTACCGCCTGGCCACGGTGCTCAAAAGACAGGGCAAGCTGGAAGCGGCGCTGGAAAGCTATGGGCGCAGTACAGCTTTCTCTCCCAATCTGGTCGAGGCTCACAACGCCCAGGCAGGTGTGCTCGAAGCCCTTGGTCGCCCGCAGGAAGCGATTTCTTGCTACCGACAGGCGCTAGCGCTGCGCCCGGACATCGCCGAGTTGCACTACAACCTGGGCGTCGTCTTCCGGCAACTGGGCCGCTGGGCGGAGGCCGCCACTGCCCTGGGCAACGCCGTCGCCCTCAAAAAAGACTTTGCCGCTGCCCACAACAACCTCGGACAGGTTCTCCAACAGCAGGGCAAATTCGTAGAAGCAGCCGCTCAACTGGAGCGGGCCATTGCCCTGGACCCCAATCGTTGGGAAGCCCACAACAATCTGGGAGTGCTCCTGCAGGAGCAGAACAGGTTTGAGGAGGCGATTGCTGCCTATCGCCGGGCACTTGTTCACCCGCCCCAGGCTGCCATCGTGCTCAACAACCTCGGAGCTTTACTGGAGGCGAAGGGGCAGATTGAGGAAGCGCTCGCCTGTTATCGTCAGGCCCTGGCAGTGGAGCCGGGTAATCTCGTCGCCCGCTGGCGGCAGCAGTTAGCCCTGCCGGTGCTCTACCAGGACACAGAACGGATTGCTGAGTGGCACTCACGCTTCGGCGAACACCTGGAGAAGCTCATCGCACAGACCGTCCTCGATACGGACGAACAAAAACAGCAGGCCCTGGCGGCGACGGGCTCGCTCACCCTGTTTCGTCTGCCCTACCAGGGTCTCGATGTCACCCGGTTGCACGGGCAGTACGGCCAGCTTCTTCACCGCATCCTGTCTGCCAGTTATCCGCACTGGGTCCAGCCCCTCCCGGTTGTTCATCGGGGCAACAGCAAAATTCGCGTGGGTTATCTCTCAAACCATCTGTGCGATCACAACGGTGCGCGCTGGGCGCTTGGCTGGCTCCGGCACCACGACCGTTCCCAGTTTGAAATCTACTGCTATCACACGGGTCTGGAGATAGACGCGATCACAGACCAGTTCCGGGTGCAGGCGGACCATTTTTTTCACCTGCCGCGCGGCCTGGAGGCTGTGGGCCGTCAGGTTCTCGCAGATGGGCTCCAGGTGCTGGTCTTTCCGGATCTGGGCATGGACGCGAGAACGATGCAGCTGGCGGCATTGCGCCTCGCTCCGGTGCAATGCACCGCCTGGGGCCACCCGGTCACCTCCGGCCTGCCTACCGTCGATTACTACCTTTCCAGCGATCTGATGGAGCCGGAACCGGCCCAGGCGCACTACAGCGAGCGGCTTGTTCGCCTGCCCAAACTCGGGCTTTGCTACCCCAGGCCAGTTTTTCCTGCTCTCACGAGGGATCGCTGCCGCTACGGACTGCGATCCGAGGCGGTCATCTATCTTTGCTGCCAGTCACTGTTTAAATATTTGCCGCAGCACGACTGGCTCTGGCCTGCTATCGCCCGCCAGGTACCACAGGCGCAGTTCGTCTTCCTCTCGCTGCCGGAGGCAAACTTGAGCGCGCAATTTTGGCAGCGCCTGGGCGGAGCTTTTTGCGACGCAGGGCTGGAGGTGAGCGATTATTGTGTCCTGCTGCCTCGCCTGGGGCACGACGATTATCTGCAGTTGCATCTACTGGCAGACATCTTCTTAGATTCGATCGGCTGGTCCGGCGGCAATACGACCTTCGAGGCTCTCGCTGCCGGATTGCCGGTCGTCACCTGGCCGGGTGCCTTTATGCGCAGCCGCCATGCCGGTGCCATGCTCCAACTACTGGCGATTGCCGAGACAGTGGCCACCTGTGAGCAGACCTATCTGACGATTGCGGCCCGGCTCGGTAACGACCCCGATTGGCGCAAACAGGTTTCCGCCCGCGTCAAAGAAAACTGCTGGCGGCTCTTCGACGATCAAGACTGCGTGCGGGCACTCGAAGCGTTCTTTCAGCAGGCAGTGCAGGAAAAAGCTCACTAATCAGCACTGCGAACGTCCCTGGTTTCAAGGTGTATCCGGATCGATGCCCAACTCGCGCAAGCGTTCTGCCAGTTCCGCCGCCCGCTGCTCGGCTTGTTGTCTTGCCTGTTGTTCTTGCTGAACTACTGCTTCAGCCGCTTGCGCTCGTTGTTCAGCCGCTTGCGCCCGCTGCTCGGACTGCTCCAGCTGTGCCGCCGTTGCCCGCAGTTCAGCCGCCAACTCGGACGGGATCAATAGCTTCTGGCTGTTGTCCAGCCGATAGAAGCCGATCAACTCCCCTTCGACCTGCAGCCGTAACTGCAACCGCTCGCTGATGTTCTCCTCGATAAGCTGGTAGTGATTGACCGGCCCATCCCCTTGTTCGATTACTTGTAGCCGGTAGCCCCTGAGCTTGTCCTGGATCCATTCACCTTTAGGATCGAACAGCCAGTACTCCTGCACCCCCAGAAACTCGTACAGCCTTAGCTTGTCGTCCTGGTCCTTGCTGCGGGTACTTTCAGAAGTGATCTCGAAGATAATAGCCGGTACCTGTCCTTCTTCCCAGGTCTTGTAGCTATCCCGTGGACCGGGCGCAACACCGAAGATGACCATCACATCCGGAGCGACGCGGGAAGTGCGCACGCCTGGAGCATAGTAGAGAAACTGGTTGGCAAGAACTGTTGCCTGGCTGCCTTCGAGGTACTGACGCAACACTTCCAGGGTGGTGAGGATGGCGTAGACGTGCAAGAAAGTTTCCGCCAAGGGTCGTCCGTCTCCGCTCGGATAGGTGACCGGGGTCGTTGCAACAAGAGTAGTCATCGTCACTATCAAAGGCAGATGGTCCTATTGTCCACCGACCGGACGATCCGGACCAGATTTTCACAGGCCGCCCAGGGGCCAGACGCCGACGGGTGTTAACTGTTCAACCCCAGCAACGCCCGCAGGCGCTCGAAATCGAAGTGCTGGGCAAGCAATTGCTGGATGCGCTGAACTTTGACCGCTTCGCGAAAGCGCACCTGACCAAAGAGGCGATCGACGATCTCGGTAGTGCCGAGGGTATCGTGGTGGACCGAGAGCACGGGCACCTCCAGCTGCTCGGCGCGGGCGAGGACGGGCTGGGCGGCAGCGAGGTGGCCGGTGAGAATCAAGCAGGTCGTGGAAGTTTCGAGGGCAGCCAGTTGAATGTCGGTGCGGTCGCCGCCGGTGATCACGGCTTTATTGGCGGCGGTGCGGAAATATTTGATGGCGGCGTTGACGCTCATCGCCCCGATGTGGACCGATTCGACCATCAAATCGAGCTGGTCGCGGCAGCAGAGCACATCCGCGTCCAGGGCCGATGCCAGCTCCGCCACACTCACACTCTGCAGGGCCGTATCCGCCGGAAGGGTGGCGAGTACAGCGATGCCCTGGCGCTCAAGAAACGGCACCAGCACAGCGGTGAGATCTTCGATCTGATCGGCAGGTACGTCGTTGAGCACGACGCCCAGCAGACGATTGCCCAACTGCGAGCGCAGAATCAGAAGCTGGTCGATCACCAGGTCTTCTTGATAGCGGCAGACCAATAGCACGCGGGCAGGCAGTTGCTCGGCCAGCACCTGCAGCGTCAGGCCAAACATCGCCCCCTCCTGGGGTGTGCCCGCTCCCTCGATCAGGTGCAACTGCCCGGTTGCGGGTGCGTAGTCGCGCAGGCGAACCAGATAATCGTCGTTGTCCTCGCCGCTCAGGCGGCGGCGCACGCTGGCGCGATCGAGAAAGACCAGCGGCGCACCCACCGGCATTCCGGTGCGCAGGTACTTGCCCATCGTCGCGCAGTCCTCGTCCAGGAGCCGGCCACCGACATCCAGAGCATGGTTTCCTAAAGGTTTGGCGTAGCTCACCTGCAGCCCATCCGCTTCTAAGTGCAGACCGAGGCCGAGGGTGACGGCGGATTTGCCGCTGCAGGCAGTGGTGGAACCGATGAGCAAATTCATGGGCGATCGAGGTAGGAGCAGTTGTCGGGATTGCATCGAGTCTAGGGGAGGTGGCTGATAAACGCCACTGGCCCCCCCGGCGCGCCGGTTTTTGGTAAAATCGGCCCGGCCCGGCGGCGAAGTCGGACTTTCGCTGAACTCTTACCCATTTATGAACGAACTCTGGCAGCGCTACCAGGACTGGCTTTACTACCACGCCGCATTGGGGCTGTACCTCGATGTGAGTCGGATGCGCTTTGAGGCAAGTCTGCTCGCCAGCCTGGAGCCGCGTTTTGTGCGGGCCTTCCAGGAGATGGACGCCCTTGAGAAAGGAGCGATTGCCAACCCCGACGAGAACCGCATGGTCGGCCACTACTGGCTGCGCGCCCCGGAGCTGGCACCGACAGCCGAGTTGCAGCGGGCGATCGTCGCCGGTATCGAGCAGATCGAGGCGTTCGTTCAAAAAATCCACAGCGGTGCCCTGCACCCACCGCTCGCTCCCAAATTCACCGACATTCTGTCGATCGGCATCGGCGGCTCCGCCCTCGGTCCCCAGTTCGTCGCCGGGGCCCTCGCCCCCCAGAAGCCGCCCCTTGGCATTCACTTTATCGACAACACCGATCCGGCGGGCATCGACCGGGTGCTCGACGGGCTCAAGGACCGCCTGGGCCGCACGCTGGTACTGGTGACGAGCAAATCGGGGGGCACGCCTGAGGCCCACAACGGCATGGTCGAAGTCCAGCACGCCTACCAGGTCCAGGGGCTCGACTTTGGCCGCCACGCTCTCGCCATCACCATGCCCAATAGCCGCCTGGACAGCCTCGCTCGCTCCCAAAACTGGCTGGAGCGCTTTGCGATGTTCGACTGGGTGGGCGGACGCACCTCGGAACTCTCAGCCGTGGGCCTGTTGCCGGCGGCGCTCCAGGGCATCGATATTCGGGCGATGCTCGCCGGAGCGCGCCAGATGGACGAGGCGACCCGCCTCGCCTCGATCAGAGGCAACCCTGCGGCGCTGCTTGCTATGAGCTGGTACTACGGCAGCGATGGCCGGGGCAGCAAGGACATGGTGGTGCTTCCCTACAAGGACAGCCTGCTTTTATTCAGCCGCTACCTCCAGCAACTGGTGATGGAGTCGCTCGGCAAAGAAAAAGACCGCGACGGCCAACTGGTGCGCCAGGGCATCGCCGTCTACGGCAACAAAGGTTCCACCGACCAGCACGCCTACGTTCAGCAGCTGCGCGAGGGGGTGCCCAACTTTTTTCTCACCTTTATCGAAGTGCTCGAAGACCGCCAGGGACCGTCGATCGAGCTGGAGCCGGGGGTCACCAGCGGCGATTATCTCTCGGGCCTGTTGCAGGGCACCCGGCAGGCACTCTACGAGAACCGGCGCGACTCGATTACCCTCACCATTTCCCGCGTCGATCCGCGCAGCGTCGGGGCAATCATCGCCCTCTACGAGCGGGCAGTGGGTTTTTACGGTTCCCTCGTCAACATCAACGCCTACGACCAGCCGGGCGTCGAGGCCGGCAAAAAAGCTGCCGCCTCGATTCTTGAATTGCAAAAGCGCATCCTCCAGGTGCTCCAGTCCTCTGCCCAGCCGATGCCGCTGGCGACCCTCGCCCAAAAAGCGGGTACGCCCGAGCAGATCGAGGCGATCTACAAGATCGTCCGCCACCTGGAGGCCAATCGGCGCGGTGTCGCGCTTGCCGGCGATCGCTCCCGTCCGGACAGCCTGCTGGTCTCGGTGGGTTGAATCACGCCCCGCCGCTTTTTTGAGCAGCGCCCGGCTCAGCGGTGTTTTTTGCCCCCTGAAAGATCTCGTCGCTCATCCACTCGGCAGTGTTCTTGAGGTTGTGGATGGGCACCGGCAGCAACTCCAGATACGTAAGCTGGCGAATGGTATGGCCGAGGCGGCCTTTGACCTCGTACTGGTCGTAGATTTCAGCTGCCGCTTCGCGCAGCCCCAGCTTCATCAAGGTTCCCCGTAGAGCGAGCGAAGCCGCCTTCGGTCCTTCTCCGGCAGAAGCGGCGATCAGATTCTGGGCAATCGCCTTTGCCTGCAGGTACGCCACCTGGGCTGTGGCCGGTTTGGGCTTGCGCAGCGTCACGCAATCGCCCCCAGCAAAGACTTCCGGATAAGCGATCAGGTGCTGGGTGGGCGTGATGTAGGGCCGACCGCAGGGGTCGCGATTCTCGTCGGGGATGGCGAGGTTTTTGATGACCGAGGGGATGGCCGTGCCTGCCGTCCAGATAATCGTCGCCGCCGGCAGGCAGACCGTCTGAGCGTCGCGGCGGTATTCGACCCGCTCCGGCTCGACTTTGTTGACCACCGTGGCTGTCAGCAGCTCCACCGGTACCGCCCGGCTCGCCAGCGCGACGCGGGCCGTCTTCTGCAGCCGGGGGGTGGTCCGCTCCGAAAGAATCTCGCGATTGCGGTGCAACAGCACGATCCGGATCTCCTTGCGGTTGCCGCCCAAAGCCGTGTATCGCTCCGCCAGCCAGTCTCCCAAAGTCGCCGCCAATTCTACGCCGCTGTCGCCCGCCCCGACGATGGCCACGGTCAAGAGCTTTCGCCGCTCCTCGCTGTCGGTACACTGGCTTGCCCGCTCCAGACAGGTATGCAGCTGCTGCTGCAACTTCAGCGCGTCCTGGCCGCTGCGAAAGGGCAGTGCATTCTCCGCCGCCCCAGGAATATGATAAAAGTCAATCAAGGTGCCGGGGGCGAGCACCAGATAGTCGTACCGGTACGATTCTCCCGAAGTCAGTTCGACGCGGTGATCGGCCAGATCGACGTACTCGGCACTGTCTTGAACAAACTTGACAGTGCTCCCGGCAAGCAGCGTCTCGAAACTGGGCCAGACTTGCTCGCTATTCATCTGACCGGTCAGAAGTTCATAGAGCAAAGGCCGAAAGACAAAGTGATCTGCCGGATTGATGAGCACAATCCGCCCGGCGTAGCGCTGCTGGCTCAGGTACAGGGCCGTAAACAACCCCGTAAAGCCACCGCCCACGATCACCGTCGTTGGAACTGGTACGTTCACCGCCCTCTCCCGGTCCGGACTTCGGACGAATCTTTTTGAATCCAGCCTAACGCCAATCATCCTCTGATACGGCATCAGGTGAGGTGATGGCGTACCGTGGCAGGGGGGCATCCTTATCAAGGAGATTGCTATGGCCTGGTTGCTGCTCGTCGGTGCGGGTCTGTTGGAGATAGGTTGGGCAGTGGGCCTCAAGTACACCGGCGGTTGGACCCAGCTTGTCCCGAGTCTGCTCGCCATCGCTTCGGCTGTGACCAGCTTCTTTATGCTCTCAGCTGCCTTGAAGACCCTGCCGGTGGGCACCGCCTACGCCGTCTGGGTGGGTATCGGTGCTTTTGGCGTCGCCGTGGTGGGCATCGTGTTTCTGGGCGAGAGCGCTTCACCTGCTCGGCTCGCCCTGCTGGGGTTGCTGCTCGCGGCGATTATCGGCCTCAAGCTCGTCGAAGGGTAAGAGAATCGGTTATTTCGCTCATTTCGTTTACTTCGTATAATAAAGACCTCAGAATTTGCAGGTGCAGCTATGTACACCAGCACACCCGACCAGGAGCAGGAAACTTTAGCGCGCACCGGCAGCCGTATCCTGACCAAGTTGCTCAGCCGTGGGCAGGTTCAACGCTATGTGCTGCAGGTTCAGCAGGCAGAGGGAGATCAAAGTCCAATCGGCTCCTCGATCGAATTACCTCGGCAAGCCGTGGCTCTTTTAGCTGAAATTCTTGATCAGATGTCACGAGGCAACGCTGTCACCCTCGTTCCCCTTCACTCTGAGATGACAACCCAGCAGGCGGCTGATTTTCTGAATGTCTCCCGACCGTTTCTAGTCGGTTTGTTGGAGGCAGGCGAGATTCCATACCGCAAAGTCGGTACCCGCCGCCGGGTGCGCTTCCAGGACGTGCTCGACTATAAAAAAAGCATCGATTCTAGGCGCAAACAGGTACTGGATACTCTGGCCGCTCAGGCACAAGAACTCAATATGGGTTATTGAGGGCACCCATTGCCAGTAGAGACATAATTGTTCCTATACAATGGCGAGCGAAATTTTGATGTTTTAAAGATGTCTTCCTTCACTGCCCTGTTCGACTCCTGCGTACTCTATCCAGCACCGCTCAGAGACTTTCTTATGCATCTGGCTCTGACAGGTCTATTTCGGGCACACTGGAGTGAAGATATTCATGCGGAATGGATCAGGGCAGTCCTGAGAAAGCGACCAGACCTCTCCCGTGAACAGTAGTAGATTATGAGGGGTTAATTCCAGGTCTCCAGCTGCCGGACCCCGACGACAGGCATGTGCTGGCCGCTGCCATTCGCTGCAACGCTGATGTGATCGTCACTTTTAATTTGAAAGACTTCCCGGAGGAGAGCCTCACACCCCACGGTATTGAAGCCGAGCACCCGGACGATTTCCTCTGCTACCTGTTGGACCTGGACCCGATTGCAGTCCAGCAAGCATTTAACGAGCAACTTACTTCCCTAAGAAATCCACCCCTGACTCGTGACCAGCTGATGGACACCTTGTACCAGTGCGGTTTGCCAAAGGCTATGGGCATGTTGCGCCAGGTATACGACCAGCTTTAGAAATTGCTCCTCCCAGGATGGTCAGTTACTTCGCTTCCAGCCAGTTCTGACCGACGTTCAACTCGACTTTAAGCGGCACCGAAAGGGTGAGGGCCGATTCCATGCTGCTGCGGATGAGCGGTTCCACTGTCTCGCGCTCCTCGGGGGGCATCTCGAAAACGAGTTCGTCGTGGACCTGCAACAACAGTCGGGTGCGGCGGTTCTGCAGTTGCTGGTCTACCTGGACCATGGCGAGTTTGACGATATCGGCGGCGGTGCCCTGGATGGGAGCGTTGATCGCAGCGCGCAGGGCCGTTTCGCGGTCGCGCTGGCCCAGTTGGCCCAGGCCGTGGAAGTAGCGGCGGCGGCCTAAGAGGGTTTCGACGTAGCCCTGGTCGAGCACTGCCCGGCGGGTCTGCTCCATGTAGGCAAAGATGGCCGGGTAGCGCCGGTAGAAGGCGCGGATAAAGTCTTCTGCTTCGGCGGTGCCGACGCCGGTCTCGCGGGCAAAGCGGCGGGCTCCCATACCGTAGACGACGCCGTAGTTGATCACCTTGGCGAGGCGGCGCTCCTCGGAGCTGACGGTCGCTTTGTTGAAGAGCAGGCGGGCGGTGAGGGCGTGAACGTCGTCCTCGGCTCCAAAAGCTTCGATGAGCACCTGTTCTTGCGTGAGGTGGGCAAGGATGCGCAGCTCGATCTGTGAGTAATCCGCCGCCGCCAGTAGCCAGCCGGGTTCAGGAATGAATGCCCGGCGGATGCGCCGCGAAAAGGAGGTGCGCACGGGAATATTTTGTAAGTTGGGGTTGGAGCTGGAGAGGCGGCCCGTAGTGGTCACTGCCTGGTTGAAGTCGGTGTGGACCCGGCCTGTAGCCGGATCGACCAGCTGGGGCAGGGCATCGACGTAGGTGGATTTGAGCTTGGCGAGGGTGCGGTAGTTGAGAATCGCCTCGACGATCGGGTGGTCGTCGCGCAGCTTTTCGAGCACTGCCGCGTCGGTGGAGTAACCCGTCGCCGTCTTGCGGCTTTTTTTAATCGAAAGCTGGAGTTTACCGAACAACAGCTCGCTCAATTGCTTGGGGGAGCCGAGGTTGAACTTTTCGCCCGCCAGGTTGTATGCCTGCTGTTCGAGCCCTTCGAGGTCGTGGTCCAGTTCCTGCGCCAGCTCCGCTAGATAATCGCTGTCGATGCGGATGCCCTGGGCTTCCATGCGCGCCAGGACCGGCTCAAGGGGCACCTCGATCGTCTCGAAGATGCCGGCCAGGCGGGGGTCGTGATTGAGTTTTTCTTGTAGCACCGGCACCAGGCGCAGGGTGACGGCCACATCCTCGCCGCAGTAGCGGCTCACCGCCTCGATCGCTACTGCGTCGATCGTCTGGCCCTTGGGAACGAGCATCTGGTAGGTGCCCATCGTCAACTGCAGATGGGATTGGGCCATCGCGGGCAGGTTGTGCTTGGCGTCCGGATCGAGGACGTAACTTGCGAGCATCGGGTCGAAGGTGATGCCTGTAAGCGCTACGCCGTAGTTGCGCAGGACCAGCCAGTCGTACTTGGCATTTTGCAGCGCCTTGGGCCGCGACGGATCCTCCCAGTAAGGTTTGAGGGCTGCCACCACCGCGTCTACAGCGAGGTTGGTGCCCTGCTGGTGGCCCAGGGGCAGGTAGTAGGCCACCTCCGCTTCCCAGGCGCAGCCGATGCCGACGAGCCGGGCGTGGCGTGGATCGAGGCTGGTGGTTTCGGTGTCCCAGGCCACCACCCCCCTCTGGGTAAGCAGCTCGTCCAGAAACTGCTGCCACTGCTCAGGGGTCTGGACAGTATGAACTACCAGCTCGAAGGGAGCGCTCGGGGCAAAGTCGAACCACAGATCGTCCTCGCTCGCCTGGGCGATCCCTTCGAGGGCGTCACCCGGATTTTGCGGTTGAGCCGGAGCCACCTCACCGCCGAACAGGCGCTGCAGCCGCTGCAACTGGCGCAGGAACGAGCGAAATTCTAACTGTTCCAGTAGTGGCGAGACCCGCTCCTCGTCGAAACCTTTGAGGCGCAGGGCGTCAAAATCGATGACAATCGGCACCTTCGTCTCGATCGTCGCCATCCAGTACGAGTGGCGGGCATCTTCGATGCCGTCTTTGAGTTTTTTACCCAGGGCACCGGGAACGCTATCGAGCGAGGCGATGAGCTGCTCCAGAGAACCGTACTCTTCGAGCAACTTGACGGCGGTCTTGGCCCCGATCCCTTTGACGCCGGGGATGCGGTCGGAGCTGTCGCCGCAGAGCGCCTTGTAATCGACCACCTGCCGGGGGGTGATCCCGAGCTTTTCTTTGACCTGGGCCGGTCCAAATTCTTCGCTGCCGGTGCGGGTATTGTTGTGCAGTACCCGAATCGAGCCGCCCCCTTCGCCGTCGGGGGTGATGAGCTGAAAGAGATCTTGATCGCCGCTCAAGATCTTGACGTCGTAGCCCTGGGCCGCTCCCTGCAGGGCGAGGGTGCCGATGATGTCGTCGGCTTCGTAGCCTGCCAGTTCAAACTGCGGCAACTCCATCGCCTCCAGGATCGCCCGCAAATTTGCCAGATCGTCGATAAATTCGCCTGGGGTCTCCGCCCGGCCCGCCTTGTACCCGGCATCGACCTCGTGGCGAAAAGTCGGCATCCGCGTGTCGAAGGCGATGGCGACCATCGCCGGTTTGTAATGTTCGAGCGCGTCGAGCAACAGCTTCAAAAATCCGTAGCTGACGCTGGTCGGTGTGCCGGTGGTCGTGCGCAGTCCCGTCTCACCGCCGCGCACGTAGGCGAAGTACGCCCGGTAGGCGAGGGAGTGGCCATCCACCAGCACCAGGACGTTCGAGCTTGAATCTGGCATGACTTGAGAACAACTGTCTACTCCAGTGTCGCACACCGAACCGGCGGTCGGCCCCCTGGAGCGCTAGAGCCAGTCGGCAAAAGAATGGGCGACGATCGCCGCCTGGGTGCGGTCACGCACGCCGAGCTGGCTGAGGATCTTGGTGATGTGAAACTTGACAGTTCCTTCGGAGATGTAGAGTTCTCTGGCGATCTCGGCGTTGCTCGCTCCCCGCGCAACCAGTTGCAGCACCTCGCGCTCGCGGGGGGTGAGGGCAGCGAGGGCAGCGGGGGGTTTGGCGGCGGCATTCGCCGGTAACTGGGCGATCATCTTCTGAAGAATGCCCGGCCCGAGGGGGTTGTAGCCCTTGTGGACCATCCGGATGGACTCGGCCAACTCCGCCATCGGCGTGTCCTTGAGCAGGTAGCCTAAAGCCCCGGCCCGCAGGGCCTGGGCGACGTATTCGCTGTCGTCGAAGGTGGTGAGCACCAGGACTTTGACGCTCGGATACTGCTGGGCAATCGCGCGGGTGGCAGCCACGCCATCGACCACCGGCATCCGCACATCCATCAGCGCCACATCCGGCAGGCGGTCCGCCTGGGCAAGCTGGGCCAGCACATTCAACGCCTGCTGGCCATTTTCGGCGTCACCCACCACCTCAAAGTCGCTCATCATCTCCAGAAGCGATCGCAACCCCTGGCGCACGATGTTCTGATCGTCCACGACCAGGACGCGAATCATCAGAGCACCTCCGGCAGGGGAAAGTCAGCGTAGATGCGGCAGCCTTTTGCAGGCGCGCTGTCGATCACCAGGCCGGCAGCGAGGGCGGCGGCGCGCTCGCGCATTCCTTCCAGCCCAAAGCCGGTAGCGTTTTGGGCCGGATCAAAGCCCTGGCCGTCGTCTTCTAAGCGCAGGTGGAGCATACCCGGCAACTGGCGCACTTCCAGTTCGACCTTTGTCGCGGCGGCATGGCGGGAGATGTTCGTCAACCCCTCCTGCGCGATCCGGTAGACGGCGACGGCGATCTCCGGCGGCAGCGGTCCGGCCAGATCGATCGTGCGCTCCACCTCCAGGCGGGTGCTCTGAACGAAAGTCTGCGTCAGTTGCTCCAGCGCTTCCGGTAGCGCCATCCCCAGGAGCGGATCGCTGCGCAGGGCTGAGACCGACTGGCGCACCGACTGCAGTGCCTGGGTGCCGAGGTGCTTGGCATCGATCAGATAGCCTTCCGCTTTTTGGGGAGCGGAGGGGATCAAGGCGAGGGCCATCTCCATCTGCATGTTGAGGGCAGTGAGCGAGTGGCCCAGCGAGTCGTGGATGTCGCGGGCGATCCGGTTGCGCTCCTGCAGGGTGGCCTGATCCTCGATGCGCTGGGCATACAGGCGCAGCCGCTGGTTGGCGAGGGCCAGCTTCTGGCGGTTGGCGTACTCGTTGAGCATCGCGTTGATAAGCAGCAGCACGAAGGCGAGGCCCGCGCCAAAAAGCAGGGCCGAGTTGAGGGTGAGCCGGAGAATAAAAAGCTGATAATCTTCGTCCGGCGGCAAAAACAGGTTGCGCGGCGGCGGACGGTCTGCTCCCGGCGGCAGCGCTTCGCGGTGAAAGTGACGATGCACCCGCCACGGGCGCTCACCCGGCAAAGCCTGCACCCGCCAGAAAGAAAAGAAGACGAACGTGACGAACACCAGCCCGGCGACGGTGAGCCGACCGCTCAAAGGAAAGATAAGACAGCTGCGGATCACCAGAAGCAACAGCAGGAATGGGGCCATGTTGAAGGGCGAACCCACCGAGACCATCGCGGCGATGATCAGCGCAAAGGAGACGGCCATGTAAAAAAGCTTCGCTGTCAGACTGCGGGTGGGCAGGCGCAGCCCCAGCAGGGCAAAGACCAGCACCACCGCCACCCGCACGAAGGGAAAGGGACGCCCAAAGTGCAACTCCGGCCCCGGCCAGATCTCGGTGAGCAGGGCGACTGCCAGCAAGATCCACTCCAGATACAGCAAAAAAGTGAAGGGCTCGCGCTTTTCAAACAGCGCACCCGGTACCCGGAAGGCAGGCATGGCGCTCATGGGTAAGAATTTGTTGTTCAGTGTAGAAGATCGATCGTCCAGCCGGACACCGGCGGTCGTCGAGCATCGGTGCCCGCAGGCTGGCGGAACGTCTGGGGCAAAAACTGGCCACCAGTCGAGGCAGCATTCCGGACTCGCGCCCGGCGGCGGGGCGCAGTCCTTTTTTTAGGATGAACCTGTAGACATCGGAGTGGCCATGAAAAGTTCCACGCTCCTTGCCCTTGCGGCCCTGCCTCTGCTCGTCGCCCAGCCTGCACTGAGCCAGCCGGATTTCTTTTTGCCGCCTCCCGACGGTGGACCGCTCGAAGAACTGAATCTCACCAGCGACCAGCAAAGCCAGATTCAGCAGATTATCAAAAGCAGCCACGATCGCAGCAAACCGCTGTTGCAGCAACTCCGACAGATGGGCCAGGATACCCGCAAGCAGATCGATGGGGTGCTCACCGCCGAGCAGCGCGAGCAACTCAAGCAGCGGCGCGCCGAGCGCTTCGACCAGGCACAGTAGAGGCCAGTTCACCAAAATAGGGGAGATGCACTTCTAAGTCGCAAGAAGTCCTGGGCCTCCGCCTGGAGGGGGAGGAAACGTGCTACCGGTGTTGGTAATGTAAGTCTGCTCCTGTGAACTGCAGTGGTCCCACCAGGGCAGGTCCGATCGCAACCAGAACGGTATCTCTCGATGCAACCCAAATCCAGTGGTCTGGAAAAGAGTGGAGCCAATTGCCGGTCGGGCCGATGATTCGCTCCCGGCGTCTGTGGTTCTCTATCGGGGTGGCCCTTGCCCTGCTCGTCGTCGTCGCCCTGGTGGCGACCAGCGCGTTCGCTCCGACGGTGATCGCCCAGCTTGAAAGTCAGCTCTCGCGCACGCTCAACACGCGGGTGACCCTGGGCAAGTTGCGGATCATCCTGCCCTGGCAGGTGACGGTTGGCCCGGTTGTGATCAATTCGCCGAGCGGCCCGCCGCTGGTGGACGCCCCGGAGGTGGCGCTGAGCTTTAACCTGCTCAGCCTGCTCACCGGCGGCGGTCCCCAGGCCCATCTGAACCTGCAGCGCCCGACTTTTTATCTGCGGCGCGACCGGGAGGGCCGCCTCAACCTGCCGGTCATCGAAAATACGGCGGGTGGCAGCACCGGCGGGATCAACCGGCTGGTGAGCGGGCTCGATGTGAGCAACGCCATCTTTACCTACGACGATCGGGTGCTGGCGGGCAGAGCGCTGCGGATCGAGGGCGTCGCTGCCCAGGCCAGCCTCGATGCCGCCCGTGCCCACTACACGCTCCGGGCACCGGTAGGAGCGGGCGAAGCGCAGGCTGCGGGTGAGACGACCCTCGACAGTCTTGCAACCCAGATCGATGCGCGCCTGCGCAACCTGAGCGCGCCGCTTCTGGCGACGGTCCTCAACCTGGGCAGCCTCTCGGTGCAGCGGGGCACCGTCGAAGGGGCACTCCGGCTGCAGTTGGATCAGGCGAAGCGCCTCAGCATCACTGGCCCCCTCCGGGTGGTGGGCGGTCAGCTCGCCCTGGCGGGGGTGCGCGCCCCGGCGACCAACCTCGACATTACGAGCGAACTCACTTTTCCTCGACTTGCTGTCCAGCGCATCGACGGCAGGCTGGCCGGGGCGAGCGTGCGCGGCACGGGGCTGTTGACGCTGCCGGGCCAGCTTGACTTAAATTTGAACGTTGCCGGTACCTTAGAAAAGCTCTCGACTGCACTCATCAACCCGCCGGTGAAGTTGCAGGGCGGCGTAGTCGCGGTACTGCAGGCGGCGATCCCTTTGGCCAAGCCGGACAACCTGGTGGCGACCGGCACGGTGCAGCAGACGACGGCCCTCACCGTGGACAAACTGCGCGTCGATCGCCTCGATGCCCGCCTGCGCTACGAGCGTCGTCAGCTCACGGTGCCCTTTACAGCGCTGTTGGCCGGTGGGGCGGTGAGTGGCCGGGCTACCCTCGCAGAAGCGGGCCGGCAAGTTGCCGTCCAGGCGACCGGCAGCGGCCTCGATATCGAAGCGCTGGCGGCGCGCTACGGCACCAATCTGCCGACGGGCGCGCGGGCGGGCACGCTCGACTTTGTGGCACAGGTCACCGGCCCCCCGACGGCGCTCAAGACGACCGTAGACTTTGTCCAACAAGGCGGTGCCTTTGCAGGCAGGCCCCTCGCAACTACCGGTACAGCGACCCTCACCGCTCAAACACTCGTCCTCGATCGGGCCAACGTGCAGATAGCGCGCACCGGCCAGATTGAACTGACGGGCCAGACCGGGCTGGGGGGCAGGCGACCGCTGCTGCTTTTTGCCACTCTGCGGGACGTGCCCCTCAACCTGGCCAGTCCGAGCCTCGGTGGCACGGTGCGCGGCCAGGCGACGGTACGGGGCGAGCTGGCCGGGATACCCGAGAGCCTGCAGGTCGAGGGCACCGCCCAGGTGGATCGGCCTGTCCTGGCCGGTCGTACCCTGCCGGCGATCGACGCTGCCTTTCGCTACCGCGACGAGATCCTCACCCTCGATCGCTTCGCCTCGGACGGGCTTCTGGTGCGCGGCACCCTCGTGCCGGATCTCAAAGCGCCCCCGGAGCGATTGCTGGCGCGGGCCGACCTCGACATCGTTCTTGACCGGCTGGATCTGGCGCGGCTGCCCCTCGGGCTGGATGTTGCCGGACGGCTCTCGGGCCAGGGCCGGTTTCGGGGCAACCTGCAATCGCCCGATCTGCAGCTGGCGCTACGGCTGCGGGATGCCCAGGTGGGCCGCTACCAGATTGCCGCCCTCGACGGGCCCCTCAGCTGGCAGGGCCGGGACATCCGCACCAGCCTGGCCGGTGGCTCGCAGCGATTGACGGCCCAGGCCCGCCTGCAAGATCGGGGGGTAGAACTGGTGGCGCTCAACGTCCGCGTCGCCCAGGCGACGGTCGTGGCCGACAACGGCTTCTACGACTACCGGCGCGGGCTCACCCGCCTCAAGGCCCGGATCGCTGATCTGGTGCTCGACGATCTGGGGATTGGGCCGCTTGGACCGGTGCGCAGCCTTGGGGGCCGAGCGGATGCTCAGGTGGTCCTCTCCCAGGACGCTCGCGGGCAACTGCAGGGCAGCATCGATGCTCATCTGGCCAATGGCAAGATCAACAGCCTCGATCTAGGAGACGTGCGGACCCGATTGCAACTGAGCAACAACCAGATCGCGATCGCTCCGACTGCGCTTACGATCGACGATGCGCGCTACAGCCTGGCGGGCCGGGCGGGTCTGGGGGCGAACGCACCGATCGACATCGATCTGCAGGCCGAATCGGGCCGCCTCGAACATCTGGTGCGGCTTCTCGATCTCTATTCGCTGAGCGGCCTCATCGCCACCAGGGACCGCAGCGCCAGGGGCCGGGCCGCCGATCTGGGCGTCATCGACATTGGCAAAGACCCACCCACACCGCTCAGGGCGATCCTCGCCGTCTACGATGTGGCGGCGACGAGCACGATCGAGCGGCTCAGCACCGAGTCGCGCTCACCCATCCCCGACAATTTCCGGCAGCTGCGAGGCAGCTTCGACTTTGTGGGCCACATCGGCGGTAGCCGGGCCGCACCGAACGCTCGCTTCGATCTGACGGGCCGGGACTGGAACTGGCGGCCCTGGCAGCTCGAACAGGTCCGGGCGGCGGGCACCTATCAAGATCAGGTGCTCCAATTGAGCGAGGCGACGGCGCGCTACCGGGAGCGCAGCGCCAGCCTCGAAGGCCGCCTGGCCCTGGCTGGACCGCTGCAGGCGCGCCTGAGCGTGCGCAAGTTTCCGCTGGAGCTGGCGGAGGCGGCCCTACCGGCTGGAACGCGCCTGAGCGGCGATCTCGATACCGACGCCGAGGTAGGCGGCAGCTTGCAGGATCCCGTCGCCACAGCCCGGCTGAGCGTCCAGAAGCTCGCAGTCAATGGCCGCTCCATCGATCCGATCAAGACCCAACTGGCGGTGCGCGATGGTCGGGCCGTCCTTGATACGACGGCTGTCGGTGTGGGCGGTGAGGGTGCGCAGATCTCGGGCAGCGCGCCGATCCCGCCCCTCAATCCGGCCAACAATGATCTCGATTTGAGCGTGAATTTCGACGGCAAGAACCTGCCGCTGCTCAATATCGTGAGCGATCAGCTGGTGTTCCAGCCCGCCCAGGGCCAGGTCGCGATCAAAGTTGCGGGCACGCTCGATGAACCCGTCATCGATGGAGTGGTCGATCTGCGCGCCACCAGCATCGAAATTCGCCAGCTCAAGAGCAAGCTGGTGGTCGATCGGCTCGCCGCCCGCTTTGACCGCGAGCGCCTGCTCCTCGATCAGCTCACAGGCAATCTGGCCGGAGCCCCGATCGCCGGGAGCGGTAGTATTCCCCTCAGGCCAGGCAACGATCAAAGCGCGCTTGTCCTCACCGCCACCGGCACGATCGATCTACCCAGGCTCTACCGGGGCGGCATCGACGCAAAGATCACCGTTGGCCGGGCGATCGTGCGCCCCCTCATCGGTGGTGCGGTCGTCATCAACCCCGGACAGCTACTCTTTACGCTGCAGGATATCGTTGCCCTGGCAGGGGGAGGTGATTCTGGACTGGTAGCTGGACCTGCCTCCCAGAACAATCTGCCGGTCGCCTTTCGCGATCTGCAGGTGCAGATCGGTCCCCAATTTCGGATCGCCCTCAGCAACCTCGATGCCCGCCTCGACGGCAAATTGAGCATCAACGGTCCGCTGCGGCGGTTGCGCGCCACCGGTGCGATCGAGGTCGCCCAGGGCAGCCTTGCCATCGGCCCGGCCCGCTTCCGCCTCGATTCGACCCGGTCCAACACCCTCACTTTCAACAACAGCCTCGACCCGGTGCTCGACCTGCGCGCCGAAGCGAGCGTCTCCGATTTTCAGCAGACGGGGCTTGCCTCCCTCGACTCGCAGCAGTTGCGCTTTCCGACTCTGGCCAATAGTCAGACCGCCCTGGGCACGGTCGATCGCGTCGATGTGCGCGCTGAAATTACCGGTCCTGCCTCCGAACCGCAGATTGACCTTACGAGCAGTCCACCGCGCTCCAAGGAGGAACTGCTTGCTCTGATCGGTGGCTTCAACGGCGGCAGCGGTTCCCTCGTCTCCAGTGCGGCGCAGCTTTTAGGCGGCTCGCTTCTTAACCCGATCTCTCAAGATCTGGCCTCCGCCTTTGGCCTCGACGCCCTCAACTTCGATCTGGGCGGCACGGCGGTGGCTGGTCCCCAGAGTTCGAGCGTGGGTCTGTCGGTCGAAGCGGTCAAAGACCTCGGTCCTGCGATCTCGATTTCGGCGCGGCGCAGCGTCAGCGACAACCTGCAGCCGACCATCTACGGCGTGCGCTATCGCCTGAGCGATCAGGTAGTCATCCGGGCCACGACCACGACCGGGGCGACCAACGGTCTGCAGGACAGCCAGAGCCTCTCGGTGGAGTACGAATCGCGCTTTTAGAGACCTGTGCCCAGGCTAGAATTTCAACAACTCTTACCACCCGTAGCCATGCATCTGCTGCGCCGACCTGCAACGACCCCCGCTCCTGCTGCCAGGTTCAAACTCAGTGCCGTCGCGATTGGCTCTGGGGCCTTTCTGGTCGCCCTGCTCAACTACTGGGTGCTGCGGGTCTGGAGTGCGATCGCCCTTTGGAACCTGACGGATTTTTCCCTGCCCTGGTGGTCCGCCTTCTCGACCGCCAATCTTGTCGCCGCCCTGACGATGACAGGTGCCTCCGCCTTCTTGAGCGCCCAACTAGCCAGAGAAGCACCGTTCAGACACGCGTTGCTGGTGGGTTTGTTCTCAGAGCTGATGTTCCTGGGCCTGGTGGGTGCCTACCACGGCTCGCTGCCCTCCTGGTACCTGATTGCGAGGGTGACGCTCACCGTGCCGGTTGCCTTAGTCGGTGCCCTGCTCAGTCACGCTCAAAAGCTGGCGACACAGCCCAAAGTCTGAATGCTGCTCGGAACGGGTCGAGGGTTGCTCGTGAATTTCTTCAGAGGCACCTGTGCTGCGAATCAGCAATGGAGATGATGCACCTGACCATCCAGAATTAAATTGAACGTCAGTTCGAGATCAAGGAGAGCAGGGCACAAGCTGGCACTTTCGCCAACTCCTTCGGCTCTAGTTTGTGCAGGCCGCCACCATAAACGCGTCCTTCGCTCAAAAGCTGCTCAGGCGTAATCTGGTTCAACACCTGCCACAGACGCCGGATTAAGGCTGGCTCGCGCTTTAGCGCTTGGGCGAGCGGCGGCCTTGGATACATGGCGAGATAGACGTTCGCTACGGTCGCTTGCGACAGATTGAGGATGAAACGGAAAGATCGTCCGCTCTTGGCGTCGCCCCGACCCATATAGGTGCAAACTATCGGGGCTGGGGGCCGATTTTCCTGACTGTACCAGGGGGAGCGATGGCTGCACAAGTAGCCCTCGTGCAGGCCCTGGGCCTTGCCCTCTTCGAGATAAGCCAGGAGGCGTGGATAGCGGCACTCGATCTCAGCTTCGCTCAAGCGCACGTCCAGCAGAAAAAGACGGTGCTCAAGGACAGGCAGACCCATCGCATCAGCCTCGACGATATCTGTGGTGAGATAGCGGGGGCTCGGCAGAATAGGGCGGAAGCATTCCAGCGGTAGCGCGCGTGCCCTGATTTCTTCGTTCGAGAGAATAAAGTAATTATTGTTACCGGTTGCGAGACCGCGCCTGATTTTGAACAAGTCCGCGATGGTCGGCAGCGAGTCGTTATTGCGAATATCCGTCGCCGGAAACCGTGTCCATTTTGCTTCACGGGCCAGAGCACTTGCCGGCACCACACGTATCAGCTTTGGCGCACTCAAACTGCCACCAAAGCTAAAAGTGACAGCATGGTCGGGCGAGGGCAGCGTTTTGCGGAACCAGACCAGTGCCGAGGAAACCAACGCGTCGGCAAATTGCACATCGCTCGGGTCAAAGCGATGAATATGCAGCAGCGTCATCTGCTCCAGCAGGTATCGCTTGACCGCTTGACCGTAATTTACATCCATGAATTCGCTGGGGATGAGCCAGCCGGCGAGACCACCTTCCGCCATCCAGGCGTGCGACAGCCCCAGGAAATGACAATAGAGGCCCGCCAAGCCGCTCATTTTAGTGCCGCAGGCCCGGATGGTGCTGAGCTGCAGCCGTGCTTTGTCATCATTGTTCAGGTGATGATGTCGGACGTAAGGCGGGTTGCAGATGACTAGATTAAAGCGGGGTGATGCCGGCTGCCGGGTGAAATCCGCCAGCGTTAGGTCAAGACCGGTTTCTTGCCACAACTGCCGTGCTGGTTGGCCGTAGTGGGTATCCACCTCAAAGCCGACTGCTTCGTGCACCTGGTTTTCTGGAAACACAGTGCGCAACGCCGCATAGAATGCCCCTGTACCGATGGCCGGGTCGAGAAAGCGCACAGGCGCACCAGCAGGCATGAGCGCTGCAGCGCAGCGCATAATCTCCTGCGCAAGCGCGGACGGAGTAGCAAATTGGCCCAACTTGTTCCGTGCGGCCTGAGTTTTCAGGCCATCTAGACTGGCTTGCAGGAGTAACCGCTGTTCTTCGAGAGCGGCAAAGCTATGTCCCATGTTTAGAGTCCGAACAAAGCCAAATCGTCGATCCGATGCTCCCATACCCAGTCAATGCCTTCGGCTGCCTCATAGCCGAGATAACCGCTATCGAAGTAGCCGCACAGGAAAAGATTGAACTGCACCCCGAGCCCGTGGGTGGTGCGGAGCTGGGCCATCTTGACAGCCTCTTCCTTGCGGCGCTTGTTGGTGTTAGTAAAGTCGCCAGCCGATTTGGCCTCGAAGAAAATCGGCAGCGAACCCGGCGCGGCTGTCCGTGGCATAATTACCGCATCGATAGGAATGTTTATACTTTGCACACGACCAGACTGTGTGACAGGAACGTTCATGCGAAAACTGAACGTCCCCGGCTGCATAGTGTTGAAGCGAATGCCATTGGGGGCAGGTGTATAGCCCCTGGCCTCCAACCAAGCCTTGATAGCGGCGAGTTGCCGCGCCTCCTGGGCGTTACGAATGATTGGATTAGTGACAGCGCCGCACAGCCGATCGGCGACGATGATCGCAGCGCGATGGATTTCTTGCGTCGTTGCCGGCGCAGGTCGGCCAATCCACACAAAAATATCAGGGTCTGCCAGACGCTCAATAACATCAGCAACTCTCGCCAGCTCAGTGTCTGCTTGAGCAACGTTCATTTGAGGTGGCAGCCGTTTCCCCTGCTCCATAGTCTTGACCAAGCCAGGGGAGACCCTGGCCAGACCGATAAGTCTGTCCACAGCCAGCGGCGGGCAGGTGGACATGCGCAAGGTCGGCAAAATGGCGGGGCTATTGCGGATGGTGGACGGCTTGATATCCGTCAGGTTCTCAGTGGTAGCCAAAGCGGCTTCAACATCCTGGGTGGTCTGAATTCGAGTTCTACGGAAAGCTTCAGGGGCGAAACGCATAAACCAGGCGTTGTACATATCCACGGAGGCGGAGATGTCCGTTTTCCAGTGCTGAGGCTTATCGAGGTTAACGGGCATGTCCTACGAGATCTGTGTTTTTGGTTGGAATCGCAGCCAGTAGGCCGAAGTTTATACGATTCATAAAGTTGCCCTGCCACCTTGGCTCTCAACAGCGTAAGTTTCAATGCACAGCGTGGCAAGGCCATACTGCTGGTTTCAGTAATGACCATCCATAACACCTGCTGGTGCTGTACTGGTTTTCTCACTTTGAGCACTCTGGGAAAATGCCCCCAATCCACAGCAGAGCTTTTTGAAGACCCCTGGCTCCAGTTGAAACCACTTATAGTTTCGAGAAAAGGACGTTCAACCCCTCGGCCATCGTCGGATGGGTGAGCACGCCGTCGCGCAGAACCGTGTAGGGCAGCCGGGCGGTCATCGCCATCTGCACCGTTGAAATCACTTCGCCCGCTGCCTGGCAGAGAAGCGTACAGCCGAGAATATGACCGGTCTGAGCATCTACAATCGCTTTCAAAAGTCCCTCGGTCCGGCCCAGGGTTCTGGCGCGGGGAACAGCCGCTGCGTCTACCTTGGCTATCCGGATATCGAGTCCCTGGTGCCGGGCTTCGGTTTCGGTAAGACCTACGTGCGCCAGTTCCGGGTCGATAAATAGAGCAGAAGGCACCAGGCGGTCGTTTCGGCTGCGGTTGCCTCCCTCCAGCAGGTTTGCCCTCACGATCCGATAATCGTCGAGGGCAATGTGGGTATACTGCGGGCCGCCGTTGATGTCGCCCAATGCCCAGATTCCAGCGACGTTCGTCTCCAGCCGGTCATTGACCGGGATAAATCCGCGCCCGTCCACCGTCACCCCGGTAGCAGCAAGATTCAAGATGTCCGTGGTCGGGGCGCGACCGACGGCGACGAGCAGGTGGCTTCCTTCGAGGTTCAACTTCCCATCGGCGACATGCAACTGGAGCACGGTCGTGCTACCGGAGCGATCGACTCTCAAGGCTTTTGCTTCCAGCACAAACCCAATCCCTTCTTGCTCCAGTAGCTTTTGCACGGCGTTGGCGATGTCTGGATCCTGCTGGGTGAGGATCTGGGCGCTTTGACCGACGACAGTGACCCGTGAGCCGTAGCGGCGGAACATCTGGGCAAATTCCAGGCCGATATAGCCGCTCCCCAGAACAATCAGGTGCTCCGGTACCGCTCCTTCCAGTTCCATGATCGATTCGCTCGTTAAAAACCCGGCTTCTTTGAGGCCGGGCAACGGAGGAATCAGGGGGCGGGTGCCAGTATTGATAAAAATCTCGTCCGCCGAGAGTAGTCGCCTCGTCCCCTCATCGGTCTGGACTTCGACCGTTTTGGGTCCAACGAAGCGTCCCAGGCCGATAATCAACTCGTGGCCCAGAGCATTTTCGAGATTGTGCAGATTCACTTCGCGCAGAGCCTGGACGACCGCTCGCTTGCGTCGAATAACTGCGTCTAAATCGACCACAGGCACACCGGCGTTGACACCGTAGACGGCACTGTTTTGAGCTGTGTGGGCTACTTCGGCGCTCGCCACCATCGTCTTTGTCGGAATGCAGGCGATGTTGATGCAGCCTCCGCCGATCATCTGCAGACTCCGTTCGACCAGTGCCGTCTTTCGCCCAGCTTTTACCAGCACCGGTGCAAGGGTTTTACCCGCCTTGCCGCCGCCGATAATAATGGCGTCGTAATGCTCGATGTTCATGTTCTGCTCTCCATCAGTGAGAAACTATCCGGCGACCTTGCTGGGATAAGTACAGTTTTCTTTCTACTGGTGGACTTTGCAGGCGGTACACAATCCAAACGCAAGTGCTTTCAGCGGATCGGGGTACCTTCTGCAAGGTACACACTACCATTCCGCTCTGGAGTGGGTGGTTAAGGGCAGACATACTCGGGCGATGGGTGGGGCTACACCAACTCTGACCGGCGGCAGAAGGCGATGAGATTTCTCCGTTTCTACGATGGAGAGGTTTCTGGGCTACATGAACCATGCTGAGTGGGCAGTTGAAGACGACTATGGCCCCGGCACTCCTCGCCGGCCTCACGTCACTGCTGGTGGGCTGCGGCGATACGGGGGTGCTCCAGTCGCGCTTTTCCTCGCTGGTGGACAAGACAGCAGCGAAGCAGCAGCCTGCTCCAACCGTGAACGGCGATACTCCCCAATCGCCTGCCCTGGGCCGCATGGAAAGCCAGGTGCTGCAGGATATCAACGCGATTCGGGTGCGCAACAAACTGCAGCCTCTCAGGGAGAATCCGAAGCTTGCCCAGGTGGCGCGCCGCTACAGCCGCCTGATGGCGGAGCAAAAATTCTTCAGCCACTACGACTCGAACGGTAAGAGCGTGGCGGACCGGGTGCGCTCCGCCGGGGTCTTTTATCTGGTCGTGGGCGAGAATCTGGCCCTTATCGGTGGTTCGCCCCGCCCGGCTCCCCTCGCGGTCGCCGGTTGGATGAAAAGTCCCGGCCACCGCGAGAACATCCTCAGGCCCGTCTTCGAGGAGACGGGCGTCGGTATCTGGCAGCGGGGCCGGACGGTCTACTTTACACAGGTGTTTCTCAAGGGGTTCTAGCATCGTGGCCAGCATCGAAGTGTCCATTTCCCGCAGCGAATTAAGTGAGCGGCAGCCAAAGCAGATCAAGGTGGGCGATACCGACGTATTGCTGGTCCAGGTAAACGGCACCGTCCACGCCCTCGGTGCCTACTGCACCCACTACGGCGCTCCCCTGGCGGAGGGGGTAGTGTCAGAAGGACACATCGTCTGTCCCTGGCACAACGCCTGCTTTGCCCTGGCGACGGGCCGCCAATTGGAACCGCCGGGCCTCGACTCGCTGGAGCATTACCAGACGCGCAGTGAGGGGGATGCGGTGATCGTAAGCGTGCCGGAGGGGGCGACGGGCCAGTGTACTCCGCCGATGGCCAAGCAGGATCGGGAAGCGGATGCCCGCACCTTCGTCGTCCTCGGTACCGGAGCAGCGGGAGCGGCGGCGGTGGAGATGCTGCGGCAGGAAGGTTTCAAAGGCCGGATTGTCTTTGTGGGCAAAGAGCAGGCGGTGCCCTACGATCGCACCTGGCTCAGCAAAGATTATCTGATGGGCAAAGTCGAAGCCGAACAGATGCCATTGCGCTCGCCGGATTTTTACCGCGAGCACGACATCGAGTTGCACTTCGGTAAGGCAGTGAGCCAGGTAGACGCCCAGACAAAAACGCTGCACTTCGAGGACGGCACCTCCCTTATCTACGACGCGCTACTGGTGGCCACCGGCGGCAAACCGCGCCAGCTTTCGGCACCAGGAGCAGATCTGGGTGGAGTCTTCACCCTGCGCAGCTTCAAAGACAGCCAGCAGATCCTGGCGATGGTGAAAGCGGACATGCAGGTGGTCGTCGTCGGCTCCAGCTTCATCGGTATGGAGACGGCCTCAGCGCTGCGCCAGCGGGGAGCAAACATCACCGTCGTCTCACCGGAGCAGGTGCCCTTCGAGCCGATTTTGGGCGAGCGGATTGGCCGCGTCTTTCAGCAGGTCCACGCCGAGCAGGGCGTCGCCTTTCGCCTCGGAGCGAAGGTGGCCCGCCTTGAAGGAGAGAGCGCTGTTGAAGCGGTCGTGCTCGAGCACGGCGAACGCTTGCCGGCAGAAATGGTAATCGTCGGCGTCGGTGTCGCACCGGCCACGGACCTTCTCTCCGGCGTAACGCTCCACGAGAAGGACAAGAGTGTGCTCGTGGACGATTATCTGTTAGCCGCCGACGGACTCTACGCCGCCGGGGACATCGCCCGCTACCCGGACGGCAAGGGCGGAACACTGCGCATCGAGCACTGGCGGATCGCTGCTCAGCAGGGCCACACCGCCGCCCGCAACATGCTGGGCCGGGCGGAGCGCTTCAAAGCCGCGCCGGTTTTCTGGACCCTGCAGTTCGAGTTCCCGTTGCGCTACGTCGGCCACGCCAGTGAATGGGATGACATTCTTTTTGATGGCGAGCCTGAGAAGCGCCAGTTTATGGCTTTTTTCGTCCGCGAGAACCGGGTGGTGGCCGTAGCAGCGAGCCAGCGGGACACCGAGATGGCAGCGATCGAAGAGCTGGCCCGCCTTGACCGCCTGCCGCCGGTGGAGCGAATTCGTCGGGGCGAGCTGAATGTGCTCGATTACTTCAGAAGCGCTACCCAACCACGCGGGACGAGCGGGTGAGATTCACCCTTTCCCGTGGACGGCAATGGAACCGGGCCACTTGCCTGCATTTAACCCAATAAAGATACATCTTCGTACAGGGCAGCGAGTGGGGCTAATAAATCAAGGCTCAGCAGCTCGAAGCTTTCCTGCTCGCCCGTGTAAGACTGCAGCACCCACAGTCTCGCGTCGGTTCGCCGGAAGCACTGCACCAGTGGCCTCTTGGAGCTGACCAGGACGTACTCGCGCAGGCTTTCGAGGCTCTGGTAGTCCTCGAACTTGTCTCCCCGGTCGAACGCCTCGGTGGAGTCGGAGAGGATTTCGACGATCAATTTCGGAAAGCGCTTGAAGTGCAGTGTGTCCCTGTCTCTGTCCCGCTCGTCCCAGGTGACCAGCACATCCGGATAGTAGAACCGATTGCGCGCCTCGATGCGCACTTTCATACCGGAGAAGAAAACGCGGCAACCCGAACCGCGTAGATGATTGCGCAAAAGGGTAATAAGGTTGCCGGCGATGAGGTTGTGCGCTTCACTCACCCCGACCATCGCGTAGAGCCGACCGTCGATGTACTCGTGCTTGATCGGGCTTTGCGCCTCAATCTGCAGGTACTCCTTGGCAGAAAAGTAAGGAGGCCGGGGTGGGAGAGCACAGGTAAAAACCGTTCGTTCCCTCCAAAGTAGCGCAGGCAACGTTCAATTCCAGTTGCGAAGCTGGTCTGGATGAAGAGGCGGCAGGCAGATTTGAACTGCCGGATGAGGGTTTTGCAGACCCTTGCCTTACCACTTGGCTATGCCGCCCTGGACGCTCAGTCCGGCTTCATATCATAGCCTACGGGGCGGCGACTCCGCAGTTTATAGACGAAGAGCAGTTCTTTATCGGATCTTCACGGACGGGACGGTCAGGTGTCTTTAATCTACAAGCAGGGGTTATTTGAAGAGTGTTGACCATGCCTTCGTCACTGTGGATCCGGCTTGTTGCCGGTCTGTCTGGATTTTTTATCGCTCCGCCGGATTGGGCACGGTTGTCTGCTCTTCGCGCACGGTGCTGTCGGGCCACGGTGCCCGCGCTCTTGCTTCTGACAGTCGTGTTTCTCTCTATTCCGGGCGCGTATGGTCAACAGGCGTTTGTGCTGCGCACCGAAAAGCGCTATACGCTCGAAGACCTGCGCGCCCTCGCCCTCGACGAAGCGGATCAAAGCGTCGATACCGGTAGCTGGCCGCTGCTGGATCCGTATCTCAAAGAAAACAAACTGGCCATCGCCCAGGGCGAGAACAAAGTCGGCACCCGCATTCTCACGGTGCTCGCCGACGGCAGCTACTACGTCCGGGATGAAAATAGTTCCGAAGGTTACCAGTACAACCAGCAAGGACGGCTCGTCAGCAAAGTCATCCTCTCAGGCTCCCCCGAAGACCGAGGCGACTATCCGATTCGCGGTTCCTACTACGCTTATCCGAGCGGTCGGCTGACGATGGTCGAGGTGCGCATCAACTTTGAGAACGCTTACACCTTTACAGCGGACGGTGCGCTGCTGACGCGCTGCAAACTCGAAACCTGTTACAAGGCGGACGGTTCGCCCTGGACCACCCGCAAGATTCTGCGGGAGCGCAAGAGCGCCAGCCGGTAATTGGCGGCACTCCTGCAGCGCGTCTCAATCGGTGGGATTGTCGTCTTCGATCTGTTTGCGGAATCGGGCCGCCAGCGACTGAATGCGCGGGTGGGGCATCTGGAACGGGGGCGCATCGCTTTCGAGAGCACGCAGGTACTCCCAGCCCCGCTGCACGGCGACGGAGCGGTTCAGTTGCTTGCTCATCCATTCGGCCACCTTGCGGCTGTTCCACTTGCCCCCATCGGGCGGATCGGCCTGAAGCGCCCGGTACAACTCGCTCTGCAACTGTTCTGGCAGTAGCGGTTGTGCTCCGGGATTGGTGCGCCGGCCATCGGTAATCGCAGCAGGGCCGGAGCGGTTGTAGCGGCGAACGATCATCCGGATCCAGGGTGCTGAGTAGCCTGTCACCTCGGCCACCTGCCGGGTCGATCTGCCCTGGCTCAACAGCCAGAGAATCTGAAACTGGGCGCGGACAACGGCATCGGAAGCGCGCCGATAGCGCTTTTCTAGTTCCTCGATACTCAAATGCGGAGTAATGGTAATCCGCCTCGGCATTCTGCTCTCCTCTCGGTAAAAAGTAAGACGAATTCCACATGGTGGAAAGGCCATGGGCAAGATTGACGACGATCGATGCGAGGAGGGAGGCTCGCGCAGACGCAGAACGATTGGTGCCGCTATCTCCCACTCACGGTAGGGTGCTTCTGAAACAAGCCTGGAAAGCTCTGCTTGCAGAACCATCTACTCGCTTTGGGGGGTAGAACGGCGCTGGTATCTATAGACCAAGATAAAGGATTCCCTAGACTCGAACTTAAAGCTGATATGAAGGTTGGATAGACCAACTGCAGACCACCGCCAACCGGGATGTGCTGCCGCTTATCTCTGGTTATTGCCGGTAAGGCGTATCCGCCTTAGCTTCAGCCTCCGCCTCTTCTTCAAGATAGAAAGGTTGGGAAGACAGCAGGTCGTTCTCGCTGCCTGCCGGTCCATCCCCATCCTGAAAGACCAGAAAAAATTCACCCTCCTTGAGCTGAACTTTATTTAAGAAGATCAGCCAGTCGAGCACTGCTTTGGCAGCATCGAGATCGGGACCGAGCCTGTCGCTGCGTTCAAAGTTGCACTCCAGGGCGATTTCAAGCAGTGTCGCCCTGCGCCCACGCAGGCAATTGAGCACGCCCTGGGCATCATTTTGGGGCACGAGATAATACACTCCAGCACTGGTGCGGGCAAGATAGCTGCTTGCCAACAGGTAACTCAGATGATCGAAGACGTGCTTTCTGGGCAACTGCAGCACTTTGACGAGCTGATCAAGGGTACAGCTGCCCCGGCTCTCGATGAGATCGAGGCAGGCCAGCTTCGGATCGTAGCGGGCCGCAGAGGCGATGCGCTGCAGGGGCCGCAGGGCAAAGCTGGGGCTTCTGGAGGAACTGGCGGCCAGATCTCTGGCTGAAAATGACATGGGGTCTTCCGTCCGTTATATAAACAAGGGTTTCGGTGCCGGCTTCAGGCGGCTTTGCTCTGCCGCTGCAGGAGCCACCGCAGCAGGCCAAATTGCGAGAGACGGCGGCGCGGCGCATAACAGCGCACCCGGCAGACGATGTAGGCGAGTTCCTGCAGCGGCCAATCGTCCTCCGGCAGGCACACCTCAATCTGCAGTGACCAGTTTTCCGGGTTGAGATCCTGCTCGACGAGCAGCCGCCGAAACATTTGCTGCACGTCCTCGGCGCTCAGGCTGCCCATCTCGACAGCGGGAGTGACGGCGCTGCCGCCGCCACTGCGAAGAAGTTTGAGAAGTACGCTTTCCATCGTTGTCCTGCCTCGTATCAAAGAAGGTGGTGTCAGTCGCTCAAGGGCAAATTCTCGGTCAGTCCTTCCTGCAGAGCCCGGACGGCTGCCGTCGTGCGATTGTCGGCTCCCAGTTTCGTGAGGATGCTGCGCACGTGAAACTTGACTGTGCCGTGGGGCAGGCGGAGTTTGTCCGCGATGTCCTTGTTGGAGTGGCCGGTGGCGAGCAGCCTCAAGATTTTTTGCTCAGCCGCCGTCAATTTGGGCAGCGGTGGCAGAGAAGGTGCGGCTGCAGCAGCAGGAGACTCACCGGCGGGTTTTACCAGCGACGCCAGCTTCCCGGCCACTTCTGCGTCGAGGTAGACTCCCCCTCTGTGGAGCACCTCCATCGCCGAGATGAGCTGGCGGCCCTCGATCCACTTGGTGCAGTAGCCGTCGGCACCGGCAGCGAGCATGGCAACGACATGGCTTTCTTCGGCAAAGGCCGTGAGCGCCAGTACCCGGATGGCCGGCCAGAACTGTTTGATGCGCGAGGTGGCGGTGATGCCGTCGATTCCCCTCAGGTCGATATCCATCAGCACGAGGTCGGGCTTGAGTTTCGCCGCCAGCAACACGGCTTGCTCGCCGTTATCGGTCTGGCCGACGACCAGAAAACGGTTGTGCTGAGCCAGCAGGCTCGCCAGAGCCCAGCGCACCAGCGGATGATCTTCGACCAGCAGTACGCAAATTGGAGCAGGAGAGCTGTTCATCGTTACTCCTTGACTGTCCGTATCCGGGCTGTGCGGCGGGTGGCAATCGCTTCCGGCGGTGCCGTCAGAACTTCGTAGTAATACTGGTAGTCGCTGGCAGCCGAGCAGGCGACACCGATACCGACCTCGGTGTGTCGATCGAAGGGCGAGGCGAGGGCGAGCAGGTGAATGCGGTGCGAGGGTGGCATCTCACCCTTGTCGATCATCAGATCGTCGATCGCTTCGTTGCCCGTCGGCGCTCCGGCAGCCAGCGATTCGACCGTGTTGGCCTCAGAATCGCTCGGATAATAGCTGGGCAGATGGTAACCGGCACCGATGACAAAGCGATTGGGACCGACACCATCGGGATCGACGTGGGCGAAGTAGTTGCGCCGCGCCATGTTCTCTGCCCGCTTCTGGGCAATTTCCGACAGCCGGGGATTCCAGTGCAGCGCCGCAAGCCGACGCACTTTGCCGAGGCTCAGACCGATGCGCTCGCCGTAGACCTGCGGTTGCTGGCGAATTTCGTTGAGGTAGTTAAAAGCCTTGAGCGCTTCTTGGGAAGTGTCCCCGCATCCCGATACGGTCTGGGCCATAAGTTTTTGGGCGGGAGCGAGAAGCGAGACAAACAGGCAACAAAATACCAGCCGCATCCCCGTGCGGTGCTTGAGAGAAACCGACATTGCTTGAAACCTCTAAAGACGCGAAGGTGTGTTGCAAAATCAGGCAGCAGCGCTCAGGCTCTACCGGATTTTATAGATGGAACAGGTGGGTGGATGCTCGACCGTCGGGGCGAGCGCCCCGCTCAAAATTTGTCTCAGGCGACCGCGTGCAGGCGGTAAGGCTCGATCGCCTCTTCGAGGTCGGCGAGGGCAATCTCGATACCGGTTCTAAAGACGATCGCCAGAGCCGGGTGGCCGACCGGGCAGAGCCAGCCTTCTGCCTGCAAGTAGTTGAGCAGGTTCACCAGATGCTGCGCCGTGAGCAACACGGTGTCCCAGCCGGCTTTGCACGCCTCCCAGGCATCCCGGTAAGGCAGATTCAGCGAGCCGATCGTCAGGAAGTGCTCGTGGCGACAGTAGGGCAACTTGTTGTTGAAGCCCTCGATCTGCGTCCAGCCACTATTTTGATCGAGTTCTACCTGGCAGACATGGCTGCTCGCCCGGCCCGCGACCGGATCTCTTGCGTAGAAGTTGACAAGATAGTAGTTGCGCGCACCGCTCGCTTCGGCTGGAACGGGAGTGGCCGCCAGAACGGGAGCCGCTTCCATCAGTTGCGATACCCGGCGGCTCACCGCCGCGTGCCAGCCGTAGAGGCCGCGATCGTCGTGGGCAGTCTCACCTGCACCCACTCTTTTGCTGAGCAGGTTACGGTTATTTACTAGCTGAATCTGGACGAATACGAAGGGTTGTTGCTTCAGGGACCAGTCGCTCTCTGGAGAATCTATGGTTACATTCAAAATCCAGTCTTCGGCCCACTGGCCTTGAGCGACTAAAACCTGCTGGAAGACCTGTTGCACGTACTCCTTTGTGAGAACACCCTGCAGGGTTGCGACAGAAATGCTGCCACCGCCCTCACCAAGAAGCTCCAGAAGAATCGACTCCATTGCTGTTACCTTGAAATCCCCTACAACCAGATTCTATCGCGACCTAGACCTGGGTGCAGCCCAAAAATTATTCATTTCTTGTTCATTTTCAGAACAAGAAATGCTACCGAGGATAGCTTTTTGAACAGTGTTTTAGCGGAGTTTTTGTTCTAACAAGAATTCAGGCCGGTTGGGTTTCTAATTTGTCGGGCATTCGCGACTTTTACTTTCTGAACCGTCAGCCAATCTTCCGTTATTAGAGCAGACAAATATTATGGAACTGGATGCTTTCTAGCTTTCTAAAGAAATATCCCGAAGGAGATAGTAGAACACTGCAGAGAGGCTATCCTTCTGGATATCCAGTATAGGACAAAAAGCGTTGTCCAGGTAACAATTGGTGCTGGTCTGCCATGTTCACCTCCTGCCGGTTGTTTGGCCCACCGCTACGCGCTGCATACCGGCACCGGTCTCCTTGAAGCTGCGGGCATCGTCGTGCCCGAAATTTCCCATTGCCTCTCCGACTCCGACAATCTGCGCCTGGGTAGCCTGGGCAACACCAGCAACTTCGACAACGCCCGCAGGCCGCCCGCCGAATAAAAACGCATCTGGTAAGCTGTTAATCCACAGAATTGGAATTTGGGGACAGCAATTATGACCAGGGCGCGCATGTACTACGACGAGGACGCCGATCTGTCGGTGCTTGCCAACAAGACGATCGCCATCGTCGGCTACGGTTCCCAGGGCCACGCCCACGCCCTCAACCTCAAAGATTCGGGCCTCGATGTGATCGTCGGCCTCTACGAAGGGTCGCGCTCCTGGGCAAAGGCCGAAAACGAGGGTCTGGCAGTGTTTCCGGTGGCCGAGGCGGCAGCTAAGGCGGACTTCATCATGATCTTGCTGCCGGATGAGGTGCAGCGCAGCGTCTACCAGCGCGACCTGCTGCCGCAGCTCGGGGAGGGCAAGACCCTCGCCTTTGCCCACGGCTTTAACATTCATTTTTCGCAGATCGTGCCCGGCAAGGACGTGGATGTGATCATGGTCGCCCCCAAGGGGCCGGGCCACCTCGTCCGCCGCCAGTACAGCGAGGGCAAGGGGGTGCCCTGTCTTTTTGCCGTCGATCAAGATGCGAGCGGCAACGCCCGGCGCACGGCCCTCGCCTACGCGCGCGGCATCGGCGGCACGCGGGCGGGCATTCTTGAGACGAGCTTCCGCGAGGAGACCGAGACCGATCTTTTTGGCGAGCAGAGCGTGCTCTGCGGCGGACTCACTGCCCTTATCAAGGCAGGTTTCGAGACGCTGGTGGAGGCGGGCTACCAGCCGGAACTGGCCTACTTCGAGTGCCTGCACGAGGTCAAGCTCATCGTCGATCTGATCGTCGAGGGGGGGCTCGCCAAAATGCGCGACTCGATCTCCAATACGGCAGAATACGGCGATTACACCCGTGGGCCGCGCATCGTCGATGAGCGCACCAAAGCCGAGATGCGCAAGATTCTCTCCGAGATTCAAAACGGCGACTTTGCAAAGCAATTTGTGCTCGAAAGCCAGGCCAACTACGCCAGCTTCAAGGCGATGCGCCGCCGCGAAGCGGAGCATCCGATCGAAGAAGTGGGAGGTGAATTGCGCAAGATGATGTCCTGGCTGCGCAACTAATTTTCCTGGTAAAGCGGCAGTTCGACAGTAAAAGTAGAACCCCTTCCCTCCCCTTTGCTCTCGGCTCGCACCTGCCCGCCGTGGGCCTCCACGATGCGCCGCACGATAAATAGTCCCAGCCCCAGTCCTCCGGAGCGCCGTGTCCGACTGGTATCGGCCTGACGAAATCGCTCGAAGATGTGGGGCAAAAAAGCGGCGGCGATACCGATGCCGTTGTCGCGGACGACGAGGCGGACGAGCTGAGCGCTCGCTTCGAGTTGTATCTCCACCTGCCCTCCACTGGGAGTGAACTTGATCGCGTTGGTGAGCAAATTCCAGACCACCTGGGTCAGCCGCGTCGGATCCGCTTTGATCGCCGGCAGCACCTCGGCGATCGAGACAACCAGCTCTACTTTTGCCTGTTCTGCCAGAACCGCCACCGCTGCTATCGCCGTGCGTACCGTCACCGCCGGATCGAGCGGCTGGAACTTGTACTCGAACTTGTCCCGTTCGATGCGCGAGGCGTCGAGCAAACTGCTTATCAGTTCGTTCTGCAATTTGGCGTTGCGCTCGATCGTCTCCAGGGCAAGGACCTGCTGTTCGGAGCTGAGCGTGCCCCGCCTGAGCAACTGCGTCCAACCGACGATCGGATTGAGTGGGGTGCGCAACTCGTGGCTGAGTACAGCCAGAAAGTCCTCTTTTATCTGGTTGGCCGTCTCCGCCTCACCCTGGGCGATCTCGGCCTCCGCCTGGGCCATCTCAGCCACCACCTGGGCTGCCCGCGCCTGTCCCAGCAGCCGCTGGCGCTCTGCCAGCACCTGGGTGAGCTGGGTGATATCCAGCAGGGTCAATAATGCGCCGCGCTTGCAGCCAACTTCGTCGGTGAGGACAGCCGCGTTGCCCAACAGGTGCAGGCAGGTACCGTTGTCGCAGCGCACCTCCACCTTAAAATCACTCAGAGTCTCCCTGTCCACCGCCTGCCGCAGAATCGTCTGCAGGTTGACCGCTTCGCCGTTCTCCAGGTACAGCTGATAGGGCGGTGACGGCTGCTCGTTGAAGACCAGATCGGCTTCTTGCGGCAGTTGCAGCATCGAGGCGAGGGCCAGGTTGATCCGGATCGGCTGGCAGCCTGGATCTTCGCTGACCGCCAACCCCGCAGGCAGAACCTCAAAAAGAGTCTGCAGCTCGTTGAGCCGGTGGTAGAGGTTGCGGTTGAGGGCGACGATTGCATCCTCGTAGCGCCGATGAACGGAAGCGTCGCGCAGGGTGCAAAGCAACCGTACAGGCTGCTCAGCCGCCGCCGGAATCAGCGTCACCACTACCTCCCACCATCGGACGGTGCCCCTGGCACCCGAACGATAGCTACTGAAGCGACCCACCCCACCGGTACGGGCCACAGCCAGTGCCCGCCGGGCCAGATCGCCGTCTTTTGCCCGCCAGAGCGAGAGCCAGTTGGTGCCGATAATCTGACCGGGAGTAGCCAGTTCCATCATCCGGACACTGTTCTCATTGATATAGACAATCGTTCCTCTTGAGTCGAGCACCTCGATGCAGTCCGGCGAACTTTCGAGAATGCTCCGGTAGAACTGTCCGCTCCGGAGCAGAGCCGCCTGCTCGGCGTCGCGCCGATTTTCGCTCTGCAGGAGGGCCGCTGCAGCAAAGTCCGCCAGGCTCGTCATCAAGCGCACATCTTCGTTGTCGAACCGATGGCTTTCTTGATGGGAGGCAATCCAGATCGTTCCGAGTCTACGGCCCGCTCCGCCCAGGGGCACCACCAGCCCTTCGACGATGGGATGGCCCGGCACCTGCAGGCGGCTAAAATAGCGCCCAGGATAGGCGAAAAGCTGCGGTGTTCCGCGCTCTAATGTGATGCCGCAGGGGCTGAACCGGCCAGGCGTGCTGCGGCCCTCCAAGGATGCCAGTTCGCCTGCTACCGCGACCCAGCGAAAAATCAAATTGCCGTCTGTCTGTTCTTCGAGCAGACTCACACCGACGGTGCCCGGCCCGCACAGTTTGAAGCCCCACTCCACCAGAGAATGCAATATCCGCTCGGGTGCTGCTGCCAGTTGGGCAGCGAGGGCTTTGAGGGCACGGTTCTCTGCCTGCCAGTCCGGTAAGCGCGAAGGCCGCTGCGCGAGCTGGTCGGTGATAAGCACATCTTTGAGCTGAACGTTTCCGACTCCTACGCGGGAGCCCGAAGCAGATTTATCAGGTAAATTCATAAGCGATAGCGGCAGCAGTATTCCTAACAGGCCAGATCCTGAAGCCCATCGCTACTCTAATGACCAGAAGCTTCCGCAGAGCAGCCGGGATAGTACCAATATAGATAGTCCCACAAGCAGAGAAGCTGCCGACAAAGTAGCCCCTGGCATCGCTAGTTTTCATACTGCTTCCCCCCGTCAGGCATGAATTATAACGATCGCTCAACTTCTGGCTTTAGTTTTGTAAAAAACTTTCAAGAAAGATCTATCTAAAGTAGTAGATGGCCTCTCCCTTGCAGGGGAAGGTGAACTATTCTGGAGTGAGTCGTACAAAGCGCAGGCGGTGCCCAGCATGACACCCTCTATCAGCGCTCCACCCTGGGAGCGGGTTGACTGGCAGTCCTTCGCGAAGTTGGGGGAAACAGCAGCCTTCGAGCGCTCAAAACTGTACTATCGTCGCGGCTGGATGCGAGCGGAAATGTCTCCTGTTGGTCGCGCCCATGCCGAAGACAATGGCCTGATCGATCACATCGTCACGGCCTGGTTCTTCAGTCGCGGGGTGCGCTTTCGCACTCTGGTAAACGCAACTTTCCAGAAAACCGGACAGCTCGAAGCCCAGCCGGATCTGGCCTATTACGTCGGTGAGACGGTCAATTTACCGGCCCGCTCCAATCGCCCGATCGACCTCGAAACGGTTCTGCCCCCGGCCCTTGTGATCGAAGTGGCAGCGACGACATTAGAGGACGATCTGACGAGCAAGCGGGATCTGTA
The DNA here is from genome assembly GCF_000484535.1 of Gloeobacter kilaueensis JS1. Lineage (NCBI taxonomy): Bacteria > Bacillati > Cyanobacteriota > Cyanophyceae > Gloeobacterales > Gloeobacteraceae > Gloeobacter > Gloeobacter kilaueensis. Next base: position 149,560 of record NC_022600.1, on the reverse strand, counting down.
CGCGGAGATTGGCGTGGGCGAGTACTGGGTGGTGGACACCCAGGCGGTGCAGGTCTTTGTGTTTGGTCCAGTAGAAGGCAATAGCGGATTGCAGCCTATTGCCAGTTCCCGCATCCTGACAGGTTTAGATTCAGCACTACTGGGTGAAGCGCTCCGGCAGGGCCAGGCGGCGGGCGATGCGGCGGCGATGCAGTACATCGTCGAGCACAGCCGCTGAAGAGATTTCAGAGCGCCGGTGGGTTGCTCAAACGGCGATAGACCGTGGCCAGGGCGTCGGCGTCACCGACGTTGCCCGGAAAAAGAACCACGGGCAATTCGGGGAAGCGCGGATGATCGGCGGGGGTGAGAACCACGGAGACCCCCGCCAGAATCTGGCCCAATAAGCGGGCGGTGCGCAGGTTCAGCCCCTCGCTCAAAGTGTCGTTGGAAGTGATGCCGCCTTTGCTGATGAGAAAACCGATCGACTCGGGCAGGCGGCGCTCGATCGCCATCAACAGTTTTGAAACCGCTTCGCCGAAGTGCAGCCGCGCCTGGGCATCGGCAAAGGTGAGTTCGGTGCGGCTGGTGTAGATAACCGGGGTCTTGCCTTCTAAGTGGGCGACAGCGGCGGCAGCACTCGCCTCAGCACACAGTTTTTCGCCTGCAGTGTCGGCGTGCAAAAGTTGCTCGACGGCAACCGGCACCCCGGCCACACCCGGCTCCTGGAGCAGCTTTTCTAATTGCTCGGTGCTCTTGCGGACGTGGGAACCCACGATCACCGCTCCCGGACGGCCCTCCCGGACGCAGGATGCCATCGCCTCGGCGGGCACCGGCTGGGGGGGCAGGGCAGCGAGGGAAGTGAGGATGCTCGCAGCGCTGCGAAACAAGAAGCGCTTGCCCCGGTGGGCAGCGTTGAGGATGGCCGCCGCAAAGCGATCGAAGTCGGACTGCTTTTCGCCGTCCACGACGACGGTCCGGTTGTCCTTGAGGGCAACAAGCCGGTCTAAAAGCCCATCCCCCCGAATATCGGCGAGCACAATGCGCTCGACCGCCATCGCCGGGGTGCGCCCACCGGTCTTCTCGGCTACGTAGTCCGGCAGGTAGGAGTGCTCGTAGCCAAAGACCGAGTCGCGGGCAAATTCGGTCCGGTGGACGGGGACATCGTTCAGGTAATGCACGCTGTCGCGGGTGGTGCGTCCGCCCTCGAAGAAGGCCGGTACCAGAAAGTGAGCGTCGAAGGGACCGAGCCGCTCGGCGACAATGTCGGTCTCAAGCGGATAGTGGCCGCGCAGGGTCGAATCGGAGCGGCTCACAATCAGGTAGTCGGTGAGACTTTGCTCCGCCAGGGCGACTTTGAGGTTGTCGCAAACTTCGCGGAGGGTACCTGCCGCCGCCTCGGGAGCGAGGGCTCGAGTATTGGTGAGAATAAACACGATGGGCGAAGCGTCGGCCAGACCGATGCGCAGGGTCTCGACATCCCAGCGCAAAAGCAGCAGACAGCTATGGACCGTCTGAGAACCGGTCGGATCGTCGTCGAGGACGATTATCTTCGTGGGCATTGGCTAGCTTTCCTCGATGAGCGTCCGGGCCCGCTCGACCAGGGCAGCAGCGCTCAGGCCATTGAAGGCAAAAAGCTGGGCCGGACTGGCGGTCGTCTCGCCCCGCTTCCAGGCAAAGACTTCCCGCCGGGGGGCGCGGGTACGCAGCAGCACAGGTTCGAGCACGCCGCTCGCCCCGCCGGTGACGGCGATGAGCACTTCACCGCCGAAGAGGCGCTCGAAGTTAGCGTCGTCGAGAAACTCGCCGTCCGGCTCGGAGCAACTTTCCCAGGCCACGTCCGTCGGCCTGTAGAGGCGGCGGGGATTGACCACCGAGACGATGCGCGAGCGGATGTCCAGCTCTGCCAGTTGCTGGGCCGCCTCGAAGACGGGCACCAGGGCCATATCCCCGGCGACAGCAAAGACGACGGTTGGATTCTCGTCGCCTGCAAGGGCAATCGCACCGTCCGCCAGAGCCTGACGGGCCTGGGCAAGGGTGGTGCGCACCGGCAGGGGCGACTTGCTTGCGATAATCGCGATGCCCTTGTTGCGGGTGGTGAGCGCCCACTCGTAGGCGGCCTGGGCGACGTTGGCATCGGTCGGGAAGAGCACAAACACGTTGCCGTTGCGCATCAAGGCGGCGTAGTAGTTCTCGATTTCGGGGCGCTGGTGGGTCCAGCCGTTGCGGCCCTGCTCCAGTGCCCCGGCAGTAAAGAGCGCCAGAGTCGAGGGCGTCGGGCGGCGCAGTTCGGCCATCGCCTGGGTGACCGTCTGCCAGATGGGTAAGCCGTTGATGGCAAAGGACTCGTAGGAGCACCAGAGGCTGCGGCTGCCCATCAAAGCCAGGGCCGCCGCCAGACCGGCGCAGGCATCTTCTGAAAGCGGTTCGTAGACCTGACCATCGGGAGCCTGGTTGTAGAGCGGGTCCGGGGTGGGATGGATGATCTTGAGGGCGCTATTGATGTTGGCGATGCCGGAAGCTTCGTTGCCGTCGGCGTTGCTCACCAGGTAGCGGCGATCGGCGGCTCCAGCGTGGGCGACCAGGGCTCCGATCGCCGTCGTCGCCACCACTTTGCTGCCCAGAGCATGGTCTTCTACCGGCAGGGTGCCCAGATTGGCAAGCGGCAGCACCGATTCGGTGACGGCCACCCGCGCTGCCGGGCCACCCCCGGCCCGCTCGAAGTTGGTGCGCACCGTCTGCCAGGCGGCGACCGGCAGCGCCCGCTCCTGCAGGGCCGAGACGATCTCGGGATTTTCGAGGGTGTGCTGGGCGTAGAGGTTGTGGGACTTGGCTCCCCGCGCATGGACCCCCGCTCCCTTGAGCTGCTTGAGGATGAGCACGGTCAATTCGCCCCCCAGGGCTGCTTTTGCCGCTCGATCCGCCGCCGCCAGCACAGCAGCAGTAAAAGCGAGGCGCTGATCGAAGCGGAAGCGGGTACTGTCGGCGTAGGCACCGCTCTGACCGGCGGCATCAAAATCTTTGGCGTCGATGAGGATCACCTGGTCGAAGCCGTTCGCCTGCCAGTAGCGGATCATCTGCTCGTTGGTGAAAGTCGAGACCATCGAGTGGTGCTCCTGGCTGAAGCCGTTCCAGACCAGCACCGGCAAAAAGTTCGTCACCGCAGGAAAGGCGGTGTGAAAGTGGCCGATGCTGCTCAGCACGTAGGGTTCGCCCAGGCCACCGTCGCCGATCGTCACCGGAAAGAGCGTGCCCGGATGGAGCAGGGCGGCGGCCATCGCAAAGTGCTGCCCCTGGCCCAGAGGGCCCGCCGGGGCGAGGATGCCCGGAATAAAGCCCGACAGATGACCCAGAAGACCGTGCTGCTCGCGGAAGCGCTCGCGCAACTGTTCGACCGTCAAGATGCCCATCGCCTCCAGCGAGCGATCGAGGAACATGGCGCTATAAAATCCCGGCGCGTGGTGGCCGACTTCGGTCGGGATGTTCTTGTGGCCCAGCATCACCAGCGAAGCGTAGGCTTCGACGCTCGAAGCGAAGCCGCCGGGATGGCCGCTCGCCTTGCTCGCCGTCACCTGCAGCGTCAGATAGCGCAGGGCGTCGGCGGCAAGCAGCGTCTGGTAGACCGCTGCCGGGTCGGTGGGATCGGCGATAGCTCGGCTACCGGCTGCAATTGCCGGGCTCTGGCCCAGGCTCTCGAAGTGGGGCAGGGGCTCGCCAAAGTACTGGATGCCCTCCAAAAAAGTGGGCAGGCTCGATACGGCAGCTTCAACAGATACGGTCATCAGGTGTCTCCAGTCGATGCGGGCAGAGGTAGACGCACCCCACGGATTGCAAAATCCAACAGCTCCATCGGGTGCCAGACAGAAATGGACTGGCCCTGCAGTTGCAGGTACTTGTTGATCTGCAGCGTACAACCGGGATTGGGCGAAGCGATCAGCCGCGCCCCGGTAGCGAGCAGATTGGCGACTTTCTGGCGGCCCAACTCTTCGGCCACCTCCGGTTGCAGAAGGTTGTAGACTCCGGCGCTGCCGCAGCAGAGGGCGGCATCGACCGGCTCGCGCAACTGCAGGCCAGGAATGCGCTGCAGCAACCGGCGCGGCTGAAGGCTGATGCGCTGGCCGTGCAGCAGGTGACAGGCGTCCTGGTAGACGACCGGCAGGGGCACATCCGCCAGCGGTTGCAGGATAGCAGTGAGGCCCACCGCTTCTAAAAATTCCTGCACGTCCCGCACTTTTGCTGCGAACGCCTTTGCCCGCTCGCGATATTGGGGATCGTCCGCCAGGATGTGGCCGTACTCCTTGAGGGTATGCCCGCAACCGGCGGCATTGACGACGATGTAATCGACCCCGGTTTTCTCGAAACTGTCGATCAGGGCGCGGGCCATCGTCTGGGCCTGGGAGCGCTGGCCCTGGTGCTCGGGTAGCGCAGCGCAGCAGCCTTGCTCGGCAGGGATAATTACTTCACAGCCGTTGGCGCTCAATACCCGCGCCGTCGCCTGGTTGACGCGATCGAAAAAAAGCCGCTGGACGCAGCCTGTGATCATGCCCACCCGGTAGCGCTGTTTGCCCTGGGCGGCCAGATGGGCGGGAAGACTGCTGCGCAGAGCATCTGCCGGAATGTCGGGCAGGATCGCCTCCATGCTCGCAAGCTGGGGGGAGAATTTATCCAGTAGCTTCGTCCGGCGCACCAGCCGCCGGAGGCCCGATTTTTGGTAAGCGAGCAGCGGCACCAGCAGGGGCCGCAGCCGGTTCGGATACGGCAACAGATTAAAGATCAAGGCGCGAAAGAGGCGATCGCCTGCCCGGCGCGGATAGTGCCTTTCGATCTGGGGCCGGGTGGCGGCGATCAGCCGGTCGTACTTGACGCCGGATGGGCAGGTGGTCACACAGGCGAGGCAGCCCAGGCACGAGTCGAAGTGGCTGACCGTCGCCTCCGAAAGCGGGATCTGCCCTTCGTTCAGCCCGTCCATCAGGTAGATCCGGCCTCGGGGCGAATCCATTTCTTTGCCGATCACCCGGTAACTCGGGCAGTTGGCGAGGCAGAAACCGCAGTGAACGCACTCGTCGATCAGCTTCGGATCGGGCGGGTGATCGCTGTCGAAGGGACTGGCTGCCGGTGGCACGGGTGCTGGCGCGTCCATCAAAGACCTCCAACGAAGCGGTGCGGGCTGAGCAAGCCCTCTGGATCGAACTGGCGCTTGATCCGGCCCATCAAGGGCAGCGCACTACCTGTAAAACCCCAGGTATCGCACTGGCGCTTCAATGTACTCTCAGCTTCAAGAATCGTCAAAAAACCGCGATGCTCCTGGCAGAGCGCCCGCGCCGCCCTGATCGCCTCTACCAGAGACTCGACTGCAGCCGGCTCGAAGCGCAAAAAGCCGTGGCCACTCCCCGCCGCAAACCGGCTGGACACCGCAAGCCCCCGCTCCTCGCCAATCGCCTCGAAGCCTGCGATTGCCGTACTCACCTGGGCCGCAAGCACACCAACTTTACAGACAACCCGGCTAAAATCCTCCCAGGGCAACGCCTGCAGGCGCTCCCAGAGCGGCGCATCGGGCTGATAAACAGTACCGCCCACCAGTTGCCCCATCTGCTCGGCCACCCCGGCAGTCGAGCCGCCGAAGCGCACCAGCAGAGCCGCTTCTTTTGACACTTCCAGTCGCCTTGCCCAGCGCGGCGAGAGAAATTCGACGGCGATGGGCGTCAGGTGCGAGGCGAGGAGGTTCTGGGCTCTCTGCTGCAGCCAATCTGGCGTTCCAGCGAGGATCACCGTACCTGTCGCCTGGGGCAATGGATAGAGGCGCACGGTAATTTCACTTACGATCCCCAGCGTGCCGAAGGAGCCGCCCAGCAGTTTCATCAGGTCGTAACCGGCGACATTCTTGACCACGCGCCCCCCCGCCTTTGCCACCTGCCCGTCGGCGCGCACGAAGCGGACCCCCAGGCACAGATCCCTGAGACTGCCGTAGCGGTGGCGCAGCGCCCCGGCATCGGCAGTGGCCAGGATCCCTCCCAGGGTAGCCTCCTCGCCGTAGGCCGGATCGAGGGGCAGAAACTGTCCTGCTCGCGCCAGTTCGGTCTGCAGTTGCCCAAAAGCAATCCCCGCCTGGGCCGTCGCCGTCAGATCGCCGCTCGAATGCTCGATCAACCCATTCAGCCGCGCCGTGCTCACCACCAGATCCAGCTCCGAGGCCGGATGGGCCCAACCAAGCTTGCTGCTGTGGCCTGCAGGCAACATCCGCCAGCGGTTGCGGGCCGCACAGGCCACCACCTCCGCCAGTTCTGCCTCGCTGGCCGGATAGACGACGCAGCCAATCGCACCCGGCTCTTCTACCGCGCACCTCAACTTCTGTTGCCACAGCGCACCGAGATCCTCAAAGACCACGACCTGCTCCGCTTCGAGAAACGAGCGCAGTTCGTTGGAGATGGAGGAAGCAGTGCGGATCATCGTATTTTCCTTCCTGGCGACAGCAGTGGGCCACAACTGGTCGCCGGGTAACACCGCTCATTTTACGGTGGGCAGCACCCTACCGGATATTCGGGATTGCCCTGTCTGCCGGTAAAAATCGGACAATAGAGTTTCCGGCAAGACTGTGTGAAAGGACGAGCGATGATCGTGGCTGCCTGTCATTGCGGCTCCCTCCGCCTGGAGATCGACTCTCCCCCCACCGAGATCACCGAATGCAACTGCTCGATCTGTCGCCGCTACGGTGTGCTCTGGGCCTACTACACACCGGATCAGGTGCGCCTTCAGGCAGGAGCGCTTACCGACATCTATATGTGGGACGACCGGTCCATCGCGTTCCATCGCTGCCGCACCTGTGGCTGTGTCTCCCACTGGGCACCGGTCGATCCGGGGCGCAACCGGATGGGCATCAATGCCCGGCTCATGGCACCTGAAATTGTGGCGCAGGCCCGCGTCCGGCACCTCGATGGTGCAAACACCGAACGATATATCGACTGACTGTCTTTGAGCAACAACGAGAAAGCGGTGGCTGAACGGTGAAAAGCAGCATCTGCGATCAGATCAGTTCCGCCCGTGACTGCGGAGTGGTCCACTGCGGCATCCTGGAATCGGACGCCATCACTGTCGGTGAATTGGCTGCCAGATTCGGATTGATTTCCACACCTGACATCTATCGACTCATCAATAGAGCCCAGGCACTGGCCGTGGCGAAGCGCATCCTCCACCGCGATCTGGCCTACGATGCAAAAATCATGTCAGAGGCCAGAGCCCAGGCACTGGCAGAAAATTTCCTGAATCATTTTGACAAAGAACATGTACAGTATTTCACCAATGGCGATTACGACATAGACAGTTCAAGTAACGGCTGGAATCCAGCGACCAGCGCGACCTTCGACACCGGCATTCTCGTTCTTGGAAACTCGAAAGCGGGTTGTCTCTGGGTAGAAGACGAGGATTAAGGGAGAATAGCTCAGAGTTCTGATTTGACTCTCGCTTAAGAATGTCTTCACAGACGGTCTCTCAGACGTCGATAATCCGTAATGCACAGGCTCCTCGTTCCATAAATGAAGTTCCGATTCAGTGAGAAGTTTCCCAAAGACCGTATGCTGTTCATAGATGCCAGCCAGTTTACAACTGGCTCCAATTGCTATGTTCATCATCGAAGATGACAATCACGCCGAGACGCAAGCAGGAAGATTTGCTTCCTTCGATGAGGCTCTCGCAGAGTTACAACGCCGCTCCTGTTTGCCGTGGAACGAACCGCCTAATCGTGCCCCTTGCACCAGTTGGCGAACCTGCGGTAGGCAGTATGTAATCGTCGAGTGTGATACCTCGGTCAGACCCTGGGAGCCTATTCAGAGCCACACAGTCCTTGAGATCAGTGCAGCGGGTGTGAAGTGGCTCAGCTGTGAGCCGAGGTAACATAGCCCGAACAGAAACTGTGCCACTTACTCTTGTTCACCCCGGTTGTCCTGATTGCTGCCTCTGGGGCATTGCCGCTGCACTGTCTATTAACTAACATGAAGGTGTAGGTTTTCTGGTTGGACCGTGACCTCCTGGCGCGATCGACTCAACCGTATGGCTGGCCGGACCCGCTTCGTGGTCTGCCGCCTGTTCATCCATCTGGCCGGTGAAGATGTGGCCCCGCTTTTGGGCGTCCTCAATCAGGAAGGCCGCCGGGTCGTCGCCTCCGATGGCGACATCGAAGTACTGGGCAACAGCCTGGTGAATGTTGTCCAGGCGCTGCTGCAGTACGACAGCTACTGGCGCTCGGCGGCCAACGAGGGCGATGTGCTCTGGGACGAGGGCCAGGCGAGCGACGCTTTTAATGCCATGTTCACCGACTCGGCCCGCCGCTATCTAAGTGGACCGGATCTGCAGACTGGCCCGCCTGGAGCCGACCAGCCCCTGACCCTCAAGGCGACCCGCAATCTGGTGGTGATGATCACTGTCGCCTACGAGGGCGAGTCTGCCGAGCTTGAGACCGACCTCACCAGCGCCGAGGCGCTCTCAAAAGGTCTGCAGGCGCTCATCAACCTGCACTACGGCAACAGGCTGCGGGCGATCCAGGTTCATTTTTCGCCCGCCCAACTGGGCGACGAACTCACCCCCGATCAGCTCCTGGTCAACTTTCCAGAGCTGGTGCCGATCTAAAGGCGGCTGGCCTGTTCTACTTTCCTTTCACTTCATCCGCACCAAAGAACCGATGCAAACGCGATTTTCTCTCCGCAAGAGCCTGGCCGTCCTGATGGCTGTCACTCTTACTGTGACCACCGTCGCCTGCAGCGACAGCACTTCCCGCGAGGCGGGCAACCGCCAGAGCGCAGCTGAGCGCAGCGAGCAATCCCGCCTGCCTGACGGTCAGTATCCCCTCCAGCAAGCTTCTTACAACGACGCCAACGGCGAGTACACTTTGCTGCTTCTCAATACGCCGCCCGGCAGTCCCTCCAGCCTGCGCACCGCCCAACTGCCCCTCGCCCGGCTCACCGACGACGACGTAAAGGCTGGCAAAAAAAGCTATCTCAAGGTCGAAGGCGGCAACCCGGCCCTTTATCTGACCCCCGATGCCAAGATCGAGTACGTCCGCAACGTTGCCCAGACTCAGACCAATCCCCAGACCGGCGAGCAGCAGACGGTGGTCGTCCGCCAGGAATCGAGCTTCTGGACGCCCTTCGCCGCCTCACTGGCAGGAGCGGCGATCGGCAATGCCCTTTTTGCCCCCCGCTACTACGTGCCGCCGGTCTACAGTCCCGGCGGGCTGGTGGGTTATGGCGGCTTCGGCAGCACCTACAACCAGGCGGTGACGAGCTACCAGCAGCGCACGGGCTCCCTGCCGGCAGCCGAGCGCAATAGCCGCAGCTTCCGCTCTACCAGCGGCTTCGGTTCTTCGAGCACCCGTCAGCCGGTGGGCTCGAATAGCACGCGCTCGAGCGGTTCGGGCTTCGGCGGCAGCACGCTGCGCTCCTCCGATCCGTCGAGCGGTTCGAGCTACAACCGCTCCCGCTCCTCCAGCGGTAGTGGCTTTGGCAGTAGCCGCTCGCGGAGCTTTGGCCGCAGGCGCTAGCGATCACTTTTCGATAACTGCGTGGGCAGGCCGCGTCTCTCTCCGGGCGCGGCTTTTTTTGATCGCGTTGCTGTTCAGCTTTCGTCGTCGTTGTCGCGTCGCTCCTGGCGCAGGAGGTAGTCGTTGATTGCTTCCTGGCGACGATTGGAAGCGCGTGACTCTTCGTTTGAGACACGCAGTTCTTCGATCGCTCGATCGAGCCAGTTCGTCGTCGCCCGAAATTCGGCGATTGCATCGGAGACAACGGTGATGAACCGACCGCTGATACTGGTCAGCCGATCGAGATTCTGGTTTGTCACCTGCACGGCCTGAGCTGTGGCAAGTTGCGAAGCGCGCAACTCCGCGATCAACTCCCCGTGTTAATCGAGTCGCAACTCGGCTCTGTTCAAGCGCTCTTCGATTCGGCGGGCTCCGGTGGCGATGCTTTGATTATCCTATTTCGCCCCGATGAGAGGCCAGAAATGGCCCACCGGACCCTGGCCGCCGCCGATGGCGAGGCTGTGGTGCAGGGCGCGGGTGACGTAATTTTTTGCCAGACGGACGGCAGTGGGCAAAGGCTCCCCCAGGGCAAGCTGGGCTGCGATGGCAGCGGCGAGGGTGCAGCCGGTGCCGTGGGTGTGGGGTGTATCGACGGTCTCCGTCGCCAGCACAACTGTCTGTTTGCCGTCATAAAAGACATCGCTGCCGCGTCCCACTCCTAGGGCTCCGCCTTTGACAAGAACATAGCGCGCTCCGAGGGCTGCAATGCGCTGGGCAGCAGCGGCCATATCCTCGATCGTCTCGATGGTGAGACCGCTCAGGATCCGCGCCTCGTGCAGGTTGGGCGTGACGATGGTAGCGAGGGGCAAAAGGCTGTCGCGCAGGGCAGCTACTGCCTCATCGGCCAGTAGCCGGGCACCGGTGCGCGAGACCATCACCGGATCGACCACCAGATTTGGCAGCGGCAACTGGGCTGCCAGTTGAGCTACCCGGCGGATGATCGGCGCGTCAAAGAGCATCCCGGTCTTGACGCTATCGACGCCGATATCGCCCAGTACCGATTCGATCTGCAGGGCGACGAAATCGGCTTCGAGGGGCACCACTCCCTGCACTCCCAGGGTGTTCTGGGCGGTGACGCAGGTGAGGGCCGACATGCCGTGAACGCAGTGGAAGGCGAAGGTGCGCAGGTCCGCCTGGATGCCCGCCCCACCACCTGAATCGGAACCGGCGATCGTGAGGGCGCGGGGGATGCTCACGTCAAAAGCGTCGTGAGCACCGCCGTCAGGGTAGCCACCTTCTGCATCGCTTCGACGGTCATACCCATCAGCAACTCGCGGTCCGAGCGCGCCGCAATCGGCATCACGTCCTCGAGCTGATCGTGGAGGCTATCGATCTGCTGGCAGAGCGATTGCAGCGTCTGGATCACCTCGCGCTGCTCGGGCTGCTGCATACCTTTGAGGTGCTCGCGGATCTCCGCCAGGCTCATGTGCCGCCCCCGCAGATGCTTGATGAGCAACAGCCGATCGAGGGCGGCTGTCGAGTAGTAACGGTGCTGGTGGGCATCGTCGCGATCGAGTGGGTCGAGCAGCCCCTCGCGGGTGTAAAAGTCGATCGTGCGTGGATTGACCTTTGCCAGGTGCGCCAACTCCCCGATGCGGTAACCCTTCTTGCGAATGTCCATCGAACTCATCTTTCGTCGCTTCTTAACTCTACCGCTCCCCGTCCAGTATAAGTTTTTCGCAAACAACTAGCGCAACAAACAGTGCCATCGCCAATCGCACAACCTGTCGGCTTAATTGTCTTGAGTCTAGAAGGAGAAATTCTACGTTGAGCGCGCCTGCCCCATGTAAGATGAGGGAAGTGCGACGAACGACGGCAGACTTCTTTTCCAACCGATAGACACGATGAGCGAGCACCTGGCGCAGTTCATTCAGCAGTTTTTAGAGACGAGCGGCCCGCTGAGCTATCTGCTGATCGCAGGAATCATCTTCTTAGAAAACGCAGGTATTCCCCTGCCGGGCGAGACGACGCTCATCCTGGCGGGGGTGTTTGCTGCGAGTGGTTCGCTCTCCTTTCCGCTGGTGCTGCTCTCAGCCATCGGCGGCGCGGTGCTGGGCGACAACATGGGTTACTTTATCGGTCGGCGCTTTGGCCGCGATCTGGTGCTCAGGTTCGGTCGCCGCTTTGGCCTCACCCAAGAAAAATTTGACCGCGCCGAGGCAGCGTTCTTAAAAAACAGTGCCTGGGCGGTGTTTGTCGGTCGCTTCATCGTGCTGCTGCGCATCCTCGCCGGCCCCCTCGCCGGGATGACCCGGATGCCCTGGCCCAAGTTCGTCCTCTTCAACAGCCTGGGGGCGATTGCCTGGGCTTCGGCGATCGGCACCGCCGCCTATCTCTTCGGCAATGTCGTGCTCGAATACGTCGAAAAGCTCGGTATCTGGGGGCTCATCCTGCTGGTGGTGGCGATCGTGCTTTTTGGCACCGTCCGCCACTTTATGGACGAGCGCTCCGAGAAGCGCGCCGCTGCCAGAGCCAAGACCGAACAGACGACTGCCTCCAAATAAGACCCGCCCCGACGCTGCTGCCTCTGGATCTGACAACAACTGGACAGGATCGAGGTGGGGCGACTAGATCTTATAGAGTCAGCCCAATCTTTTTATAGAACCACACCCATAACATATGCCTTCCCGGTACATCTGCTTCGCGCAGTGCGTGCCCCTGTCCTCACTTATGATTACCCGTGGAAAATCTCTCTTTTGCCAACCTCTCCCTGGCGGCGCTCAAGCAGCTGCTGAGCCAGCGCCTGGAAGCAGGAGGACTGCTATCCCATAGCGACGACAATCTGCTCGAAGTCGTCGGTATCCTCGGTAGCTACGGCATCGTCCTCGATGGCTACTCGCGCAATTTGATATATATAGCCGAGCACCAGTTTCTGGTTTCGCTCTCGCCTTTTAAGTACTTCAACGGCAAAGTGACCTTCAAGAAGCTGGTCGATCACAGTCTGCACCACCGCCTGAATTATGAGTACGCCGAGTACTGTGCCCGCACCCTCTACTGGCACGGCAACCAGAAGCTCAACGATTACCTCCAGGGGCCAGAATTTGGCGGGCGGGCCGAGCGGGCAATTCGAGCAAAGTTCCACAACAACCCGGCTGCCCTGGCGCTGCACAAAGTGTTTCCGATTACTCTGCCAGAGCAGGTGCGCAAGTTGTGCTATTACCACATCCTCGGCCAGTTCTGGCGGGTGATGAGTTCGATATTTCTCTCGCTTGCCGAGCGCTACGACCAGGGCCAGATTCAGTCGATCCCCGATGTCGTCACCCACATCGCCAACGGTCTGGGCAAGGCGGCTGATCAGCCCCTCACCTATTCAGTGCCGATCGACGGTAAAACCTACGAGCTAATCCCGGCTGAGGCGGAGCTGCGCTGGGTGAGTGAAGCTGCCGTTCCCTACGTCGAGATCGTCTTTTTTCGGGCTATACCTTTCCGGGGCACCGTCTCCTATACCTCCGACGCCGCCCAGATTCCGGCGGAGCGCGACGCATTCAGCTACGGTGTGCTCTACGCCGATCCGCTCAGGGTGGGTGCTGCCGGTGTCACGCCGATGCTTTTGATGCAGGATCTCCACCGCTTCTTGCCGGACTTTCTCAGGCGGCACTACCGGGAGGATACCCGCAGCCGGGAGGCGATCAACATCGACATGAACAAGACTTTTCAAAAGTCGATGTTCTGCGTCACCAACGCCGCCGTTCTGGCTCTGGCACCCCTTTCTGCCGGTGGCCCAGAATCCGCCGAATTGCGCCGGGCCTACTTCGACACCTGGGCGCAGCGCATCGTCCCGACCAAACTCGCCGAAATCGAGCCATAAGAGCAGCCCGATAGGGTTGACTACCGGGCTACTCAGTTTAGAAGGAACGTTTCAGCTACTCTTCGTAGCTGTCAGCGCCCTCGTCCTCCTGGGGTTCGGGCTCTGGTTCAGGCTCAGGCTCAGACTCCTCCACAGGCGCTTCATCGCTGCTGTAGTCCCCAGACGGGGCAGAATCATCCGCAACAGCCGAGTCGTCGTATACGGCGGAATTATCGGCAACAGCCGAGTCGTCGTAGACACTCGAATCGTCGTCGCTGCTCGTAAAGCCCGAAACCGAATCGTCGTCAACTGTGGCATCGTCCGCAATGGCAGAGTCAGCGTAGATGCCGCCATCGCCATCAAAGTCGTCGGTGAAAGCACTCGCTCCACCGTCGCCAAGCGATTCGTCATCCAGCTCAGAACCAGCATCATCCCCAGGAAGGTACCCGGAATCTTCGCCCGCTCCGGCATCGTCGGCGAGGAAGCCCGTCTCGCCGTCCATGTCGCCCATCTCGGCGATAGTGCCCGGATCACCGATGTTGCTGTCGTCGTCTGCGGGATAATTGTCGGCTCCCGCCCCACTGTCGGCGTCCGATGGATCCATGCCCATCGCCTCGCGGGCGTCGTCGAGCATCGCATCGGCCCACTCCGAATCCGACATCAGACCGGCGGCCTGCATCTCGGTGTAGTTCTCAGGATCGACGCCGGCAGCGGCATCGTCCTGGCCATCGCCGTCGGTACTCTCATCGCCACCAAAGAGCGACGAGACATCGCCCAGCATATCGCCGGCAAAATCACCAATTGCCTGAGCGGCATCGGCGATGCCACCGTCGGCATCCCCTTCGCCGCTGCTGTCATCCCCGTTAAATAGCGATGAAGCGTCATCGCCGACGTTGCTAAAAAAGTCACCGATGCCGCTTGTGTCACTGCCATCGGCGTCAGCGTCGGCTGTGGTGTCGCCGTTGTCCTGGAATTCAGCCGCACCTTCGATACCGAGCGCCGTGTCGCCGTCCGTCGGTTGTGGGTCGGTCGAAGCGTTCTCATCGTCACCACCGAACAGCGAGGAGATGCTGTTGCCGATGTCGCTGAAGAAGCCACCGTCACCGTCGCTCTGCCCATCGTCTGTCGTCGGCTGTTGTTGCTGATCGTCGGAGCTACTGTCATCGCCGCCAAAGAGCGAGGAAACACCGTCGCCGATGCCGCCCAAGAAGCCGCCGACGCCATCCAGGAAGGAACCGCCGCCTGAGTCGTCGCTGGAGGCGTTGTTTTGCTGATTGGCCTCAGCCGCTCCCTGACTGGCCGCGTCGCCGATGTCGCTCGCGAAATCGCTGGCAGCCTCCTTCGCATCGTTGAACAGACCACCAAAGAAGTCCCCGGCTGAATTCAGGGCGTTCCCGGCAAAATCACCGACTGCATCGACGGCATTGCCGGCAAAGTCACCGACCGTATCGACAGCACCTTCTACCGCCTGCTCAGCATTCTGGAGGGTCTCCTCGGGGTGCTCGATGGCGTTGCCGACGAAATCGGTCGTCGCATTCCAGGCATCACCGGCAAAGTCAGCAACGGCTTCACCGGCATCGCCCAGGGCGTTGACCGTATTGTCAAAAGCTTCCTCGGGGTGTTCGATGACAAAGTTGGCTGTGTCACCGACCCAATCCGCTGCCTTGCCGACATTTTCCTCGGCGTTCTGCCAGCCTTCGCTGAGCGCCTCGCCAGCTTTGCCCAGGCCATCGCCGATGTCACTCAGCGCCTGTTCACCGCCGGAGAGTAGAGCGTCGCCCGCATCTCCCAGCGCGCCTGTGATGTCTTCGCCCACCTTGAGAGCACCCGAACCGAGATCGCCCAGACCCTCGCCGATCTGGCCCAGGTCCGCGTTCTGGATGCCGCTCCAGATCTCAGTTCCGCCCTTGGCAGCGTCGTGGACACCATCGACGGCGGCATCGTGGACACCGCCTGCAACATCCTTACCGGCCTCGACTGCTGCTGAGCCGACATCGACCGCGCCCTTGCCGATACCGACGGCAGTATCGCCGATCGCCTCACTTACCTTGCCACCGGAAAGAGCGTCAGCGCCCATGTAAGCGGCTGTGGCGGCAGCCGCTACCCAGCCGGGCGGGCCGCTCGCCCCTTCCGCTGCTAACAGTCCACCCTCAGCGGCCAGCACACCTCCAGCTTCGACCGCTTCCGGAATCGCTGCTTCGACCAGACCCGGCACAACTGCTTCAGCCAGGCCAGGAGCAGCGGCTTCCACCAGACCGGGCGCGGCAGCTTCGACCAGACCTGGTGCCACTGCATCCACAACGCCAGGAGCAGCAGCTTCGACCAGACCTGGCGCAACGGTGTCAACGGCAGCGGCCTCTGCCAGTCCCGGTGCAACAGCGTCAACGGCAGCAGTTTCTGCCAGCTCTGGTGCGACTGTCCTTGCAGTACTAGAAGCAACCGTCTCAGCCGTTTCGGAACTCGCCGTCTCAGTACCCGGAATCGCCGAATCGATAATGGACGCGGCCTCCTCGGTACTCTCTGCCACTTCTGGCGCAACTGCCTCGGGAACGACCGTCTCAGGAGCGGCTGCCTCGGATGGCACGAACTCGTTTACCGGCGGTTCTTCTGCTACCGGAGACGGTTCAGTAGGCGGCACCTCGGCTTCAGCGGTGATTGGCTCGACTTCCCCTTCTGGAACAGTCTGGGGCTCCTCACTGGTGATCGGCTGGGTTTCTTCGCTGGCAATTTGTTGGGGCTGTTCTTCCGTCAGCGGTTGCGGCTCTTCCTCTACAATCTGCTGCGCCTGTTCTTCGGTTAAAGGCTGGGTTTCCTCTTCGGCAATCTGCTGCGCCTGTTCTTCGGTTAAAGGTTGCGTTTCTTCCTCTGCAATTTGTTGCGCCTGCTCTTCGGTGAGAGGTTGAGTCTCTTCCTCGCCGGTAATTGTTTGACCTTCTTCCTCGGCAATTTGCTGAGCTTCTTCTTCAGCTAACTGTTGGGCTTCTTCTTCTGTTAGAGGCTGAGTCTCCTCTTCAGCAATTTGTTGCGCCTGCTCTTCTGTTAGAGGTTGCGTTTCTTCTTCAGCTAACTGTTGGGCTTCTTCTTCTGTCAGAGGTTGTGTCTCCTCTTCAGCGATTTGTTGCGCTTCCTGCTCATTCAGAGGTTGTGTCTCTTCCTCGGCAATTTGTTGCGCTTCTTCTTCCGCCGTTGCTTGATTGGCAGAAGCGTCTGGATCGGGATTGGCCGAAGCGTCCGGGTCAGGATTTGCAGAAGCATTCGGATCCGGATTTGCAGAAGCATTGGGATCTGGAGCTGAGGCGTTCGGATCCGGAACAGAGGCATTGGGATCAGTGCCGGATTGAATTGTTGTGTTCGATCCAGACTGAACGCTGGTGTTGGCACCAGATTGAACGCTCGTGTTCGCGCCGGATTGGACACTGGTGCTGGTGCCGCCTGGAGTGCTGGGAGTAGTTCCAGGGGCGCTCGTGCCGCCGGGTGGTGTCGTCGGTTTGCCGATAAAAGCCGTGCCGCGCTTGATGCCCTCGGCGGTCTGGCCAAGGGAGACGACATCGCCGAAAACGGCTGCTCCCTTGTCCTGGGTGGTGGCGTTGGGATCGAAGAGTTTGGCGGTGTTGGAAGCAATGCCAGCTAAGCCACCAAATAGATCGCTTGCAGCCCCGCCCAACAGTGGACTGGCTCCGAATTTCTCAAGCGCCTTGGTGGTACCGGCAGCAATGTCGAGACCGTCGGCGGCAATGCTTAGATCTCTTTTGGCTTCTGGTGATTTTTGATCGGTAATGTCGTTGAAAAGTCCGATACCACCACCAGCGGCTCTAAACAGACCAGCCGTTCCAGTCCAGGATTTGGTCTCCGAACCCGTCAGGGGGTTATATCCACCGAGATTGGCGATGTCGCTTGCCAGATTTGCCCCATCCTGACCAGCTTTGACATATTTGCCGCTCTCAAGATCATCGACGCCTTTGAAGATCTGCTGGACGCCATCGAGAGCAGCCGCTCCGCCTTTGATGCGGTTGGTCATGTTCTTGACCGTAGGACTACCGGCGGCGTTCGGCGTATCGAAATTTTCTTTTGTCACCCGGTCGGTGTTGGGAGTGGTACGGCCAGGAGAATAAAAATCCTGCTTGTTTGCCTCCAGCACGGCTGCGTCGGTCTTGATCCAGGAGTCCATCCCGACTGCCGCCGCCTTACCGGCTGTCGCAACATCCTTGGCCGTCGATTCCCACTCGCCGAAGGTTGTCTGATGCCCACCGCCTTGATGTGCGGGATTCGCAGGTGGGTTGCCAGGATTTGTAGCAGGCGTGCTCGTCGGCTGTGGAGCAGGAGTATTCGTCGCTGTCGGTGAAGGTGCAGGAGTATTCGTCGCTGTGGGCGAGGGAGTTGGCGTATTGGTGGGCGGTGCGGTCGGCGAGCCTGTTGGTTGTCCTGGTTGACCACTCATGATTGTCTTTCTCTCCGTCGTCAAATGGGTAGCCTGCGTTTACGCTGGACCAAAATAAACTGCGCTGCGTGGGAGCGGGTGCTCGAATTGGACAGGAATAATCAATCAGCTTTGGGAACGACTGCGCTGTGTAGGGAGCCTGGAGCACTCAGATAGCAGCGTCGCCTCGCCCCTTCTATGGATGGAGGATTGCCGGTGTAAAGGTAGAAGAAGTTTATTGAGGCAGGAATATCGAAGTCGGTATGGCAGGCGACTACTGACCTTTCAAAAAAGGCCGAACGAGAACACCGATTTGTTCTGCGTCCCGTTCGCCCGGTTCATTGGAACCTGCTCCCAGAGTGAACTGCCTGCCGCTGCGCAGCTTGATCGAGGGCGCGTAGTACTCGGAGCCTTCGCTGTTGGAGCGCTTGATTTCGTATCGTTCAATTTCATTTAATGGGAAAGACGAGCTAAACGGGATCGGCCCCAGTCCGCGCACATAGGTGAATCGGTTCGCGCGCCTGTCAAACGTCCAGCTTTGTTGGGGAAAAAGAAACCAGACAATCGCGCTGAAAGCGACAAAGACGAAGGCAGCGATTAGAAAGGCACCGATATTTCCCCGACGCAAGCCGGAGTACAGAACAAATAGAGGCAGGATGACACAGGCGATCGCCCAGACGATGCGCGAAAGGATCGGCGGACCCAGTTGTTTTTGATCGATGATGAGCTGGTCTGCAGCCTGCCGAACGATGTAAAGGCCGGTCTCCACAAAACCTCCCTCGCCGACGATTGGGCTTCTACTTCCTACCACGAAATGCGAGGGGCGGGGCCAGTTCTCCCTGTTATTCGGCAGGGGTGAGGACCGACTCGCTGCGGGCGAGAGGAGAATCCTTTTCAGAGGGCGGCACCACCTGCCAGAAGCGAGGCAGATAGCTTTCCCAATCTTCGAGAATCCGGCAGGCAAGGTCGCTGTCGGTCTTGCGGTAGTGCGCCTGGATGAGGCCGAGCAACTGGGCTTCGCCCGCGCCGCGCGGCACCCGCTGCACCACCTTGTCGTTGTCGAGGTTGACCAGGGGCCGGAAGTTTTCGTTTTCGTCGAGCACGTAGGCGATGCCGCCGGTCATGCCCGCCCCAAAGTTGCGGCCCACCGGCCCGAGCACCACCACCGTGCCGCCGGTCATGTACTCGCAGCCGTGATCGCCGCAGCCCTCGATGACGGCGGTAGCGAGCGAATTGCGCACAGCGAAGCGCTCGCCCGCCTGGCCGCTGGCAAACAAGGCTCCACCGGTCGCCCCGTAGAGGCAGGTGTTGCCGATGATCACGTTTTGGTGAGCCTTGTAGGGCGCACCGGCGAAGGGACGGATGTGGATCTCGCCGCCGTTCATCCCCTTGCCGACGTAGTCGTTCGCTTCGCCGATCAAGACCAGGGTCATCCCCTGCAGGTTGAAGGCTCCGAAGCTCTGGCCCGCCGAGCCGTTGAAGCTGAGGACCAGTTCACCGCCAAAGCCGGTGTCGCCGTGCAACCTGGCGATCGTGCCGCTGATGCGGCCTCCGACGCTGCGGTCGGTGTTGAGGATCGGTAGAACCCTGTGCAACTGGCCATGCTCTTTGATCGCTTTTTGGACTTCGGCGTCGCTCAAGATCAGATCGTCGAGCACCGGGCCGTTGTCGTGGGCGCACTCGCTGTGGTGGAGCCAGTCCCGCGCGGCGTCGGGCTGGACGGCGAGCAGACGGGTGAGATCGAGCCTGCCGGTCTTGGCTAAGGGTAGCTGCCGCTGCACCAGCAGATCGCCCCGGCCAATCACCTCCTCCAGGGTGCGAAAACCAAGGGCAGCGAGGAGCGAGCGCACCTCCTCGGCGACGAAGACGAAGAAGTTGACGACGTGCTCGGGCAGGCCGTCGAAGCGGCGGCGCAACTCGGGGTTCTGGGTGGCGACGCCCTTGGGGCAGGTGTTGAGATGGCAGACGCGGGCCATGATGCAGCCTTCGGCGATCATCGCGATCGAGCCGAAGCCGTACTCTTCGGCTCCGAGCATCGCCGCCTGCACCACCTCGTAGCCGGTGCGGATGCCGCCATCGACCCTGAGGACCACCCGATCGCGCAG
This sequence comes from Gloeobacter kilaueensis JS1, assembly GCF_000484535.1. Taxonomy (NCBI): domain Bacteria; kingdom Bacillati; phylum Cyanobacteriota; class Cyanophyceae; order Gloeobacterales; family Gloeobacteraceae; genus Gloeobacter; species Gloeobacter kilaueensis. The sequence goes on along the minus strand of NC_022600.1, from coordinate 129,707 downwards.
CTGGTTGGTGAGCAGCACCTGGTGGACTTCGGCCAGACCCAGTTCCCAGGGCACACCGGCGTGTTTGATCGAGCTGAGGGGAGAAGCACCCGTACCGCCCTCGTGGCCTGAGATCTGGATCACATCGGCGTTGGCCTTGGCCACACCGGCGGCGATCGTGCCGATGCCGACCTCGGCCACCAGCTTGACTGAGACCTGGGCGGTGGGGTTGATCTGGTGCAGATCGAAGATCAACTGGGCCAGATCTTCGATCGAGTAGATGTCGTGGTGGGGCGGCGGCGAAATAAGAGGCACACCGGGCTTGGAGCGGCGCAACCCGGCGATGTAGCGATCGACTTTGTGGCCGGGTAGTTGGCCCCCTTCGCCAGGCTTGGCCCCCTGGGCGATCTTGATCTCAAGCTGCTGGGCGCTCACCAGGTACTCGGGGGTGACGCCGAAGCGGCCACTGGCCACCTGCTTGATGGCGGAACTGGCCCGATCGCCGTTGCGCAGTCCGAAAATCCCCGGCAAAGAAGGGGAAGTGCCGTTGGACTGTACGTCTTCGAGGGCTTTGAAGCGCACCGGATCCTCGCCCCCCTCGCCGGAGTTGGACTTGCCGCCGATGCGGTTCATGGCGATGGCCAGGACTTCGTGGGCCTCGCGGCCCAGGGCACCGAGGGACATGCCGCCGGTACAGAAGCGGCGCAGGATGTTTTCGATCGGTTCGACTTCGTCGATCGAAATCGCCGCCCGCCCGCTCCGAAAATCTAAGAGATCGCGCAGGGCCGCAGGCGGACGGGAGCGCACCTGCTCGACGTAGTCGCTATAGAGCCGTTCGCGCTCATCGCCGGCACTCTGGGGCAGCTTGATCGCAGCGTGCAGCGCCTTGACCATTTTGGGATTGTTGATATGAAACTCGCCCCCTGGCCGGTAGGTGATAAAGCCGTAGTTGGCGAGTTTCTGGGCCGACGCTTCGGGGTAGGCGGCAATGTGAAACTGCAGGACTTCGTGGGCGATCTCGCTAAAGTTGAGGCCACCGACGCGGGAGGTCGTACCGGTAAAGGCCCGCTCGATCACCGCCTCGCCGATGCCAATCGCCTCGAAGATCTGGGCCCCGGCGTAGCTACTCAAAAGCGAGATGCCCATCTTCGAGAGAATCTTGAGGAGCCCCGCCTCGACGGCCTGGATATAGTTCTGCTGCAGCTGCACAGCGCTCAGGTCTTCGATCTTGCCGTTGCGCACCAGCTCGCGGGTGGCAGGCGCGGCCCACCACTGGCGGATCGTCTCGTAGGCGAGGTAAGGACAGACCGCACTCGCCCCATAGCCGAACAGGCAGGCGAAGTGGTGGGTGCTCCAGCACTGGGCGGTCTCGACGACGATCGAGGCGCGCAGGCGGAGGCCCACCCGGATCAGGTGGTGGTGGATGGCACCGACGGCGAGCAACGGCGGCAACAGCGCCCGCCCAGCCCCGAGGCTGCGGTCTGTAAGCACCAGCACGCTCGCCCCGGCGCGCACGGCGGCTTCGGCCTCGGCGCACAGCGCCCCCAGACGCACTTCGAGCGCCTCCGGCCCCGCCTCGATATCGAACAACAGCTCCAGATCGACCGCTTGAAAGGGAGCTGACAGCGAGCGCAGCTCAGCGAGCTGGCTTTCGCCCAAAATCGGGCTTGCCAGCCGAATCAACCGGGCAAATTCAGGTTTTTCTTCAAGCCAGCTTCCCCGTGGCCCGAGGTACATCCCGAGCGACATCACCAGTCCCTCGCGGATCGGGTCGATGGCCGGGTTGGTCACCTGGGCAAAGCGCTGCTTGAAGTAGTCGTAGAGCAGCCGTTCTTTTTGGGAGAGCACCGCAAGCGGTGTGTCGTCGCCCATCGACATCAGGGGTTCTTTTGCTCCCTGGGCCATCGGCACGATGATCCGCTCGACATCTTCGAGGGTGTAGCCGGTGGCCCGCTGGCGCACCAGCAGGGTATGGGCCGACTGCTCGGGCGTGCCCGGATGGACGCTCTGGGCAAGGGTCCGCCGGTGCTGGGCCACCCACTCGCCGTAGGGCTGGCGGGCGCTCACCTGCTTTTTGATGTGCCAGTTTTTGAGAATCTCGCCCGTCGCCAGATCGACGGCGATCATCTGCCCCGGTCCGAGGCGGCCCTTCTCGACGATCCGCTCCAGGGGCAGATCGCTCACCCCCGCCTCCGAAGAGACGATCACCAAGCCGTCGTCTGTGATCGCGTAGCGGGCGGGCCGCAGGCCATTGCGATCAAGGGCGGCACCGACCTGGATTCCGTCGCTGAAGACGACCAGGGCCGGGCCGTCCCAGGCTTCCTGTAGCGAGCCGTGGTACTCGTAGAAGCCTATCACCTCGGGATGATCCGCCAGGGCGGGCTGGTTGCGAAACGCCTCGGGTACGAGCATCATCATGCTGTGCAGCGGGTCGCGGCCCGAGCGCACCAATAGTTCAAAGGCGTTGTCGAGGGAGGCAGAATCGGAGCCTTCCAGTTCGAGGACCGGCTTGAGTTGCTCGATGCGCTCGCCCCAGAGGGTGCTGTGCAATTCCGGTTCGCGGGCGGCAAGCCAGTTGCGGTTGCCCAGGACCGTGTTGATTTCGCCGTTGTGGCCCAGCAGCCTGAGCGGTTGGGCCAGGGGCCAGCGCGGAAACGTATTGGTCGAGAAGCGGCGGTGGTAGATGGCAAAGGCGCTCTCGAAGCGCACGTCGGTAAGATCGCTATAAAAGCGGCTGAGCACCTCCGAGCGCACCATGCCCTTGTAGACGATCGTGCGGCTTGAAAGCGAGGCGAAGTGGAACGTGCGCGCCACCTCCCAGGGCTGGGTGCGGTCGATCGTCGAGCGGATCGCCTTGCGGGCCAGGTAGAGCCGCCGCTCCAGTTCGTCGCCGTCGCCGGGAAGCGTGCTCTCTAAAATCACCTGAAAGATCGCAGGCCGGGTGCGCGCCGCCTGCGGCCCAAGACAGCCCGGCTCGATCGGCACAGGCCGCCAGCCGACCACGACAAAGCCTTCGCGCTCGAATGCCGCCTCGGCAATCGTCCGGCAGCTTTCGAGCGCCTCGCCCGCCTGGGGCAAAAAGAGCATTCCCACCGCCCGCTGTTCAGGAGCCGGCACAGCGATGCCCGACTGCTCGCACCAGTCTGCGAGAATCGCCCAGGGAATCGCGCACAGCAGGCCCGCCCCGTCCCCGGTGTCTTGATCCGCGCCGCAACCTCCCCGGTGCTCAAGACAACCGAGGGCCACCAGCGCCCGAGCGATCAGATCATGACTGGCCCGGCCCCGGCTGTCGGCCAGAAAACCAACGCCGCAGGCGTCGCGCTCGCGGCTGTACTCGTCTTCAAACTGATAGGGATAGGTCATCTTCTGCGCTCGATTTATTAATCGGATGAACCCAGGCTCACTGGGAGACAGGAAAACCAGCCCGGCATGTAACAGCGTGAACAGTTACGAACAAATCCGGTGAATCTGGAGGAATTACATTTTATGCACCTTTGGACCACTATTCAATCGAATAGCCGACCAGAGTTTCGGTTTTGTTTTTGACTGCTTGAATCGAGGGCCAGTCGCACCGGCGCAAAGCTGCGCCGATGGAAGGGAGTCACCCCCAGTTCTGCCAGCGCCTGCAGGTGGGCGGCGGTGCCGTAACCGACGTTGGCCTGCCAGCCATAGCCTGGAAAGCGCCGGTCCAGCCGGTGCATCCAGCGATCGCGGGTCACCTTCGCCACAATCGAGGCGGCGGCGATCGTGAGGCTGGTGCGGTCACCTTTGACCACCGCCGTCTGGGCACGACCCAGATCCCTTACCGGCAGGCCGTCCACCAGCAGGTGTTCTGCTCCTCCGAGGCGCTCAATCGCCCGCTCCATGGCGAGGGCAGTTGCCCGGCGAATGTTGAGCCGGTCGATCTCGATGACCGAGGCGCTGCCGACGGCAATCGCCACCGCCACCCGTTCGATGCGCTCTACAAGCCGCTCGCGCTGGGGGCGGCTGAGCAACTTGGAATCGCTCACCCCAGCCAGGGCAGCGGCCTCCAGATCCGGCGGCAGGATCACCGCTGCTGCCACCACACAACCGGCCAGTGCCCCGCGCCCCACCTCGTCGATGCCGGCGAGCCGGGCAACCCCCTGCTGCCAGAGGGGAGCCTCCAGCGCCAGGGTCGGCCTGCCGAGCGGGGGCATTATTCTTCGGGCGTAGCGGTCGTCACCGGTCCGCTCGCCGTCTCCGCTTTGCCCCGCGTCGGGCGGCGGCGACGGCGGCGGCGCGGGTCGTTCGCCTCGCCCTCGTCGTCGTCTTTTTCGGCGCTCGGAGGCCGCACCGAGAGGATCGAAGTGTTGCCCGAGGTAAGGGCGGGTCCGCGCAGCAACTCGGCGGGCAGGCCCATGTAGGCGAGCACCTCCTGCTCGGCGGGCGGCACGTGGTCGATGGGCATCTCCGGAGGCAACTCCTCGTGGCTCTCGCGACCGGCGGGAGATTCGATCGCAGGCTCGCTCTGGCTGCTCTCCTCGGCTTCGAGGACAGGGGGGTAGGAGCTACTGGAGGAGGGGGTGGTTTCGATTGCGCCGGTTGAAACCGGGGAGGCGGACTCATTTGCCTCCCCTGCCCCTCGAAAGTCATCGCCCCGGCCATTGCCGCTGCGCCCACGCCGTCGGCGGTTGCGTCCACCGCCGCCCGGCGACGGAGCCCCGTTGCCCGCTCCGCTCGGCGCTGCCGGCCTGCGATCGAGGATCGGACGACGGCGCTCGTTGCGAAAGACCGGGTGCGAGGTGAGATCGAGGTCGCCCCCTTCTTCTTCCTCGTACTCGGAGGCGGGAGGAGCGCTGAATTCTTCGCCCTCAAAACCGTCGAACTCCTCGCTGGGCGGGGCAAACGTCGGATACGGATCGCCGCCTGAGACTTGATCGTGGCGCATCCCCGGCAGGTGGGTGAGGATGCCCAGTCCTTCGCAGGTCGGGCAGGGCTTGCCAAAAATTTCGTAGATGCTCTGGCCCTGGCGCTTGCGGGTGATTTCGACGAGGCCCAGTTCGGTGAGCTGGGCGATCTGCGGGCGCGACTTGTCGGCTTTGAGCGCCTTGGAGAAGTGCTCGAGCACCTGCAATTGGTCGCGCCGGGCGTCCATGTCGATAAAGTCGATGACGATGATGCCGGCGATGTTGCGCAGCCTGAGCTGGCGGGCAATCTCGGTGGCCGCTTCGCAGTTGGTCCACAGCACCGTCTCCCGCGAGGTGGCCGAGCGGGTAAAAGAACCCGAGTTGACATCGATGACCGTGAGCGCCTCGGTCGGCTCGATAATCACGTACCCCCCCGAGGGCAGATCGACGCGGGGACGGAGCGCTTCGCGGATGGCGGCGTTGACCCGAAAATAATCGAGAATCGGCACCGACTCGCGGTGGTGCTCGATGTAGACGCCCTGGGGCATCCGCCCCCCGTTCCAGGTGAGCAGGTGCTGTTTGACGCGCTTGACGCCGGTGTGCGAATCGACGACGATGCGGTTGACCTGGGCGCTGTAGGCGTCGCGCAGCACGCGCTGGATAAAATCTTCGTCGCGGTTTAATAGCGCCGGTGCCCGCGTCTCGGTGGTCTGCTTCTGGATTTTTTCCCACTGCTTGAGCAGGTTCTCAAGATCTTCGAGGATGCCCTGCTCGTCGGTCCCGGCGGCCTCGGTGCGCACCAGCAGACCCATTCCTGCCGGTTTGATGAGCACCGCCAGCGCCCGGAGGCGGTTGCGCTCGTCGTCGTCGCGGATGCGCCGCGAGAGGTTGACGCCGCGTCCGAAGGGCATCAGCACCAGAAAGCGTCCCGGCAGGCTGACGTTGCCGGTGAGGCGGGGGCCTTTGTTGCCGGTCGGCTCCTTCATCACCTGCACCAGCACCTTCTGCTGGGGAGTGACCAGTTCACTGATCGAGGCGGAGGAGCGCCGCAGACGAATCTGACCGAGGTCGGTGACGTGAATAAAACCGTTGCGCTCCGGGTTGCCGATGTTGACGAAGGCAGCATCGATGCTGGGCAGGACGTTCTCGACAATGCCCAGGTAGATATCGCCAACTTGATGGTTGCCGGAGGCGACGATCAATTCCTGAATTTGATCTTCGGCAAAAACAGCCGCGAGGCGGTACTGTTCCGCGATAATGATTTGCTTGGGCATAGGACTCCTTGTATAGATGACGGGAACCCTCCGCGACCTTACCTTACAGGCAGCAGGCAATCGGGTCTTCCCGTGGACCGCTGGTGGCCTTACAGCAACGCGCACCGCCATTCAGAGCAGACGCAGCAACGCATTGCGCTCCGGAAGACGCTGTGGCGGCAGTGGATTGTGCAGAATGCAGTCGAAGCGCAAAAGATATTCAGCAGAATACCATCAGCAAGCCGGATATGATCTCCCTGGCTAGCATTCGACCACCGCGATTATATCGTCAAGATGGGCAAACCGTAAGGGCCGCGCCAAAAGATTCCCAGGCTGATTTTTTCTGTTCAAATGGTCGCTCATGTCTCCAGACCCACCCCCAGTCCAAAACTGGCTGCCGATTGGCAGGATCGTCGCCGCTCAGGGCCTGCGCGGCGAGGTGCGCGTCCAGCCGCTCACCGACTTTGGCGAGCGGCTGACCCGGTCCGGTCCCCGCCAGCTCCAACCGCCCGGTGCGCCTGCCCGCACTCTGGAGTTGCTCTCAGGCCGTCCGTTAGCGGGCAAAGGGCTCTTTGTCTGCCGCTTCGCCGGGGTTGCCGATCGCAGCGCGGCGGAGGCGCTGGTCGGAGCGACGCTGGCGGTGGCGGAGGCCGAGCGGCCCACCCTGGCGGCGGGTGAATTCTGGCTGCCGGACTTGATGAACGCTGTTGTCTATCGCAAGGATGACCCCCAGCCAATCGGCAAAGTCGAGGACATTCTGCGGGCCGGCAACGATCTGTTGGCGCTGCGGCTGGTCGATGGCAGGCGGGTGCTGGTGCCCTTTGTCGAAGCGCTGGTGCCCGAAGTCGATCTGGAGGCGGGCCGGATCGTCGTCGTGCCGATCGCGGGCCTGCTCGATCCGGAAAATGCCGAACGCGATCGACCGGACTTGGAAGGGGAGCAGCCGGAAGGTTAAGATGCCGGATCGAATAGATCGTCTCTACACGCCTGTGCCCCTCGCTGTCGGCGACCGCGTCCGGGTCGTCTCACTCAATCCCCGCTTTCACGGCAGTGCCCTCAAGGACCGGCGCGGCATCGTCACCGCCCGCTTCGAGCCTGCCGAGGGGCTGAAGTGGGCGACCCTCGAAGTAGACTTAGGCGATCAGTACCCGCGCCGCTATTTTCTGGAGCCGCACCTGCGGCGCGACACCAAAGGAGAATCCCCTTGATTACCCTCGCAGGCAAAAAAGCGCTCGTCCTGGGCATCGCCAACAACCGCTCGATCGCCTGGGCGATCGCCCAGGCATTTCACAGCGCCGGTGCGGAACTGGCGGTCAATTACCTGCCCGACGAGAAGGGGCGCTTCGAGGCGAAGGTGCGCGAACTCACCGCCCCGCTCGCCCCGGCCATCTTTGCCCCCTGCGACGTGCGCGACGACGCGCAGATAGCCCACCTCTTCGAGACGATTGCGAGCAAGTGGGGCCGCCTCGATATCCTGGTCCACTGCCTGGCCTTCGGCAACAAAGAAGACCTGCAGGGGCCGTTCACCCAGATTCGCCGCGACGGCTACAGCCTGGCGATGGAGGTGAGCGCCTTTTCACTCATCGCCCTGGCCAACCGGGCTGTTTCCCTGATGCCCGACGGCGGCAGCATTCTGACGCTCACCTACATCGGCTCGACGCGGGTGATGGAAGGCTACGGCGTCATGGGACCGGCAAAAGCGGCCCTCGAAGCCAATACCCGCTATCTGGCCGCCGAATTGGGCAAACAAAACGTGCGGGTGAACGCCGTCTCCGCCGGTCCCATCCGCACCCTGGCCGCCTCCGGGCTGGGCAACATTCACGAGGCCATCCACAAGACCGAGGCAGCCTCGGCGATCAAGCGGGCCGTCACCCAAGAAGAAGTGGCCAACACAGCGCTATTTCTTGCCAGCGATCTGGCCAGCGCCATCACCGGCCAGACGATCTACGTCGATTGCGGCTTCAGCATCATGGGGGGTTAAGCGGCGAGGTCGGAGCGTTTCTGGCGGCGCAGCAGCGCTCCTAAAAGGAGCGGCCCGAAAAAGGTGGTGAGAATCACCATGATCACGACGGCGGTGTGGTTGGCCCCACTGAGCACGCCAGTGGCGAGGCCGACGCTCGCGAAGACGAGGCCCACTTCGCCCCTGGGCACCATGCCCGCCCCGATCACCAGTTTGTCGGCTTTGACGCCGATGGCGGCCCAGCCGCAGACAAGTTTGCCTACGACCGCGAGGGCACTCAGGGCGAGAGCCAGAAGCAGCGCCTGTCGGTCAGCAAGCAGCGCCAGATTCACTCCGGCTCCGACCGTAATAAAAAAGATCGGCAAAAAAAAGTCGGTCACAGGCCGCAGTTGGGCCTCCAGGTCGTGACGCTTGTCGGTTTCACAGAGCACCAGCCCGGCGGCAAAGGCACCGATGATGGCGGCGGAACCCAGTTGCTCGGCCAGCCAGGCGAGGGCAAAGGCAAAGACGAGGGAGGCGGTCAGAAGTTCGCCCCGCGTGCGCAAACGGCGGACAATCGCCAGAAAAAAGGGCATAAACCGGTTGCCGATCACGATCGCCCCCACCAGGAACAGTAGCGAGGAGACGACGATCCGGGCCACCCCCGTCCATTCGAGGCTGCCCCCTGCGGCGATACTCGCCACCACCGAGAGGATGACCACCCCGAGGATGTCGTCGAGCACCGCCGCCCCGAGGATGATCTGGCCCTCGGTTCGCCGCAGGTAACCGAGTTCTGAGAGCACCCTGGCACTGATGCCGATGCTGGTCGCCGTCGAGGAGGCACCGACAAAGACGGCGACCAGTTCCGCTGCCCCGGTGGCCTTCATCACCCCGTAGCCCAGAACGAAGGGGACGACCATGCCGACGAGGGCCGTGGCCGTCGCCTGAACACCGAGCTTGAGTAGCCCACGCAATTCCGATTCGAGGCCGATTTCAAACAGCAGCAGGGTGACGCCCACCTGGGCGAGTAAAAGCAGCACCGGCTGGGCCGGATCGATGAGCTTGAGGCCCGAGACACCGACGGCAAGCCCTGCCACCAGCTCTCCCAGCACGGCGGGCTGCTTGAGGCGCAGCGCCAGCTCCCCGCCCAACTTGCTTGCGATATAGATAACAAGCAAACTGGCAAGGAGCTGTCCCAGGCTCAACAGTCCTGGCGGCAACACTCCCGGTGTCGAAGCAGCAAGAACAAACATGAATGCGATGCTCCGTCAGGTGAGATACTCCCAGCCTTGATCGGCCTGGCCCCAACCTTCTTTTGGGGGCGGGCTTCTCGGTTCACAGGCACTCTTTTGAGTATGCCTCTTCGAGCATAGACGCAACGCCCTGCCACCCTTTTACTGAGCAGCGATCCAGAAGACCCAGGCGAGTAAAAACTCGTTGGCCCACCGTGCTTCAAGCAGTGGGCAACAGCGACGACATTTGTTTTTCGACCGCTTTGGGATCGCTCAGCAACTGTTCCGCCAGTCGGCTCGCCTGCTCACCCGGATACACCTCAGAGATGCCTTCTTCGATAGCACGCAGTGTCAGGGCAGCCACCTCCGCCACAGAAACCTTCGGGTCCGGGTAGTCCTTGCTCATCGGTGTGTCGATGGTACCGGGCAGCACGGCAATCACTTGTGTTCCCTGGGCAGCAAGTTCTGCACGCAGGCTGCGCGTCAGGGCCAGAGCAGCAGCCTTGGAGGCCGAGTAGGTTCCGATGATAGGAGCAGTAACCAGAGCCAGGATCGACAGAACGTTCGCAAACGCACCGCCACTGTTGGCCTTGAGCACTGGCGCAAAAGCCCGCGATACCCACCAAGTACCGAAGTAATTGACCTCCATCTCCTGACGGGCTGCAGCAGTGTTGCCAGCGGTCACAAAACCGCCGTAATTGAGAGCAACCCCAGCGTTGTTGATCACCAGGGTGACATCCGTGGCCACAGCAGCAGCGGCTGCCACGGAGCGCTCGTCGGTAACGTCGAGGGCAATCGGAACCACCCGACCTGGCGCGCTAACCACTACAGAATCTGGCCTGCGAGCGGCAGCGTAGACCTTGGCCGCTCCCGCTGCCAGCAACGCTTCGATGTAAGCCTGACCGAGTCCTCCATTCGCTCCTGTCACAAGAGAAACTGCACCAGCGATCTTCACTGTTTTGCTCCCAAAATGTCTGTTTGGGTCCGGCAAGTGTACGCTCCGCCGAACAATTTCAACTTAAGCGTTTCTTTCTGTGCAAAAAAGTAGTCTTTCTGCACAGTACTATTGCAGAAACAGCAATAATAGAAAGTTTCGCCAATGGATCGCCTTACCAGCCTGCTTTTGTTTGTCCGAGCAGCCCAGCAGGGAAATTTCACTGCAGCGGCACGGCTGGCAGGAACCTCCCCCTCGTCGATCTCCCGCGCCGTGCGGCAGTTAGAAGAGCGCCTGGGAGTGCGCCTGCTCAACCGCACCACCCGCAGCATTGCCTTGACAGAAGAAGGACTTGTGTTTTTCGAGCGTTGCCGACAGATTTTAGGGGAGTTGGAAGAAGCGGAAACGGTCCTCAGTCAGGCCCACCTGGCACCGACAGGTACGTTAAAACTCAACTTCCCAGCAGCCTTTGGTCGAATGCACATCTCCCCAGCCCTGCCCCGGTTCATCGAGCGTTACCCACAATTGCAACTGGAGGTAGGTTTTGACGAGCGTCAAGTCAACTTGATCGAACAGGGCGTCGATGCCATCGTGCGCATCGGTCGCAGCCCCGACAGCAGCCTGCAGATGCGTCCCCTCGCGCGCGCGCGACTGATCACCTGTGCCGCGCCGGCCTATCTCGCCCGCACCAGAATTCCGCACAGCCCTGCGGAGCTGGAAGATTGTCACTGTCTCAATTTCGTGCTTCCCCAGATAGGCAGACCGCGCGAATGGCAATTCAGCAAAGAGGGTTCAACGGAGGTATTCACCCTTCCTGTACCGGGGCGGCTGAGCTTCGACGACCCCCAGGCTTTGCTGGCGGCTGCAGTGGCAGGCGGCGGGCTTATCCAGATGTATAACTTTCTTGTATGGCCGGCCATTGCCAGTGGCACACTCATCCCCGTGCTCGAACAGTTTGCTCCCCCCAGTGTCCCCATCTCGGTCCTCTATCCCCAAAAAAAGTTTCTACCTGCCAGGGTCGGAGCATTTTTGACATTTCTAGACGAACTTGTCGATGGGTTGCGCAAACAACACATTCTCGACTGAATCTTTGCCGTAAGACACTCCATGACCGCGCCGACGATCTGAGACTATTGGGTGGCGCTATCAATGCTGCGCCCCCGGCTACGTGTAGCCGGGGGCGCAGAGGCAGAGGATGAACTGTTGAGGAATATCAGTCCTCAGATAGCTCCAGTTCGCGGGGACCGCCGATGTTTTCGTAGGTGGGCCGGCTCGGGGTGCGCCGTCCGCCGACATCCGCCATCAGATCCACCTCGACGTCGCGGGAAGAGCCGTCGTGCTGGGTTTCGATCTTGTGGACCGACACGTCGAGGCCCAGCGACTGCAACTCGCGCACGAGCACCTTGAAGGACTCGGGGATGCCGGGCCGGGGAATGGCCTTGCCCTTGACGATCGCGTTGAGCGCTTCGTTGCGGCCAGTCATGTCGTCGGACTTGACGGTGAGCAACTCCTGGAGGGTGTAGGCCGCTCCGAAGGCTTCGAGCGCCCAGACTTCCATCTCGCCGAAGCGCTGACCGCCCTGCTGGGCCTTGCCGCCCAGGGGCTGCTGGGTGACGAGGGAGTAGGGACCGGTGGAGCGGGCGTGGATCTTGTCGTCTACGAGGTGGACCAGTTTCATCATGTAGATCTGGCCCACGGTCACAGGCCGGTCAAATGGCTCGCCGGTGCGGCCATCGAAGACCTGGATCTTGCCGATGTGCTTGCCGGTGTCGGTGTAGACCCAATCGTCGCCCGTCACCTCGCGCGCCTCCATCAACTTGTCGTTGACCAGAGCGCGGGAGGCTTCTTTGATGTACATTTCATCAAACGGCGTTACCTTGAAGCGCACGTTGAGGCAGGCACCGGCCCAGCCGAGCAAGGTCTCGAAGACCTGGCCGACGTTCATGCGCGAAGGCACACCGAGCGGATTGAGGACGATATCGACCGGGCGACCGTCGGGCAGGTAGGGCATGTCTTCTTTGGGGAGGATCTTGGAGATGATCCCCTTGTTGCCGTGGCGACCGGCCACCTTGTCGCCCACCTGCACCTTGCGCTTTTGAGCGAGATAGACGCGCACGACCATGTTGGCACCGGGCGGCAACTCGTCGCCCTGCTCGCGGGTAAAGACGCGCACATCGACCACCCGGCCCTTTTCGCCGTTGGGCACGCGCAGGGAGTTGTCGCGCACGTCGCGGGCCTTTTCACCGAAGATGGCGCGCAGGAGCTTCTCTTCCGGCGGCTGGTCCGATTCGCCCTTGGGGGTGACTTTGCCCACCAGAATGTCCCCCGCCTCCATCCAGGCACCGATGCGGACGATGCCGCGCTCGTCGAGGTTGCGCAGCGAGTCCTCGCCGACGTTTGGAATTTCGCGGGTGATCTCCTCGGGACCGAGCTTGGTCTGGCGCGCTTCGATCTCGAATTTTTCGACGTGGATCGAGGTGAAGACATCGTCGTAGACGAGGCGCTCGGAGACGAGGATGGCGTCCTCGTAGTTGTAGCCCTCCCAGGGCATGAAGGCGACGAGGATGTTTTGACCCAAAGCCAGCTCGCCCCCTTCGGTGGCCGAGCCGTCCGCCAGGATCTGACCGGTGCGGACGTGATCGCCGACGTTGACGATGGGCCGCTGGCTGAGGCAGGTGTCCTGGTTGGAGCGCTGGTACTTCTGGAGCGGATAGGCCGCCTCGTAGCCGTCTTCGCCGCGCACCCGGATCTGCTCGCCGGAGACGTAGGTAATTACCCCGTCGATGCTCGAAACGATCACCATGCCCGAGTCGCGGGCGGCCTGGCCTTCGAGGCCGGTGCCCACCAGGGGCCGCTCGGGCCTGAGCAACGGCACCGCCTGGCGCTGCATGTTGGCACCCATCAGGGCGCGGTTGGCGTCGTCGTGCTCCAGAAAAGGAATGAGCGAGGTGGCGACCGAGACGATCTGAATCGGCGAGACCGCGACGTAATCGACCTCGCCGGGAGCGGCCAGACCAAATTCCTGGCGGTAGCGGATCGTCACCGGGTTGGCGAGGATGTTGCCCTCTTCGTCAACGGCGACATCGCCCGCCGCCACCCGAAATTCGTCCTCCTCGTCGGCGGTCAGGTACTTGATTTCACCGGTCATCCGGCCATCTTTGACCACCCGGTAGGGCGTCTCGATAAAGCCGTAGGTGTTGACGCGGGCGTGGGTAGCCAGAGAGCCAATCAGTCCCGCGTTCGGACCTTCGGGCGTCTCGATCGGGCAGATGCGGCCATAGTGCGAGGGGTGAATGTCGCGGACTGCAAAGCCGGCGCGCTCGCGGGTGAGGCCGCCGGGACCGAGGGCCGAAAGCCGCCGCTTGTGGGTGAGTTCGGCCAGCGGGTTGGTCTGGTCCATAAACTGCGACAGCTGCGAGGAGCCGAAGAACTCTTTGATCGCCGCCACCAGCGGTTTGGGGTTGACCAGCGAAGCAGGAGTGAGGGTCTCGGCCTCGCTCACGGTCATCCGCTCGCGGATGATCCGCTCAAGGCGGTTGAGGCCGACGCGCACCTGATTTTGCAATAGCTCGCCCACCGAGCGCACCCGGCGGTTACCGAGGTGATCGATGTCGTCGGGGGAGCCAATATCAAATTCGAGGTTGATGAGATAGTCGATCGAAGCGAGGATGTCCTGGGGCGTCAGGATGCGGGTCGTCTCAGGAATGTTGAGCCGCAGCTTTTTGTTGAGCTTGTAGCGGCCCACCCGGCCCAGGTCGTAGCGCTTGGGATCAAAGAAGCGCGATTCGAGCAACTGCTGGCCGCCGGAAACTGTGGGCGGCTCACCGGGCCTTAGCTTGCGGTACAGCTCCAGCAGCGCCTCTTCTTCGGTGTAGTTGCCTTCTTTTTCGATCGTCTTTTGGAAGTACTCGGGGTGACGAAAAGAATCGAGAATCTCGTTGTCGGAGAGCCCCAAGGCTTTGAGGAGCACCACCGCCGAGAGCTTGCGGGTCTTGTCGATGCGCACCCAGACAAGGTCGTTGGCGTCGGTCTCGAACTTGAGCCAGGCTCCCCGGTTGGGGATGAGCGAGGCATTGAAAGTCTTGCGACCGTTGGTGTCGAGTTCTTGCTTGTAGTAGACGCCGGGGGAGCGGACGATCTGGTTGACGATCACCCGCTCGGCACCGTTGATGATGAACGTGCCCCGGTCGGTCATCAAGGGCAACTCGCCGATGAAGACCTGCTGCTCTTTGATTTCACCGGTTTCTTTGTTGACCAGGCGGGTCGATACATACATCTGAACCGAATAGGTCGAGTCGCGCCGCTTGGCCTCCTCCACCGAGTACTTGGGCTCCTTGAGCTTGTAGTCCTGCAAAAAGTGCAGCTCCATTTTGCCCGTGTAATCGGTAATCGGCGAAAAACTCAGCAGCTCCTCGATCAGTCCCTCTTCGAGAAACCAGCGAAAGCTCGCGCGCTGAATCTCGACGAGATCAGGAAGCAAATAATTCGGCGTCGTCAAAGAATTGCTCATGCGTACCTCAAACAGGGCGTAGGCATAGCGCCAATCGGGCACAGGACAGCAGGGACGCCGTTGGCGCCCGACAGGTTCTTTATCATATCGCAAAGCAGGCCGGAGCGGCCACTGTCAACTCCGGCAGTTAACCTTCTCTTAATCTGGCAGCGCCGAATTTGTCACCTGCGCCCTCTATGGTGAGCTGTGATCCGTGCTTACTGTCCGAGGCAGCGTATGCAACGCAAAGATTTTGCTTTTACCCTGGCTGTGTTCGCCGCTCTGGCGCTGGGCAGCCAACCGTCGGTCCAGGCAAAGCCCACCCCGGCGCTTACAGCCGTCACCTCTTCAAATTGGGCTCAGGTCACAAGCCCCGTCTTCGGCACCTCCGAGACGGGCACCTACGCGGGGGCAGAGCTATTTGCAGGGCCAAACAAGTTCAACGACGGCAACTACTTTCACGGCGTCATCCCCAATGGCCGGATCGTCAAACCCGCCGGCACCAGCCTCCAGGTGGGCATGAATCCGCTTGGGGCAGTGCTCACCCCGGACGGCAGGTACTTGATCACCACCAACAACGACGAGCGCGACGTCGGCCTCGCCTCGCTCCAGAGCCCGAGCAACAAGGGCGGCTACTCGCTTTCGGTAATCGACACAGCGACGCTGCAGGTGATCTCAAGCATCTTCGAGAACGCTTCGACCAGCACGCCCAAGGGCTTTATCGGCCTGCAGATTACCGGCAGCGGCCCCTACACCGTCTGGGCCTCCGGCGGCGGCGACAACAAGATTTATCTTTATAGCATCAGTACCGACGGTCAGATTGCGGCGGCTACCCCCGCCAGCGTTGCGATCGCACCGACTTTGCCCAGCACGGCGGGCTACGTGAGCAACTACGTCCCCAACCCCGTGCTCAACACCAAGGACGCCAACGGCAACCTGCCACCGGCTCCCTCGGGCTTCAGCCGCACCACCGGGGCCCAGACCACCTTCCCGGCTGGTTCTGCCCTCTCGCCGGACGGGCGCTATCTTTATGTCGCCTGCAACGGCGACAACAGCCTCGCGGTAATCGACACGACCAGCTTCGCCGTCGTCAAACAGATTGCTGTGGGCTACTTTCCGTACGGTGTCTCGGTGAGCAAGGACGGCAGCAAGATCCTGGTGAGCAACTGGGGCGTTACCGAGTACAAGTTTGCCAGTCCTGCCTACGACGGCAACGGCCAGCTTACAAGCATCGGCGCGACCGCTCAGAACCAGCCCGCCGGCTACTTTGTGCCGCTCACCGACACATCGGGGAGCAATCCGAAGACCTCCTCGCTCTCCTTTGTTTCGGCTCCAGGGGGAGACGGTGCGAACGCCAGCCTGGCGCAGTCGTTTTACCTGGGCAAGCCCCTCGACGATCTCTATCAGGTAGGCGACACCCATCCCTCGGCGACGGCGATCGTCCGCAAGGGCAAGATCGAGGTACTCTACGTCGCCAAGGCCAACAGCGACAGCCTGGCCCGCATTCTGCTCAATACCAACAAGGTGCTGCCCGACTTTGACCTCTCGCCCATCAGGGTAAAAACCTCGGACGGCCATAAAGTCACAGGCTCCTATCCGAACGCCCTGGTCGCCTCCAGCGACGGCACGCGGCTCTACGTGGCCGAGGCCGGGCTCAACTCGGTCGCTGTCCTCGACACGACCCGCCCCGCCCGGCCAAAGCTGCTGGGGCGGATTGCGACGGGCTGGTACCCGACCGCCCTCGCCCTCAGCCCGGACGACCAGACGCTCTACATCGTCAATGCCAAGGGCATCGGCGAGGACATCAATCCGCTCACCGACTTTACGACCAACCCGACGGCCACCGGGGTTCAATCTTTTAGCGACAGCAACTTTATCTTTGGCACGATCCAGAAAGTCAGCCTCAGTGGCCTGACCCTCGATAACACGGCGGTGCTGGGCTACAACTACGGCATCCACGCGCCCGCCGATACGAGCATCGTGCCGGCAGGGGGCAAGCCTTCTGCCAAAATCACCCACGTCATCCGCATTCTGCAAGAAAACAAGACCTTCGACTCGATGCTCGGCAACCTGAGCGTCCACTTTGGTCCCTATTCGAGCCTCACCTACAACAACGCCGACGGTTCGACCTTCACCAACGGCCAGTACACCGGGGTGAGCCTCAACACCCAGGCGCTCGCCCAGACTTTTGCCGCCGCCGTCAACTACTACTCCGACTCCGAAGAGTCCGACGCCGGTCACCAGTTCGCTGCCTCCGGCACTTCGACCGACTACACCCAAAAGACGCTGCTGGTCAAGACGGGCCGTGGCCTGCTGGTCAACAAAAACTTCGAGCCGGAGGACTATCCGGCGAGCGGCTACATCTTCAACAACGCCGCCCGCAACGGTGTGAGCTTCAAAGATTACGGAGCGATGATCCGCATCGAGGGCACCGACACCGGCACCAGCACGCCCACCACCCTCAACGACCCGCCCAGCGGCCAGGTGGGCTACCCGCAACTGCAGGCGGACAACTTCACGATCACCCAGCCTGTCGTCAACCTGGGCGATGTCACCTCGACCACCAGCGGCCTGGGGCAGTCTTACTTTCTCAACCTGCCCATCCTCGCGGTGCTGGGAGAGAAGAATACGAGCGGCGAAGCGCACCTGGACGCGAACTACCCCGGCTACAACTTCAACATCTCCGACCAGCGCCGGGCCAAAGAGTTCATCGCCGACTTCGACCGGATGGTGAGCGCCGGTACCCTGCCCCAGTACCTCTATATCTACCTGCCCAACGACCACACCGGCAGTGTCCAGGCACCGAACGCCACCGCTGTCGGCAGCTCCGGCCTGCAGCAGATTGGCGACGGCGATGTGGCCCTCGGCCAGGTCGTCCAGCACATCATGAATAGCCCCGTCTACTACAACGCCGCCACCGGCACCGGTAGCGCTATTTTTATGACCTTCGACGACGCCCAATCGTCCCTCGATCACATCCACCAGCACCGCACGCCCCTGCTGGTGGTAAGCCCCTACGCCAGACCCGGCTACCTGGGCAAGCAGCACTACGTCACCGCCTCGATCGTCAAGACCGAGGAGTTGCTTCTGGGGCTGCCGCCCAACAACCTGGGCGACCTGTTCGCCACCGACCTGCGCGATCTGTTCCAGTCCACCTACAACGGCATTACCGCGAGCCAGATCGCCTTTAACGACAGTGTCAAATACCAGCCGACCGCCGAGGGCGAGCGGATCTGGAAGCTGGTCGATAAGCTCGATACCAGCGCTCCTGACCGCGACAGCCGCAGGCTCGGTCGCCTCACCCGCCTGTCGATGGCAGCGGACGACCTGCACGCCAGAGCCGCAAAAGAAAACCGCCTCAGCGAAGCGGCTTACCTCGCTGCCCAGGCGCGGCTCTACGCCCAGGCAGAGGCGGTCGTTGCCGCGCCAAAAGTAGACGACGACGATTAACCCCCAGTTTGCAGGACAGGACCGGGTAGGCTCTGGGCGTACCCGGCTTTTTCGTTCGACTCTGCGATGCGCTTCGCCGCTTTCCGCCCTGGGGGGGATAGCAGTGGCAGCCTTGCTCGCGAAGATCGACAGAAGAGAGTCCGACCAACAGGAGAGGCATCATGGTACCGATCATTGCCGACGAAAAACGTCAGGCGATCGCTGTCAGGCTCGCCGACATCAAGGCGACCCAGGAGCAGATCATCAAAATCGAGGAACAGTTGCTTACCCAGAGCAACGACGCTGAGATCCGCAAGCGCCTCAGCGACTTTATCCGCGACGATCGCAAGAATCTCACCGTGATCGACAACGCGATTATCCAGTATGGCGTCAAAGGCGAAGCCCGGCCCCTCGTCTATGAGATGGGCAACAAGCTCGAAGAGTCGATTCAAGGCGACAAACTGAGCGCCTACGACAAGTTCAGCCAGCTCGAACTGCTCAAGCACGCAGCAGCGATGGCAGGCATCACGCTGCACAAGGCGGCTCAGGTGGTGGGTGCTGACATCGACGCGGCGATTGCACCGCTCAACACGGTCAACTTCGAGAACCGCTCCCACCAGGAGCAGCTCAAGGGCATCCTCGAAATTCTGGGTACCCGCGAACTCACCGGCCAGGATCCCGACCAGGGACTGTGGGCCCGCGTCCAGGATTCGCTTGCCGCCCTCACCGGCGTCTTTGGTTCGGTGACGAGCCGGGGCGAAGGTGGTCCCGACATGAAGGTGACCGACTACGTCCACATGGATCACCAGAAAGTCAGCACCCTCTTTGCCCAGATCCAGGACACCAACGACCCGGACAAGCAGCTGGAATTTTTTAACCAGCTCTACGGCGATCTGAGCGCCCACGCCCATGCCGAGGAGCAGACCTGGTACGCCGATCTCAAGCGCTTCGACGACAGCTTGAGCAAGGCTGAGTACGCCTACCAGGACCAGGCAGAATTGGAGGCCATGCTTGAGGAAGTGCGCCGCAACGGCATCGGGGGCGATTTTAAGGCACGCATCGCCCAACTGCAGGACAAGGTGCAAAGCCACGTCAACTTCGAAGAAGCGGAGCTATTTGCCAAGCTGCGCCAGCACTTCAGCGACGAGCAATTGCGCGAGATGGGCAAGCAGTTCCAGATGGCCAAGAGCCGATTCCAGGATGTATCCCAGCAGCAGGCACCCAGTACCCGCTAACGGTGCGCGTTGAGTAGAAACAAAAAGGAGGCGATCTCTCGCCTCCTTTTTTTATCGTCCTGCTTACAAAACTTAAGCTTCTTCCCTAAGATTTTGACGGTCCGATCCGGCCAGTGGACTGCCTGCGGAGTGTATGGCATTCTTTTCTGGCTGGCCTGACTGTGGACCGAACCTCCCAGTGTGGTGCTATGCCTGACGAGGAAGACTACTCCCCAAGCGACGATACCGAGGAGGACGAAGCCGCCTCCCCCGAGGAGCAATCCCCTGCTTCTGAACTCGAAGCAGACATCCCCAGCGATGCACCAGCCGCTGATGACACTGCCAGCGCTGTCGCCGAAGCTGACTTTGACACCGACGATACGGCCTGGGCAGCAGATGACAGCACGGACTGGAGAGCCGAAGACGATGAGTACAACTTTGCAGGCAGCGATGGAGCCGACGCGACTGCCGATGTGGATTTTGACCCCGCCGACACAGCAGAAGCCGACCCGCTCTTCTTTGACGACACTGCAGTAGACCCGAGTGCCTTCGACGGTGGCAGCGAGGCGACAGACGCCGACTTCGACTATTTGCCAGGAATAGACGACGCACCAGCTCCCACCGCCCTGGATGACCCGGACACTCTGCCACTGGATATAACCGACACCGATGACCAGTCGGATGGCGAGGCTTTCGCCTCAGATGCCCTTTTTGCTCGCGATGGTGAGCCGCTGGCTATTGATAATCCAGACGCCGAGTCGTTGCCCTTCGACGATTCAGCCGATGGACTGCCGGGTTCTGAAGACGTGCCCAGCTATGCTCTTGATGTAACGGACGACCAACAGACTCCTCTTTCAACTGATGAAAACCCAGCAGCTGATGAAGATGACAATCCCCTCTCCGAATTGTTCACCTCTGCCACAGAGGCCGTATCGGACCTGCTCGCTCTGGGCGGGGCCGATTCAAAGCAGCAAAGCGAGCCGAGTGCGAATGCCCAGCCGGACGATTCTGGCTCAGCCCTGGGCGCTCTCGGTGAAGGGCTGAGTAACATCTGGGAGGGGCTGAGCGATTTTGGTGAAGCCGCACTGGGCGCAGTGAGCAATCCTGCAGCTCTGCCAGAGCAGGCGGAAAACTTCCTTGCGGGTACCTTTGGCGATTTGGGCGAGACGTTCACCAACCTCTTTGGCAACTCTGACTCAGATGAGGAAGCTCAGGCGAACCCGGACCCGGACGGCGCAGCGCAGGCAAATGCGGACCCGGACAATCCAGACAACAACAACCCTCAGACAGACGTTAACGCTGATGACGGCTCCCAGCCCAATGCCAACCCGAGCGCAGCCGACACCAACGCTCAGAGCGGCACCAATACCAACCCACAGGCTCCACCAAATGCCGCACAACCCCTGACTGCCGAACAGCTCCAGCAGCAACAACTCCAGCAACTCAGCCAGGCCCGCGCTGAACTCGCCAACTACCGACAGCAGGTCGATGCCCAGTTCAACAAAATCGTCAACGAGGACGGCACCGTTCTCGACCGCGCCGCCGACACAGGCAAAGCCGTTCTTGAAAATACCGTCAACACCGTCGCCGACGTGGCCGGAGATGCCTGGAACTTTCTGACCGGCAACGGCGATAAGGACGAAGACCACAAGCTTATGCAGGAGGACTCCTCCTCCGCCGTCGAAGCCCAGACCAAACAAAAGCTCGACCAGCTCGACAGCAAGTTCAACGAACTGGAAACCGCCATCAAAAACGGCGACAACACCGCCATCCAGCGGTTGAACTCGGAACTCTACGGCGACCCACAACAGCAGGCCGCCGCTGCTGCCGCTCAACAAAATCCCTCCGGCGAGCAGACACCACCGCCCCCGCCGCCGGGGCTGATGGCTCAGACCATCAACGATGTCAATGGCAGCGTGCAGAAATTCTCCCAGGACTTCAACGCCGGGGGAGAGATGCTGAAGATGGGGCTTGTCACCGTTGCCGCCGTCGGTGTCACCGTCGCCACCGGTGGAGCCGGAGCGGGAGCAGGAGTGGCGATGCTCGCTGCGGCTGGGACAGGAGCGGCGGCCAATGTTGCCATCAACGCCGCCGATGAAACCGCCTCCGGTCACCAGTACAGCCTTGAGCAGATGGGCAACGATGCGCTCAGCGGTTTGCAGACCGGTGCGCTTTCAGCCATTCCAATTCCTGGAGTGGGAGCAGTCGGGGGAGCGGCCAGTAAGGGCATTCTCGGAGCGACCGAGCAGGTACTGGGTAGAGAAATTGCCGAGAGTGCGATTGCTCAGGGCGCGAGCAAGTTCATCGGTCATCAGGTGGTCGAAGGCACCTATCAAAACGCGGTGGGCGGTATGCTCAACACCGCTGCCGGTGTGGCCTTCGACCCGAACCTGAGTCTGGAGCAGAAGCTCTCGGCAGTCGGCAACAGTGGTCTGGAGGCGTTTGACCCGAGCAACATCGTGCTCAACACAGCGACCGGTGTGGGCATCGAGGCGAGTCTGAATCGTCTGGGCCGTGCCCGTGTCGAGGTGCCAGCGGGTGAGGTGCCCCCTGCGCCCGAGTTGCCGGAGGGTTCGCCCTTGCGCAATGCCCAGGGGGAAGTGCCGCTGCCCACCGTCGAGGTGCCCCAGTTGCCCGAGAGCGGTCAGACTCCCTTCGAGCCGTCGGTGGTGGAGCGCGAGCCGGTAGCGGTTGGTGCCGAACGCTCGTCGAAGCCTGATGCTGCTCCGACGCCCATCGAAGAGCCTGCTTCAGGCCAGTCGAACGAGCGCCGGCGCTCAGAAGAGAGCGAGACAGCGGCGAGCCCGGAGACCGAGGGTGGCAGCAACGGCGATGGCAACGGCAACGGCGATGGGGATGAGCCGCCGCGCAACCGCAACGAGGAGGAAGGTTCCGGCAACGAGGAGGGTAACGAGGAGGGGCAGAACAACCCAGAGGAAGAAGAACCCAGCAACGACAACAGCAACGATGACGCAAGCGAATCTTTGCCTGAAGATGAAGACAATCAGACTGCAGCCGAAGACAGGAATGTAACAGTTTATAGAGTAGAGGGTGAAGGCAACCAACGTGTTCTTATCGATAAAAACGGAGGTGTAGACATTCCTGTTGTAAGAAGCAAGAAGGGTAAAGGGCCGGAACGTGCACTCTTTTTGAACTTTGGAGACGAAGCGCGAGCAGAGGAGTTCCTTCAGCAACGTTCAAAACAATTTCCGGATACCCAAGTGAAATCTTTTGATGTGCCTGAACCGTTTCTAGAAGAGATGAGAAGGATTGCTGTTCCTCAAAGCGAGAAGAAGCAATTTCCAAACAGGCCGGAAATTGCCGACCCAACGAAAGCTTCAGATCAATTTGGTCTGACTGAAGAACAGATAAAAACACTCAGAGAGGTTATAATTCAAGGCACGGGTAAAATTAGAAGTGAATGAGGATGGAGCAACGTCCCACAAACATTGATGTCTTGATTTGAAGGTGAAAAATGCAGGAAATAGTCCAGGAATTAGAGCGCCTGCGAAATCAACAGACAGCTATTGCTCCTGGCTCGATGGCAGGACTCCTAACATATAAGGTAACTTGCTCCGATTCGTGTGAAACGGTCATTTTGAGATTCAAAGAAATCCTGTCCTTGATTGACGAGAAAGCATTAGATAAAGATTGGCCGAGCGATGACGACTGGCACAATATCTTGCCAGACTGGTTTACTGCGGCTTTTGAACCTGAAAAAACGGAGGAGGAGAAGCTTGCCTACTTACAGATGCTGGATAGTATGAGCTACGCAGAGAAGCTAGAACTAGCGTCTAATAAGCAGCGGTGGTCTCTATCAAACTGGATCTGTTGGTTCGAGTCTGGTGAACGAGAGTGGTACTACTGGAGTCTAGACAGCACTGGAACTCATGAGTACGTTGTAAGACTGCTCGTAGAAGGGTATCCTGTTGCTCTAGACGCCTTCTTCAAGTTGCTTGAAGCTACGGGTGCAGATCATTTCGAGGAGCTTTAGTAAGTTAAATAGGAAGATTCGAGAATGAGTCAAAATAATAGTCTATATGAGCTTACGGTCAGAGTGCGGGGTGAGGCAGATTCTGAACTTCCGCCTGGTACAAACCATGCCTTCGTAAATTGTTATTCAAGTGCTCCAGATTATGAATCTGCTTTGCGACAATGTGTGTTAGAAATGGCTGGAAAAGGCTATATATTTGAGGACTTAGTGCATAAAATCAGGGAAGTTGATCCAGCGCAGTGGGACAAGTATATCAAAAAATCTTGGCCTGAGTTTATTGATGATCTACCTTCACAGGATGAGGTTCTTAAGATAGTGAAGGAAGGAGGATTATTTTTTGGGCCATTTATGGCTTTTTGAATTAATATTCGCCACTTGAGCAGGAAAAACGAGTAGTAATGTATAGCTAGGTCTTATTTTAAGAAAGTTTCCCCAAATAAATTTTGTAGGGTATATGCTGGCCGAAGACTGGGTAAAGCGCTTTGAAGAACGTCTGAGCAGTAACGAGGCGGCTCAAAGAGCTATTACTCTGCGCTCACTCACCAGTGAAGCAACTGGTGATCCGAGACTCATTCCACTTATCGAAAAACTATTACAGGATAGAAGTCCCTGTATTACCTCTCTACCACCCATCGTCGGCGAGGTACGTTGGCTTGCTGCCCGTGCCCTGGCATCTGAACGTGGTACTCAAGGCAGCAATGAAACTGTGGTGCTCGAACAAGTAGCAAAACCCATTTCTACCAATGCACTGAACCGTCTCGAAGACGAGTACGACATAGACGCACCAGGCGGTATAGAAGGATTACTCCTAAGCTTTGCTCAACTGCAGAAAATGGGCAAACTGCCACTCGAAGACATCGTCATTCAGCCTAAAACCTTCATCGAAATGCTCAGGGCTGAGCAAGAGTTTCGTAAGGCAAGAGACCAGCAGACGCAGTGAACCATTGATAGACTCACATAAGTAGACTTGATAAAACAGAAAACAATAAAGAAATCCTAATTTCAGGGATACCTGCACAAGTTGCAGCAGATCTTTTGGAAGAACTCGTTACCAGATCTGGTGAACGTGGTCGAGTATCATAGCGATAATTTGCTGAGTCAATCCAGATATGGAGAATATCTATGCTGGCAGATAACGCTCTGCAAAGTTTGATCGAGGCTTTGCAGAGTAACGACGATAACCGGGTAGGCACGGCCCTTACCGTGCTCATCGAGAAGCCAGCCGCAGACCGGCGACTCCTGCCCTATCTTGAAGCACTATTGGATCGCCGTTCGGCTTGTGTCGTCGCCCGCCCCTTTACTTTCGGCGAGTTGCAGCTACTTGCTGCCCGTGCTCTTGCGGAGGAACGAGGAGCAGACCGTCGCCGAGCGCGAAGAAACTATTGCCGATGAAGAACAAGTGCCCTCGGAAGACAATGAGAACCCAGTCCCTGATGAGGAAGAGGGACAATCTCTAAGCGAGGACGAACGAACCGACACCGATGCCGACGCTGAGTAAGCATTCACGTGCTGGTCTTGACGGAGCGATAACAGACTGTACGCTTTCGGTATGAGTGCGTTACCACCCCTGCCCAGCCGTGACGAGTTATTGCAGATGCCCCAGCCGCAGGCGATTGACTTGTTGCTGGAGTACATTACCTGTAGCGGCTTGCAATCATCGGAGGCCGGACCTGCAATAACGGCTTCCTCGGGCCAGGATTAAATGCAACTGGGGAGCGATCCCGGCCAGAATTAATTGCAACTGGGCCTGCAATCATCTGCCCTCGGCCTGCAATCGTCCATCCGGGCCAGGATTATCTGCAACACAAAAAGGCTCTCATAGCGGCAGGCCCGCCGCAAGCATCTGCTCCTGCAAATCCCGTGCGCGGGTGGCATCGAGCTGCCCCCGAAACAGCAAACGGATCTCCACCGGTCGGGCATTGAACTGCTCCGCCAGGCTGCGCACGTCGTACCCGTGCCGGGTCAGTCGCGGCTCCAAGTCGTCAATCTGCTTGGAGAGGATCGACTCGACCACTTCCGCCGTCACGGGCCTGGTGCCCACCTCGAAACCCGTTTCAAAGGCCAAACTCAAGTGCTGCTGGAGCTGCAGCGGCGTCTTCAGCCGGTTGGCCAACAGGTTCAATGCCTCATCTTCGATGGCCTCACTCGCCTGGGTACCCTCGGACAGGCACTGCTCCAACAGCCAGTGCAGGTAATCCTTTGGTGAACCGATCAAGTCGTCCAAACTGAAGACCACTGCCCGGTAACCTATCTCCTCCATCGTTGGTCGCCTGAGGTCGTTCTTGAGCTTCGGATGACCGGCCACCACGGGCGAGAGCACTCCGCCGCCGTCCTCGACCACCTCGATGAGTCGTTTAAGACCGGTCAGGGTCTTGGCGTGCAAGTCGTGGGCCTCGTCCACAAAGAGCGCCACCGGCTTCTTGCTTTTTTTGATGAGGTCGCGCAGTTCCCGCTCGCGCTTCTCACCCTGGCCGGGAATCTTCACGTCCTTGTCAGGCGAAAGGTCGAAGAACAGGGCTGCTATCAAGGTCGCCAGTGTCGCCCGGTCCTTTTCCACCGACAACGATTTGGAGACGATGATGCGCCCTTCTTTTTCGAGCACCTCCTGCAGCTTGCGCAGAGTGACCGTCTTGCCGCAACCGACGATGCCGGTAAGCGCTACCATCCGTCCGGAGAGGATCGATGCGCGGATGTCCTTGAACAATTGCTTCTGGCGGTCGGTCTCGAAGTAACTGGCTTTGCGAAAATCGCGCACCAGGCGGTAATGCTCCATCACTTCAGTCAGCATGTGCTTCTCCGGGTGGGTCGTGGGCAAGATGGCGGCGTACCCGTTCGAGCACTTCCTTTTTGCTCAGCGTCTCACCCAGCACTGCATCAATGAAAGCCCGCTCCTCCTCGCTCAGCTTGGCCAGTGGGCAACCGAGCGCCTGGGCAATCGCCCGCTTGGCCATCAACGCAGACGGGTAGTTGAATTCCTGGTAAGGGTCGAGATCGCGGAAGGGAAGTGCCCGCACCGCTTGGGGAGCTGGAGCCTCCTCGACCAGGTACGCCAACTCCGCGTGTCCCTCCAAGGCAGCGCGGGGTAGCCCAAGACGAGTGGCGAGTGTCGCGATGCGCTCGGAGCGCTCCTGGGTGCGCGTCTTCTTGAACTTGCGGTAGCGGTGCAGGGGGATGGGTCCATCCACCGGCAGGTAAGGGCCGTACCGCTGCTCGTCCTTCTCGACGTACAGTTCGTTGTCGAACAGCCCCCACCACAGCACCACCGTCTCGCCTGCCAGGTCCGGTTCCACCTGGTAGGCCACCCCCTCGACCGTGACACGGGCGTCGGCCCCGACTTTGCGTCGTTCCGGTTCGCGTGCAAAAGTGCAGAAGCGTTCCCATGAGCACATCTGCCGGATGCCCTGGCTCGGCAGGTGCCGCTGCCAATCCTCCAGCCGCGAATGCGGTTCGCTGCGGTGCGGGCGATCGTTGTAATGCATCAAGTATCGCTGTAGCCACAAGTTGGCTTCGGCTTCGCTTTGCGGTTGGTGGAAGTGATACAGCGTCTCGTGCGCTTCCTTGACCGTGCGGAATGGCCGCTCGACTTTGCCCTTGGCTCGGGCTGTGACTCGGGTGCCGTCGGAACCGGCGCTCATGTGGGTGAGCAGTTTGATGCCCAGACATTCCAGCACGTTCTGGAACACCCGGCTTCTGGCAATCGGACCATTGTCGGCGTACAGCATCGCGGGGATGCCCCCGAAGTCCACGCCCGTCGCCTCTTTGGGCGACATCGCACCAAACAAAAAGCGCAGCGCCGCCTCCACGTCCTCGCCGTACACACAGCGGTACTCCTGAAAGCAAACGCCAGACCTGTCATCGACCACGCTGAACAACATGAGCGTCGGGTTGCCCCGTCCCGGCTCGACCCAGGCGGGGGGCTTGTGCAGGTGCTTCAGATCTGAAGGACTGAGGTCGAAGTGCCAGCACTCGTTGCTGTGCTCGGCTTGAAAGCGAACGGCAGGCGGTTGGCGCGTCAGACGTTCGAGGTCATAGCCCCAGGCATCGAGATAGTGGTTGACAGTGCTTTTGGCGAGCAACCCTTTAGGCAGTTGTACGAAGCCACTCGGCGTGTCCATGCCATACTCTTCGAGCAACGCGATGGCCCGCGCCGTCGAGACGTGCCGCCCCTTTTGATTGAGGGTGCGCAGCTTCATCGCAGCGATCACTTCGCAGTAGCGCTCCAATTCCGGACGCGGCAGCAGGCGGGGACTGCCGCGATCGGCACGGTGGACACTCTTCGGGCGTTGTTGTTCTCTGAGGGCACGGTAGACAGTTGCGACCGACACCCCAAAAAGCCCAGCGCTCTGCTCCAGGAGTACCTTGCGCTCACCAGAACGCTCCGGCAGGATGGCCAAGCGCGACCGCAGTTGCACCAAAGCCTCAGCCGGTATCTTGCGCGCCACCTCAACCGCCCCCGGCAGTGGCGGTCTGGCCTTCTGCCAGGTAACTGTAGAGCGTAGGTTTGGAAATCCCCAACATGCGGCAGATCTCGACGATGGTGAGCTGTCGCTCGTCGTACAACTTCACAGCCAATCGGCGCTTGGCTGGATCGAGGGCCTTCGGCCTACCGCCTTTCCTGCCGCGTGCGCGTGCAGCGCTCAGCCCAGCTTGGGTACGTTCGCGGATAAGGTTGCGCTCGAACTCGGCCAGGGCAGCGAACAGGTGGAAGACAAGCTTGCCGCTACTCGAAGCAGTTGAGATGGATTCGTGCAGACTCACCAGACCGACACCGCGTCCCTCCAGCAGTTCCACCAGGGCGATAAGATCTTTGAGCGAACGGCCTAACCTGTCGAGCCGCCAAACCACTAATGCGTCGCCAGCGCGGATAACCTCCAGAACTCTTTCTAGCCCCGGCCTGGCCGCCTGTGCTCCACTGGCTTGGTCCTCGTAGATTCTTTTGCACCCAGCCTGCCTGAGAGCATCGCGCTGCAGATTCAGATCCTGGTCGTCGGTGGAAACGCGCGCGTAGCCAATGAGCATGGGCAGCTCTCCAATGAATGGTTAAGGATGCCGTTGCTCATCAGCATAAACTGCCGTAGATTCTTTAACCGAATTTGTTGACTGCCCAAATGCCTGTCTGCCGTTCTTGGCGTTCAGCAGAAACGATGGTCAAGAAAACCCTCCTTTACTTGCCTTCCAGTTGCAGATAATCCTGGTCCGGATGGACGATTGCAGGCCGAGGGCAGATGATTGCAGGCCCAGTTGCAATTAATTCTGGCCGGGATCGCTCCCCAGTTGCATTTAATCCTGGCCCGAGGAAGCCGTTATTGCAGGTCCGGCCTCCGATGATTGCAAGCCGCTACAGCTACCGCTGGGTGATGGAGGAAGGCGGCAACCTGCGCCTTGACCGCAACCCTGGCTATGCTGGAGAGCCGGAGAACCTGCCCCAGTACGATGTCGTCAAAGGCAAACTGGAACCGAGAAGTGATCAAGTAGACTTTCCTGCCAGCTACAAAGAAGGCAGCAAGGACGTTCCCTTCAACTTAGAAGAGTCAGAGCGTTACACCGGTCTGGCAGAAGAAAGAGATGAATGGATAGACAGAAGAGATCAGGCGATCAAAGAACAGAAAGAAGCCGAAGCAGCAGGCAACGAAGAGTTGGCCAATCAAAAACAGAACGAGGCTGCCAAAGCAGGCTATCAGGTTAACGAGCGCAGCCGCAAAGTCGCAGAAGAGGCATCGAGCGAGTACATGCAGAAGACGTATGGCGAAAATGCCGAAGTCGTGTATCCTGATCCCAGCAAGCAGGGTCTGGGAGAAAAATCGCAGTCGGGCGACTTTGATCAGGTGTGGAAGGTAAAGGGCGAGGACGGCAAGGACAAGTTCGTAGTCATCGAGTCGAAAGGTGGAACGAGCACCCTGGGAAGCCGGAAGACAAGCACTGGTCGTGCGGAGCAAGGTAGCTCCAGATATTTTGAAGATGTTGCAAAGAACATGTACTTCAAAGGTGAGGATATTGGAGAAGAGTTATTGAACGCAAGTAAGTCAGGGGATGTGCAATATTTGAAGGTGCAAGTACCTATTGACGCCAAGAACGGAACATCGACAGCAAGAAATGCTAAGATAAGCGAGTTCAATCTGCAGAAATGAAACCAGGCTGTAGCTACTCTGTGAGGCTGAATATATGGCGGTAATAGCTCGCAATGATTTGAACATTGAGTTTGTTCGCAAACAAGCATTAAGAACCAAGCGACTCATGGAATCTATGCTTGTAAGTTCTAAACAGAATCCTAATGCACTTGAGACACTGTTGTTCTCAGCACAAGCATACGCCGGTTACACAGCCGTACTCGAACCAGAATCACCTGAGATTTGTGCTGCACTCCGCCTTGGTGTGCAAGCGGCAGTTGCTTTGTTCGTACTAGCTACTACTGCTGAGACTGAACTGACCGTTACTCTTGGTGATGGACCACCAGTAACATTGCCTACTACTGGACCTAACTCTTACACGGACGGGGGTACTTGGTGTTTAGGCTTCTATCTCGCTGTCATCTGCCGTAACCTGGATGCTCTCGATACTCTCTGCCGCATCCCTCTGTCTGTTCTTCGCCAATCCAGTACCCAAGTGGACGAGTTCTTTTACAGCTACATTTGTGCTTTGCAAAGCTACTGGCAAGGCAAAAGCAAAGATGCTGCTCAACATCTTACTGCTGCTATCAAAACGGCCAAACCAGACAAGATTCAGTGTTTTGATGAAGACTATCTGTACTTGATTGGTGTCTCTCAAATAGATGTGCTCTACAACCTCATCTCCAAAGACCAGCAAGGCTTCGACAAAGCCCTGACAAAAGCGTTGGAATACCATTACAAGTTCTGGACAACGGATGACGATGGGCGACTGAACGCGACAGCTTTCCTGGCCTATAACTACCTTGCTCTTGCTGGTCTTGCTTATGAGCAAGGCATGAGCGTCACGGTCGAGTCTGACTATCTGCCGCTGTCGCTTGTACGCGGTAAGTGTGCTGTCTCTGTCTGAACTTCATTCGCCTCTATTCTCATGCTTGTTCCTCATCATGCTGCTAAACTAGACAACCTTCCGGCCCTGCTAGAACAGTCTCAGCAGCGGCTGCAGGCTGCCAGGCAAGCACTCGAAGCTGACAAACAGAACACTCTTGAGAGCATCTACAGCGCTTCTCTTGCTATCGCCGGCTGTCTTGCTCTGCTCAAACCCGATGCTCAAGAACTGTTCTACGCCCTGGACACGGCGGCAATGGCCATGACTGACATCTTGCGCCTCGCCAAGCAACCCGCAGGAGCCGTCAAGCTCTTTGTGTACGTCTCCAACAACGAAACACGGCTACCGACAACCGGACCAACCACTCTCACCAACGCCCGCAACTGGATCGAGGCGTTTTGTCTGGCGGTAGTGGCGCGGCGGGACATGCAGATGGAGACGTTGCTCGATTATCCAGAGGAGATACTAGAGCAATCGAGTACAGCCAGTCCCCAGTATGCGCTCTTGAGTGTCAAAGCTCTGCGCAGTTTTGCTTTACGTCAGCCGATGCAATCTAGAAGAGGGCAATTGGCCTTGCAGGCAGTAGAGCAGACAGCAGCCGAATCGAACCAGGATGCTCTGCGTCTTAGAAGAAGTGAAGTGCATCTGTTGGCAGCTTTGCTGGCACGGGACAGTGCTGGTTTTAACGCGGCATTGTTGCGGCATTTAGAGATTCACAAGGACTACTGGGGCGCGGCGGGTCGTCGGGAGAACCCGCGCGGCTGGTTGTCGGTGTTCGGGCTTGGGCTGGCGACGATCTTTTTCAAGGCGGGCGAGCAGGTGAAGGTCGAGTCGCCCTATCTGCCGATGTCGGCGATAACTGCCAAGTTTAGTGGTTAGCTAAAGAGATGCGAGTCATAAGGGCAAGTGAGACTATTGGAGCATTTGTCAGAACCGGAGACGAGCCGTGTGAAAGTACAGGCACCCTTTGAGACAACACGTACATCTACAACATCGACTCAGGTTGCAACAGTGAGATCAAAAATGGGCGGTGTCGAGGTGAAACAGTTTGATTTGAACTCTACTCCGTGACCAGTTCCGAGAAATCATAAGGTGCTAAAAAAGGCATCAGTTAGTTGACCATGAATACCATAAGGCCCAGTTTATGAGGGAAGAAAGTCAACGTTTAACCGAAGCATTTAAGCAAGGAAAACGGGAAGCATAGCTTTCGGATTTCTTGAGAGATAATCTTGAGTGGGATGAGAAAAGAATTAGCAACATGTTGCGACGCGAGCCCAAGCTCGTGATTCCATACCGCTATCGCTCTCCACTGCCCGGTCATAATTTGCGTTCTATTGCATTTGCGGCGATGCTATTGCTTAGCAGACTTGATAAAACAGAAAACAATAAAGAAATCCCAATTTCAGGGATACCTGCACAAGTTGCAGCAGATCTTTTAGAAGAACTCGTCACCAGATCTGGTGAACGTGGTCAAGCACCATAGCAATGATTTGCTGAGCCAATCCAGATATGGAGAATATTTGACGGGGTGACAGACCCTCCTGGGTGTGGTTTGTAGTAATTTCAGCCTATTGGACCGCCTTTCCTTATCCCGAACTGACGTTAATACTGAGCCCCTGGACCTGCCGGAGCTGAAGGCAAGCGGGCATTGTCCAGGCAAGGGACTAAGGACTGACTACTCCTGGGCAGACGCCTCCCGTTCGCTGCGCAGTTGTTCGACCAGATCTTCCAGTTCGTTTGCTCCTACCTGATAGACCTGATTGCAAAAATGGCAGGTCGCCTCCGCGCCGCCGTCCTTTTCGATCATGTCGAGCAATTCAGCCTCGCCCATCAGCTTAAGTGCCCGCAGCACCCGCTCGCTGGAGCACTGGCAGTGGAAGCGCACCAATTGCACATCCGCGAAAATCTGCGGCTGCAGATCTTCGAGCAATTCAGAAAAGATCTGCGGCAGGCGCTTGCCCTGGCGCACCAGGGGTGTAAAGCCTTCGATCTTGGCGAGCCTCGCTTCGAGGGTAGAAGCGAGTTGCTCGTCCTCCTCGCCCGCCGGGCCGGGCATCACCTGCAACAGCAATCCACCCGCCGCCTCGACGCCCTCCGCTCCGACGAAAACACCCAAAAGCAAAGCCGAAGGGATCTGCTCGGAGGTGACCAGATAGTGGGTAATGTCGTCGCCGATTTCGCCGCTCACCAGTTCGGTCGTGCCCGAAAACGGATAGCCGTAGCCGAGGTCTTTCACCACGTAGAGAAAGCCGTTCGCCCCGACTGCCCGACCGACGTCGAGCTTGCCCTTCGGCGAAGGGGGCAATTCGACTTCAGGGTGTTTGACGTAGCCGCGCACGGTGCCGTCCGCTCCGGCATCGACCAGGATGCCGCCTAGAGGGCCGTCGCCCTGCACCCGCAGATTCACCCGCGCCGTCCCTTGCTTGAGGTTGGAAGCGAGCAGCAGCCCCGCCGCCATCGTCCGCCCGAGGGCCGCCGTCGCAACGTAAGAAAGTTTGTGGCGCTCGCGCGCTTCCGCCGTCAGGCGCGTCGTCAGCACCCCCACAGCCCGGATCCGTCCGTCCGCCGCCGTCGCCCGTACCAGTTGATCCGCCATGAAAACCCTTTACGGAAAGTTACACACTCTTTACTATTGTGCAATTATTTGTACTGCCGCAGCACCGCCTCAAGTTGCTCGGCCTGCTCGTCCGCTCCCTTCTGCCGGAAGATCTGAGCGGCCTTGCGCCAGTCGGCGCGGGCCTGCTCGCGCTCCCCCAGCCGGTAGCGGGAGGTGCCCCGGTTGGCGTAGGCTTCGGCCACATCCGGCTTGAGCCGGAGCGCTGCGGTCTGGTCCGCCACCGCCCCCTTGTAGTCTTTGAGCATGGCGCGGGCATAACCGCGCTGCACGTAGACCTGATAGGAGTTGGGAGCAAGCTGCAGCGCCTTGTCAAAGTTTTCGTTCATGCCGCGCACGTCGTTGTGGCTGGCGCGATCGATGCCGCGCTGGATATAATCGCCCGCCCCGAGGGACACAGACTGGGCGACAAGCAGGGGCCGGGCAGGCATCGCCCCGGCGGGGACGACCAGGAGCGCAAGGGTCAGCAAAATCACAGGCAACGAAAATGGGCGCATCGCAGCGATTTTTTACTACCTCCAGACTATCCGGCCAGTTGCAAAGCTGTCGCAGCTATCAGGCAGTGAGTGCCTGCAGCTTGTAGAGGCTCTCGTAGAGGCCGTGGATCGCCATCAGTTGCTCGTGGCTGCCGTCTTCGATCAGCTCTCCTCTGCGCAGCACCAGGATGCGCTCGACGTTGCGGATGGTCGAAAGCCGGTGGGCGATGAGAATGCAGGTCCGCTTTTTAAGTAGCCGATCCAGTGCCTGTTGGACGAGCGCTTCGGTGCCCACATCCAGCGAGGCGGTGGCCTCGTCGAGAATTAAAATCTTTGGATCGCGCACGGCGGCGCGGGCAAAGGCCAGTAGCTGCTTCTGGCCGCCGGAGAGGTTGTTGCCGCGCTCGCGCACTTCGGTTTTATAACCCTCCGGCAACTCCTCGATAAAGCGATCGACGTTCATCGAGCGGGCCGCCTGCACGATCTGCCCGTCGCTGTAAGTCTCGCCCAGGGCAATGTTGGAGCGGATGTCGCCAGAAAAAAGAAACCCTTCCTGCAAGATGACACCGATGCGGCGGCGCAACTCCTCCTGGGTGATCTGGCTGATATCGACGCCGTCGATCAAGATCCGGCCCTGGGTAGGTTCGTAGAGCCGACACAGCAGGCGAATGATCGTACTCTTGCCGGAGCCGGTGGGACCGACGAGGGCGACAGTCTGGCCGGGGCGAATCGTGAAGCTGACATTTTTGAGCACGTACTCGCCCGGCTTGTAGGCGAACCAGACGTTTTGAAAGACGACTTCGCCGGAGCCATCGGTCGGCAGGCTCTCAGGAACCACGGGGTCCTTGATTTCGATCGGTTCATCGAGGATGCCCGTGATTCGCTCCAGCGACGTAAAGCCGGATTGAATCGAGGTAAAGCGCTCGCCCAACTGGCGAATCGGGTCGAACAGCCGCTGGGCGTACTGGATAAAGGCCACCAGGGTACCGAAGGTGAGGGCGTTCTGCAGCACCTGGCCGCCGCCGTACCAGAGCACCCCGGCAATCGCCACCAGTGAGATCCACTCCATCGCCGCTGAGAGGGCCGAGTCGTAGAGGATCGTCTCGTCCACCGCCCGGATGTACTCGCGGTTGGCCTCGTCGAATTGCTCGCTGTTGCGCTCCTCGCGGCGGAACATCTGCACGACGCTCACGCCCACCAGATTTTCCTGCAGCTGGGCATTGAGGGTAGAGAGCATCTCGCGCACGCGCAGGTTGGCGTCGCGGTAGATCTTTTGAAACCAGATGGCGAGCGCTGTAATCGGAAACAGCAGCAGCGTCACCAATAGCGCCAGATCCCAGCGCAGGCTGAACATAAAGGCGGCCACGATCACAATCGAGACCGTATCGCTCAGGATGCCGACGCCGCCTGTGGAAAAGACCTCCCCCAGCGCCTCGACATCGCTGGTAAGGCGGGTGATCAGCTTGCCCACCGGCGTGCGGTTGAAGTAGCTGATCGAGAGGCGCGTGACGTGGGCAAATAGCTCCGATCGAATCTCAGCCGTCATCCGCTGGCCCGCCTGCTGCAGCAGGTATCCCTGCCACGCCTGCAGGCCGAGCCGGACAAATACCGTGACGCCGTACAGCAGAGCGATCCACTGCAGCCCGCTCAGATCGCCTGTGTGGGCTGGGCCATCGATCGCCCGCTGGATAAGAATTGGCCCGACGGCGTTGGCTGCCGCCAGCGGCGGCAATAGCACCAGCGCCAGCACAAAAAGCCGCAACTGCCTGCGGGCGAAAGGGGAGACGCGCCTGATCAGCTCCCAGTTTCGGCGTTGCCCCAGCCCCGGCCCGTTCGATTCTGCCATCCGCACTTCCAGTAAGGCTCCTTATTAATTATGAGCGAACCGTCATCTTCTGCCGTCCGCAGTGGGCAAAGACGACCAGGGTAAATCCACCCGCCGGTGCCTGCAGAATGTCAGGAGCAGTTAGTCTTGCAAGTCGCAAGTTATAAAAGCTGTAGTAATATAGCCTTATTCTTCTAAGGTAACAGGCAAATGGCCTTCCTGAACTATCGCTTTGCTCGCCTGGGATTTGCTGCTGTCGTGCTCTCATCTGCGGCACTTTTTACTTCATATCGCTTGCCTGCGGGCGCTCAATCTCAACAGGATATTCTCGTATCGGATCCTGATGCTCAGGTTGTCGATCCCGAGTTTGATCAGGCCACTGCTCAATTTACCTGGACAGATAAATCCGGCACCCTCTGGGTGAGCGGCGTTGATCCAGTTACCGGCGCTTTTGTGCCCTCCTCAGCCAAAGGAATCAGTGTCGATCCTGGAGCCGTGCCGGTGGGTCGCGGTATTTTGAATGGACCAGAATGGGTGCTCACCAGCAGTGGTTCCCAGATCGTCTACAGCAAGTACGACGCCAACAGACGACCGGCCATTGCCCTGGCTCAACAGGTAGGTGGCCTCTGGAGCGGCGAACTTTTGCCCAACAGCAGTGGCCGCTCTGCCCCAATCGGCAGCCTCGATCCGGGCGATCCAAAACCCCGCATGTCCTACACCACCAAACTCTCAGACGGCTCTCAGGTGAGCCAGTGGCGCGAGATCAACGATGCTTCGACCGAAGAAACTATTCCGGGTTCCGGTCCGGCGGGGGATGTGTGGGTGATGGGCAAGCGCTCGATCAGCCTGACCGAGAGCGCCGATCGCTCCGCCTCAGCAATTGTTTATGACACCGACCAAAAAACGATCGACACGGTCGCAGCCATTTCGAGCAAAAAAGCGGCTGTTTACTGCTGGAATGCCCCGGAGTACAGCCAGTATGTTTGCTTTGTCCAGGCAGACGATAAAACTATCAGCATCTACCGCAAGTTCACGGGCATATGGTCAAAAGTTCTCGATATCAAGCCGCCTTCTGCTGGTCCTTTTATCTCCTCACCCCAGTACTTTGTTCACAACGGCAAGTCCTACATCTACATGGTGACGTCCACCTCCTCTAACGCTGCCAGTCGCACGGTTCCTTCCGAAATCTGGCTAGCTGGCATCGATGCTGTCAACCCCTTTTATCGTCGGGTAAGCGACAATACTGAGCGGGTGCGCAAAGATCCGGAAGTGTTCGTCACTGCTCAGGGACCATCTATCTATTTCCAGGTTATTAACACTGACGATAGCACCCCCATTTATCGAGCGGATACTGGACTTGGTCCGGCGCAGTGAGCGGTTGGCAGTTCAGCGCGGCCCAATGATCGTCCAATTGAGGTCAGCGTCGGTCGGCAGACTGACGGAGGCAGTGTAATTGACGCCGTTCATCTTCCAGTACTGCACGGCACCCTGGAGGGTACCCGTCCCCTGGTAGCGCCAGAGAATGTCGAGGTTGCCGTCGTTGTCGTAATCGGCGATCCCGCGCATCGCCCAGTTGGGATCGCCCACCGTCGGCAGGGCCACGGTGCCGGTACGGTTCGTGCCGTTCATCAACCAGATCTGGTTGGCACCGGTCTTAGAATTGCGGAGCACAATATCGGTCTGGCTATCGTTGTTAAAATCGCCAGTACCACCCACTTTCCAGTCAAGACCAGGATTGGCGGGCAGATGCACGGCAGAAACAAAAGTCGTGTTGTCCATCAGCCAGACCGAAAGTTCACCGGTGTCCCTGCGTCGCCAGAGAATGTCCGTTGCGCCGTCGCTGTTAAAGTCGCCCGTGGCGGCGGCCTCCCATACCAGATCGGGGCTGGTGTAGAGATTGATCGTCTGCACCACCGCCGTACCGCTCATTTTCCAGAGAATATTGGTGCCGTTCACCGGGTTGTGCCAGAAGATATCGGCCCGGCCATCGCCAGTAAAATCAGCGCTCCCGCCGACCAGCAAGTAAGTGCTCGCGGCGATCGTCGGCAGGCTGGCAGTCGAGAGGCGCGTGGCACCGTTCATCAACCAGATCCGATTTGCTCCCGTATTTGCGTTGCGCCAGAGAATATCGGATTTGCCGTCGCCGTTAAAGTCGTTGGGCTGGGGTGGGCCGAGGCCGGTGTCCGCCTTCCAGATCACCGCATTTTGATCGGGTTGACCGTCGCCGTTAAGATCCAGCCCGGAGGCAGCGGCGTAAAAGATCACCGGTCCCAGTTTGGTAACAAACACTTCGGGATCTTTGCGGACTTTTTTGCCGCTCAGCGGATCGCCCGGTGGATCGCTACTGACTTTGCGGTTGAGGGGAGCGGATGGATCGATGTTCGCCACGTAGATCTCGGAGGGAGCATCTTTGTTGGTCGAATCTGAGTTGTCTTTGACCACATAAAAGGCATAGGACTTGCCGTTGTGGGTAAAAGGCTCCGGAGACTCGATGTAGGGTTTGCTCGGATCGGGCGACTTGATGGTGTAGATGTTGGTCCAGACACCGTTGATCTGGCGGTATACGGCGGCGGCCTGATCGTTGATCAGGGTAAAAAAGAGCAGTTCGTTGTTATATTCAGGGGCATTCCAGAAAAAGACGCTGTTGTGATCGCTTAGATCCGAGGTGAGTTGCTCAGCGACTCCCGTATCGATCCAGTAGCGAAAAGCCTGACGGTACTTCTTGCCATCTGGACCCACCACAGCGGCAGAGACAGCGAGCGAGCGCTGGCCGACTGTCGCGCCGGGCACCCAGCGCACCCCCTGGGCGTTGGCGAGGGGAATTTGATGCACTGTAGAAGGATCGGCGATCTCGCGCCAGTAGATGCCGCCGCCCGCATCTATGCTCTTGGTGGCGGGCGGTCCACAAAAACCCGCTCCAGCATAAGAGATGCGCGGCCTCGGATCGTTGCGGTCCTTACTTCCTACTGGACCGACACCATTTAACCCGTTTACCAGCGCCTCGTCGTTCCAAAGATCGCCCATTTTAAGGGTGCGGGCCAGATTCGCATAGCCGTTGAGGACTTTGTTGTAGACGATCTGCGGCCCTTGATTGCTGTAGGCCCATTCCGGCCCGTTGCAGGCTTCGACCGGACTTTCTGCCTGCGTTCCAATGAGCGTTCCCTGGCCAGAAGACGGTAAAAGATCGCCCGTGGTCGGATTGACGTAGCCCAGCCAGACACTGCCATCGGTGGAGCTGCTGTACGCAAATCGCGCCGACGGTTGATCAAATTCGAGGTCGAATAGCTGCACCCGTGGATCGGAGACGATCGTGTTGGCGGCGGTCTGGGCACAGGCCGGTAAGGCTGCCAGCAGCCCGCTCGCTGCGAGAGCGACTGCCAGCGGCAGGCGTAGAGATGGACGGCGATGGCTACCAAAAAGACATCGGAAGGAGAGCATAGACCACCCTTTTTGTTGCAGGTTGTGGAAGGAAGCAAACAACCGAAGGTGTGCTGGATGATGCTCAGCGTTAAGCCCCTGCACTGGAAGAATGCCGGGGTTGGCTGAGGGCGTTGGAGCACTTGCTCAAAAGGACTTTTCAGACAAAGAGCGCTGCTGGTACCTGAATCTCCGTGTCAGTTGCAGCGCGGCGGCGGCTCGCGGGGGATGCCCAGACTGGCCGGTACCCGGTAGATCGACGACTTGCTGCTGTCAGAGGGATTGGGACGCTGGAAGTAGATATAAGGACCCTGGCAGGTGATATAAACCTCAGGATCCCGGCGCTTTTGATCGGTGGAGTCGCTGACTTTGGCGTAGTAAGGGTTCGCCGGATCGATGGCAGCTACCCAGACATCCGACAGAGCACTGAGGCTTTTTGGATTGGGATCGTCTTGGGAAAGGCCAAACAGGTAGGATTTGCCGTTGTAAGTGAAGGGCTCGGAGGAGCTGACGTAGGGCTTGCTCGTCGAGGGAATCAGCAGGTTGTTGATCTGCTGCCAGCTGCCGTTGAGCTTGCGATAGATACCGACACTGACGTTGTCGATGACCGTCATGACGAGGTAGTCGTCGCCAAATTCCGGTGCCTTCCACATAAAGGGCGTAATCTTCTCACCGGCGTCGAAGGTGACCTGTTCAGAGACACCGGTATCGACGTAGTAGATAAAGATCTGTTTTTCTTTGCGGCTGAGTTGGGTCGGATAGATGACGGCGCGCAGGCCCTCCACCCAGCGTCCACCGGGCGGATCGACATTTGGGACAACCGCCTCGGTGGCTGGGTTATAAATTTCGCGCCACTTGGCGACCTTTTGTTTGGTGAGAGGATCGGTATTGAAGTAAAAAATGCGCGGCGCTGTATCGTTGTTGTCCCTGCTGCCAATCGGTCCCTGGCTGCCGGTGCTGTTGGCAAGCACCGAAGGGGTCCAGACATTGCCGTCGAAGGTGGCGACACCCAGCGCCTTGTCCTTGTCGGTCGATTTGGTGTAGACGATCGCATTGCCGAGGCTGTCGTTGTTGGCGAAGGCCCATTCGGCTCCGTTGAAAACTTTTGGCAGCGTGAGGGCGTCGGTATCGACCTGAAGCGCCTTGCCCGTCGGCGGTACAAACTCGCCCGTCTTCGGATCGACTTTGCCCAACCAGAGGGGGCCCTTCCCCCTGGAGGTCGATTCGACCCAGGCAAACTGGTCGTTGGTCTGATCGAATTCTTCATCGACCATATCGACCGCCGGATCGGAGGTAAGGATGTCCTGGAGCACATCGGCTCGGGCAGCAACTCCGACGCTGCCGGCAGCAACACCGATCACAACAACCAGACCGGCGGCCCAATAGCGTTGTGAGCGCAACAATAGCGCCCAGGAAAATGATGTTTTCATGGGGAAGAGTACTGCTAGAAAATCAGGAAGGAACGCTGAAGACAGCCTA
Source organism: Gloeobacter kilaueensis JS1 (assembly GCF_000484535.1). Taxonomy (NCBI): domain Bacteria; kingdom Bacillati; phylum Cyanobacteriota; class Cyanophyceae; order Gloeobacterales; family Gloeobacteraceae; genus Gloeobacter; species Gloeobacter kilaueensis. The sequence continues at coordinate 89,572 of NC_022600.1, read as the reverse complement.
CCAGCGTATCTAAGAATCTGTCAATAAAAAGTTGACTGTTCACACGGAATATCGCTATTTTTTCACTTCGTCGTTTCTTTTCAACAAAGCCAGAGTCAGGGAAAAATCCACCTGTACAACCTGCACTTGACGCTAAAATACAGTCCAGGCAAGGATTGTACTCGTCAGAGACTGATGAATTTCATGCCCACCGCCAGAGTGAATGAACAGGAATTAGTAGCATTTCTTTGTTTGAATCTATAGCGTACCGTTTTAAGAAAAATCTATATCAAATAGGTTAAAAAATTACTGATATTTAGCTATTTTATTTGCGTTAAAAGTGTATAATAAAATACCATTTGACGGTTGCAAGTATCGCCTTCATTGCAAATAAGCCTGGGTTGAAGCACATTTCACGGATTACCGGTTAATTTGCGCACCGAATACTTTAGTTGTTGTTTTGTAAATGAAAATTCCACGAACGGCAGAAGCTGTTTCCTGGGGCAAATACGTTTTTAGAACTCGCGCCGGGCAAAGATGAGCACTGCGAGGCTCAAGAGCAGGCCGGTATACAAAAGGGCGTAAAGCCCCGAGAGCGCCAGTTCACCAGGAGGGGGCAGTTGGCCGTAGACAGCACCGTTGCGCAGGTTCAGCCGCTCGAGATTCGGCAGTATCAGGTAGAGAAACTGGGTGAGTTGGGCGCTGAAGGCGTTTTTGGACAATCGGCCCAGGTTGAGCAGGTCCGCTGTAAAGTGGCCCACCAGATACAGCGAGATCGTGAAGATCGAGGCGAGTACGGGGCTGGTAAAGCTGCCAAAAAAGAGCGCCGCCGCGACGATCACGAGCAGTTCGAGATAGCCAAAGGCGACGGAGAGGCCCAGGGCAGCGGCGAGGCCGCCCGCCGGTACACGGCCTATCGCGAGCACGGCAGCAAAGCAGAGGCTCATCAAGGCGATGAGCACTGCGAGCACCGCCGCCAGGCCGAGGTGCTTGCCGAGGATAAATTCTGCCGGATCGAGGGGCTTGGCGATGAGCAGGTAGATCGTGCGCTTTTCGATTTCTTTGTAGAGCAGGCTGGTTCCCAGAAAGATAGCCACCACCAGACCGAACAGGTGAATCACCCCCAGACCCAGATCGAGGATGAGCTTGAACTCTGCCCCGGCGCTGAGATCCGGCAGCAGCCGCGCTCCCAATAGCAGCAGCACTGCAAACAGGACAATCAAATAGAGCACGCGGTCACGCACCGACTCGCGGAAGACATTGACCGCCACCGCCATAACCCGAACCGTGCTCACCCCTTCTCGCCCCCAGTCGTTTTTCTACTAAGATGCCCCGCCACAGGCGCGAAACGATCGTCTCGCTGCTGCCAATCTCACCCACGGGAAGGATGTGAGAAACCGAGATATTGTTACTATAAAAGAACTGACAAGGAGGCGCTCGATGACTCGCTCACTGATGCTATTGACGGCGGTGATCGCTGGTGGATGGTTGAGCAGCGGCCTGCTCCTACCGGCAGGTGCCCAGATTACGACCACTACCGGCGGCACCACCACCGGAATCACCACGGGCACAACGACTACCCCGCGCATACTCAATCCGAGCAGCAACCTGCCCGCTTCCCCACCGGTCTACGCGGGTCCCAATTTGCCCAGCAGCAGCAGCCCCGTCTCCGGCGGCGTGTACTCCGGCCAGGGCGGCAACTTGAATCCAGCTTCCGGCGGCTATGCCACGGGCACCTACTCTGGCGTTCAGCCTTCGGTCACTGCCGCTCCGACCACGGGGACGACCACACTGACCCCAAGTAATACACTTACTCCAAGTACAAATCAGGTGGGCACGCCAGCTTCGGGAGTAGGCTCGACTACTACCCAGCCCTGACAGGATCGATCAAGTGCGTCGTGGGATCTGAAAAGTTATTCAGATCCCACGACGCACATCGGTTGTTTTCGACAGTTATTCAAGATAGAAACAGGCGCTATTTTGCAGAAGGTGCTGGTTCAGCTCTCAAAATATCCATGTTTGCTTTGAGAGCCGCCTTCGTTCGATCCGAGAGCCCTTTGACCTCGAGGACATCCTCTGGCTTGCTGTAGGGTTGGTTCTGAACGATGAGCTGTGCCGAGGGCTGATCGAGACCGGCGCGGACCAGTTGGGCGACGGTGACGGCGTTGAGGTTCAAGGTTCTGGCCGCTGGAGCCGGGCTTGTGCCTGGCGTGGTCGTGCTCGGTGCCGTCCGCGCACCCGGCGTCTGGGTAGTGGTGGTCGTACTCGGTTCACTGGTCGTAGTCTGGGCGAGAACCGCTGTGCACACTCCCAGAAGAATCGCTCCACTGACAGCGAGGGCGCTCATCTTGCGGGCATGATGCTGCATTAGACTTTCTCCTTCCAAACTGGTTTCCAATCGCAGTATCTCTCGCAAATGACTTTAGTGTCCTCCTTGATATAGATGGAATTGAAATGTAGAAACTCTAAAACTCGGGCCATCTATGCTGATCAATACCAGCGCCAATGTAGAAGAACCAACTTTGCATTAGATTGAATGGACATGTGCAGAAGACGCACAGGTAAGTGATGACTATTGCCGGGCTATTTCAGACGCGCAGGCGCGGCGGCGGGGCCGATGGAGTGTCAGCACTTCTATCTATAAAAAGTGTGCGATCAAAAAATCGCCTTCCTGCTCGCGCCCTTCAGCGGGCGTGCTTTTCGAGCAAGCGGACGCAGTTGAGGGCCGAATAGCTGACCCCTGCCGTTCCTTCGCCGGGGTAGGTGCTGTCTCCCACCAGCCAGAGGTTGGCGATTGGGGTGCGGTTGGAGAGCGAGAAGGGGCCGAAGTGGTTGGGCCGCTGCCCGATGCCGCCGACGTAGCCGTAGGGCCGACCGGCATAGAACTGGAAGGTGCGCGGGGTGGCCGCTTCGGCGTGGACGATCTGCTCGCGCAGGTCCGGAAAGTAGCTCGCCAGTCTGTCGATCGCCGTCTCGGTGTACGCCGCCTTCATCGCTTCGTAGTCGGGAGCATCGATCCAGGCTCTGGCATTGGTGAAACTGGAGGCGATGATCGTGCTGTGGCCCTCGGGGGCGCGACCGTCGCCGGGACGGCTGACCGAGACGAAGAGCGAATTGTTCTCCGCCACCGGTCCGTCGAGGTCGTAGAGAAACTGCAGGTGGGGCGGGCAACCGGATGGGATCGCTTCTTCCCGCACTCCGAGATAGAGCACGAAGGCTCCCGGCGCTTCCGGCAGCTTGTCGATCTGCTCGCGATAGCGCACCGGCAGCACCGTCCCGAGCAGATCCGGCAGACTCCAGACCGGCACGTTCGCCACGATCTGAGCGGCCCGCAGTTCCCACTCCCGCTCGCGGCGGCGGTCAAAGACAACCACCCCGGCAGCCTTGCCCTGCTGGGTGCGGATCGCCTGCACCTTCTGGCCGGTAAGCAGCCGTCCTTTGTACTTGCGCAGCCCCTCCACCAGCCGCTCGCTCAAAACCTGCATACTGCCTTCGAGATGAAATAGACCGTGGGGCTCGCAGGAGAGGCCCAGGGAGACTGCGCCGTAGAGCACAGCGGTCTGGTCCGCCTCGGCGGTGGAGTAGAGCTTGAGCTGCATATCAAGAAAGCGGCGCAGCCGCCGGTCGCCTGTGAGGCGATAGTCCTTGAGCACATCCGCCACCGTGCGCAGGGCGTAGGGGGCCGTCAGCAACGTCCGGGGCCGGAGCTTGCCTGCGAGGGCCAGGTAGTCGCTGGGGTTGACCGGCGGGAGCAGGGGTTCGCGCTGATTAAAGTCCCAGCTCAGCTCAAACAGCTGGTCGAGCTTGGCCCAGAAGCGCTCGCTGCCCGCAAAGTGTTGGGAGCGCTCTGCCCGCCAGCGCACCGGATCGCGCCAGACATTGATCGCTTCTGTTTCGTCTGGCAGATAGACCGCGCAGGCCGGATCGCAGGGTGTGGCCGTCGGCGGTTCGATATTCAGTTCGCGGAAGACCCGCTCGTGGACGCCACCCGGTTCCAGTCCCGCCACCTGGGTCGCGCCGACATCGAAGGTAAAGCCGCGCCGCTTGAATGTCGAGGCGCAGCCGCCCGGCACGAACGCCTGCTCCAGTACCAGCACGTCGAAGCCACGGGCTGCGAGCAGTGCGCCCGCCGTCAGTCCGCCGATCCCGGCTCCAATCACCACCACCTGGCAGTCGCGCGAGGGACGGTCCATCATCTTTTCTGGCATCGCATACGTCCAGTTTTGTCGGTGGCGGGGTGTTCGGCAAGAGGCGGCGATTATCGGCCACCGCCCAATAGATAGAGCAGGGCCATCCGCACGGCGACACCGCTTGCCACCTGCTGGGAGACGAGGCTCAATCGTGGATCGTCGAGCAGGTCGGAACTGAGTTCGACGCCCCGATTGACCGGGCCGGGATGGAGCACGCGCACCTCAGGCCGGCAGTGGGCAAGTTTTTCGCGGGTGATGCCGTAGAGCCTGTGGTACTCGCGCAGGCTCGGCAGCAGATAGTCCCCCATCCGTTCTTTTTGTAACCTCAGGGTCATCACAAAGTCAGCACCCGCGAGGGCTGGTTCAAGCCGGTGGTGCAGGGTGACGCCGAACTGGGCAAATTCAGCCGGCAACAGGGTCGGGGGACCGGCGAGGTGGACATCAGCGCCACAGGTGACAAGGCTCCACAGGTTCGATCGCGCCACCCGCGAGTGGAGAATGTCACCGACGATCGCAATTTTTTTGCCTGCGAGCAGTTCGGGGCGTGGATCGTGCGGATCGAGCAGGGCACAGAGGGTAAACAGATCCAGCAACCCCTGGGTCGGATGTTCGTGCTGGCCGTCGCCGGCGTTGATCACACTTACGGGACTGCCCAGCTGTTCGAGATCCTGGGCGATGCTCTGCGGAACGCCGCTCAGGCTGTGGCGGACGACGACGATATCCATGCCCATCGCCAGGTAGGTGCGGGTGGTGTCAAAGATCGTCTCGCCCTTGGTGAGGGAAGAAGTAGACGGGCTGAAGTTGACGACATCCGCCGAGAGTGCCTTCGCCGCCAGCTCGAAGCTTGAGCGCGTGCGCGTCGAAGGCTCGAAGAACAGATTGACGATGATCCGCCCCTGCAGGGTGGGCACCTTGCGGTTGGGCCGGGCGAGCACCTGCTGGAAGCTACCCGCCGTCTGGAGAACCAGGGCGTATTCAACGAAGCTGAAATCGCTCAGACTGAGAATGTGGCGGCGGGTCCAGACCATGAGTAGACGACGGACGCAAAAATCGGCCTGCTCAGTATACGCCGCCTGCTCCTGGGCCAGCACGGTGCAGCCACTGGCTCCTCGTGCCTATGCCGTGGGACACAGGTACAAAATTCAAGAATTCTTTATGATGGGATTGTGCGATGAGGTTCCCGATATGCGCAAAACGATTGCAGTAATCACAGCTCTGGCGATGGGCTTCGGTCTGAATGCTTGGATGCTTGCCCAGCCCGGTCAGGCCAAAGAAAGACACACCGAGCGCGCCCGCGTCAGCTCCAATCGAGCCGAGTCGCGCGGCGAAAGAAGTTATACCTGTCGGGGCGAAGCCAAGCAGGACAGCGTGACCAAGGGTGCTGCCTACGGCGGTGTGGGCGGTCTGTTGCTCGGCGGCTTTACCGGTGCTGTCGTCGGAGCGGCAGCGGGTGCCGGTGTACAGCATCTCCAAAACAACGCCGCCTGTGGCCGCTAATGCCCCGGCTTTGACAAAAAGGCTCCCAGTTACGGGAGCCTTTTTAGTGCGTAGATTGCGCTGATCAAAGAACCTGCTCGACTTCGGCGACGCCAGGAATCAGTTCTCTCATGCGGCGCTCGATGCCCAACTTGAGCGTGTAGGTCGAACTGGGACAGGAGCCGCAGGCACCCTGCAGGCGCAGTTTGACGATCGGCCCTTCGATTTCGACCAGCTCGACGTTGCCCCCGTCGGACATCAGATAAGGGCGCATCTCGTCGAGCACCAGTTCAACGTTCTCGCGGTTGAGTTCGAGAGCTTCGTCCTCAAAAGTGTCTTTCATGCCATCTCTCCTGTTTCCCCTTCTCATCTTAGTGCCACTGGCAGCGGCTTTCGGGGGGTAGGCTGGGGAGATGGAAGATGTGATCGTCGTCGGGGCAGGGATTACTGGACTGGCTGCTGCCCGTATTCTCAGGCGAGCCGGTCTAAAAGTTAAGTTACTCGAAAAGTCGCGGGGAGTCGGTGGCCGCCTCGCGACCCGCCGGGTCGAGACGCCCTACGGAACGGTGTCCGTCGATCACGGTGCCCAGTACTTTACCTGCCGCAGCGACACTTTTCGCGCCTTTCTCGCCCCCCTCATCGCCCAAAAGGAAGTAGCAGTCTGGATCGAGAGCGTACCGACTCTAAAGGCGGACGGCAGCCTCGAAGCCGCCAGTGCTGAGCACCGCTCGCCGCGCTACGTCTGCCCGGCGGGGATGAGTACCCTCGCCAAACATCTAGCGCAGGATCTGCAAGTCCTCCTCGAGCACCGGGTGCAGTCGATCGCCCCCACCGATAGCGGCCACTGGCAGGTCCACACCGAGAACGGCGCGTGCGAGGAGGCGCGCGCTGTGCTCCTCACCGCTCCGCCGGCGCAGAGCCTCGTCATCGCCGATGACTTTGCCGACGATCCTGCCTTTGCCCCGGCCAGCACCGTCGATTTTCAGCCCTGTCTGGCGCTCATCGCCGGTTACGGCCCGGTGCCGCCGGATAAATTGCCGGTTGCCCTGCGCTGGGAGGACGATCCGATTCTTGCCTGGAGCGCGGTGGATTCTTCCAAGCGCCTGCATCCGGTCTCTCTCACCCTTGTTCTCCACGCTCAGCCCGAATTCAGTCATCAATTTCTTGAGGCGGACTCTGAGCTAACGACCGGCGAGATCTTGCACCACTGTGCGAAGCGGCTTGCCCCCTACACGCCCCTCGATCTGGCCCAGCCAGAGTGGGTACAGCTGCACCGCTGGCGCTACGCAATGCCCGACAACCCGCTCAAAGAGAACTTTCTGGCCATTCATACCCCCGCTCCACTGCTGATGGCCGGCTGCTGGTGCGCGGGGGCGCGGGTAGAGGGCGCTTTTGTTTCTGGCGAGGCCGCCGGTCGGGCGCTCCTGCAATGCCTCGATCGCTAGGGCTGCTGCTGGTCGCCTGTAGCTTTGGTCTGGCTGTCCTCTGGTTGCAGCGGCCCAGCCTGACACCGACATCCGATCGCGTCGCTGGAATCAATCAGCCCACCCGGCTACCGGCTCCGTTCGTGCTCCATTCTCGGGCTTTTGGCTGGCGCAACCTGCTCGCCGACTGGCTCTGGCTGCAGTACGTCCAGTATTTCGGCGATGTCGCGGCGCGCAAAAAAAGCGGCTATGGTCTCAGTGCCGAGTACATTCAGGCGATCACAGCCCTCGACCCGGCGTTTATCTTTGCCGCTACTCAGGCCAACTACGCCGTCGCCGAGCAGATGGGCGCTCCCAAAGAGGCGATCGCTATTTTGACGGCGGCAGCAAAGCGCAACCCTGGTCGAGCAGACGCTCTCGGGATGCCCGGTAGCTGGTATCTCTGGCGGCTGGCGGGTTCGGTCGCCTTTCGGCACCTGGGCCACTACCGGCAGGCCGCCGCCTACTTCGAGCGGGCCGCCCGCGAACCGGGCGCACCCGCCGTCATGCGCGACAACGCCGCCGCTTTTTATAACGCAAGCAATGACCGCGAGCGGGCAATTCAGCTCTGGCGCGAATTTTATGTTTCCGCCCCGACAGCCCAACTGCGCGCCGAAGGCCGCCGCCGCCTTGCAGCTCTCGGGGTCGAGGTGCCTTGAGAGTGATATAAAAGTCATCTCCACCGCAGCAGGCACATAACCTGGCCCGGTGTCCAGTTTTCCAGTTCCAAATCAGCTAGCTGCAGTGCCTGCTTCGGCGCTACGTGCGGCTTCGACCCATTGCGCCAGCTCCACAGTGATGCCCTCCGGTCCCCAAAGAAAGACCAGTTTTCGCCCATGAAAGTCCATAATCTCGTTGCGAAGTTGGACGCCCCTCGCTTCAAGCCTTGCCACCTCAGCCTCCAGATCGTCCACGGCAAAGCAGACGTGGTTGAACCCCAGTTTGGTAAGATTGCTGATCGCCGGGTCGGGGAGAAAATGCGGATGGTGGTACTTCAGTAATTGCACTTCTGTTCGCGGTGAGACATCGGCGAGGACGAGCGTGACGTGTTCGGCCTCAATGCCGTCTACTCCCATATAGGCCGAGAACTTTGGGCCCGCGATCACGACAGACTTGTCTTCCTCGAACCCCAGCAGGCCGAAAAACTGCTGGGCCGCCCGGACATCTTGTACTACGACGGTAACGTGGTCAAAATGTTTGATCATGCTCTCTGCTCCTGTAGTCAGTTAGCGCTCAGCCTGGCGTTCCTGTTCTGTCATTTTTGGACTTTTCAATGACACAGGCAAAAGCTACACTAGCAGTATAATTTTTGTTGCATTTCTATACCATTAAGGCCAACCTGGGTTCATGGAGTTTGAATTCGACGATGCCAAAAGCGCGGCAAACAAGATCAAGCATGGGATTTCCTTCGATGAGGCACAAGCCATCTGGGAAGATTCCGCCTATCTTGAGATTCCAGCAAAAACGATAGACGAGCCCCGTAATATGATCATTGGCTTAATCGGTAACAAACACTGGTCAGCCGTAATCACCTACCGCGATGACCGCATCCGCTTGATCTCGGTGAGACGTTCAAGAATTGAGGAGATAGAACTTTATGAAAGCATCTGATTTTGACCAGCATTTTGATGATACTGATCAGGACATGACGGCCATGCTTGATATCAGTAAAGCGAGCCGTCCAGGACTCCGCACAAAACGGGTCAATGTAGATTTTCCCGATTGGATGGTGAAGTCTCTTGATAGAGAAGCAAACCGCTTGGGTGTTACGCGCCAGTCTCTTATCAAGCTTTGGATCGCAGAGGGCTTGAAGAGCAGGGGTCTAGTCGGCCCGTAGCGCTCGATAGAGGGTCTGCCTGCTGACCTTCAGCATGCTCGGTGAGGCTGTAGAACTTTACCCCCACTGTTTCAGAACTGATTCGTAAAGTTGTCAAGAGGTTTCGGAGGCAGGCTGGGTAACGGTCAATCTTTGTAGGACCAGGCAAATATTCGCCAAGTTGGTCATCGACTCACTACTCTCTGGCACTGCTTGTAATCTTTGCTCAACCATCGGCAGTAACTCGACCTATCGCATCCTTGGAAAGACATTTAACGTCTCCCTTTTGATTCGATACTGAAAAGATCAGTTCAAGATCTACGGTGACGATGACAAACCCTCAAGAATCTGAGCAATTCTTGATCTTGTATATACTAAAGCAGGATCTTCATCGCGCCTGTCGTTGTGGTAGTGCTCCCCTTCGTCAAATGCGAGGTAAATCTCTAAAAATAGGGCTGGAGGACTTTCACCCGCCGAGATTATCACGCCGTAAATATCATTCATGATTGCGTTGCAAGATTCAAAGCTCAGTTTAGAGTTATGGAAGCTGCGCGCCAGATAGGTAGCTATTTGGTCAAACATAACTGTACGTGACTGAGCGCTCAGGACACTCCATCTTTGAATCTCATTCTCAGTGATGTGAACTCGGCTGGAATAGGGTTTACTCGCTTGAGCCTCATTAAAAAACTTTAGCTCAGTCGCTACAGCTTCAAAAGGCACACCATCCCCCCTGTCTCTTGCGTTGCACAAAACCTCCTTAGATCCTGTCTGCATTGTGCTAATCAACCGTGCTCCCCTGCTAGATGCACTGAGCCGGCGGTGCCGCTCATGCCGTCTCAGCTTGTTTTGCTTGCGCTTCACGCTGGCGGCGGGCATGGTAGCGACCAAGAGGGCTGTCCGCCCGGCAGCGCTCCAGCTCATCGATCAGTTGCTGGATGGCTGCGCTGCTCTGGCGCAAGCCCGCGCTAGCCGCCCGTAGCTGTTCGCTTAGCTGTTGACGAGCCTGCTCATCTGGCCTCCAGGGCTGAGTGTCAGTTGTCTTTTCGCTCATGGCAATCTCCAGGTGCGTTTGACTTGCTCGATGCTGAGCAGAGCGGTGTCTACCTGCTCAGAGCTGAGAACGGCGGTTTGCCTCAATTTTCGCACAGCATCGCTGGCAGATTCGGGCAGAGAAATGGCGATCAGCAACAGCAGGTCACTCAAGGCGAACAGGCCGGCCATGTGAGTGAGAATTAACCCGCTTGGTGGCCAGGATAGCGGCAGCCAGGGGTAGAATTGCTGTGCAAGTTCAAGCCTGCAAGGCAGCAGACGGGCTAGCGTCCCTCGGCTTTTTGGACCCTCGGCTTGCGGCTGACCGGTCGTCGGGGTCTAAGCTTGTGGGCGGTGGGCGGCAGGCCAATATCCGGAATCTGCTGGAAGCGCCGCGCTTCTTCGAGCGCCGGTAGCTCGGTATAACCGACCCAGTGGATGCAATCGACCGGGCAGCAGTCGATCGCCTCCTGAATGCGGTCTTCGTCGTCGCCGTCTTGATTGATCACCCGCGAGCGGCCATACTCGGACTCTAGATAAAAGGTGCCCCGCGCCACGTAGGCGCAGTGACCGCAGCCAATGCAGGTTATCTCATCGACGTAGACCGCCTTCTGGCGCAACATCCCGCCCAGTTCCGGCTCGTAACCGGAGCGCGCCTGGCCCGAGCGCAGCACACCGCCCAGTTCTGGCTCGTAGCCCGAGCGGATCGCTGCCGGTTCTTCCGCGCTCATCAGCCGTTCCAGCGCTGGAGCACCAGCCGCAGCGTGCCGTCCTCACGATTTTCCTGGGTAACGACGTTAAAGCCCTTGGGAGCCGACTCGGCTAGAACCGTGTGCAGGGCATAGCGCTGGGAAACCTTGCCCAAAAAGCGTTCCAGCGTCCAGCGCTGCTGCCAGAACTGCACGTCGGTGACAAGCTCGTATTCCTGGCCGTTCCAGACAAATCCGACATCGTGTCCGTTTTCCTGGCGGATCACCAGATGAGCCGGGCGCGTCTGGCCGCGATAGCCGCGTACCGTGACATTGCCGCGCTCACAGACAATATCAAGATCGGCCAGGGCCTTTTGCAAGGCATCCAGATCGCGGATGCGCGTCTTGATTTGGGAAAAATGGGACATGGGTAGGCTCCTGCGGCTCTTCGAGATTCAGTGAGGTTCAAAAGTATTCCACAATGACTGAGACACCTGCGCCTGCTGGTAGTACTCGGCGGTGAGCTGCGTATGACAGGTGTGGCCCAGCGCCTGCTCGATCGAGCGGGTCAGCTCCGAGCAGCTATTGCCTGTGACCCCCTCGACGCGCTCCTCGACGCGGCCATCAGGATGGATGATGAATTCGATTTGTTCCATGGTGTGCAACAAAACCAGCAGACAGGACAGACAGCAGAGGCGATCTAGCTTGTAAAGAACAAGACGAGTTAGTAGTCATGGTCTCCTAAGAATTATTCGCCGTCAAGCGACAGAGGGAGGAAGCTACAGGCCCACGCGTTCTACCAAAAAGCAGGCATTGGAGGGATTAAGATCGTCTCGATCGGCTTGTGTATTTGCTCACGATGATCCTTTCGCGCTCTCAGGTTCTGCTCGTTCTGGCCCTCACCGCCCTCGTGCTGTTGCTGGTGGCTCAGATCTGGCGGACACTGGCGCAGATCGACCTGGCCATTGCCTTCAGCTGGACAGCCCTGTTGCAGGGCGTCGGCGTGGGAGTGGCGATCAGTCTCCTCAGCCTGCTGGTCTACCAGCTGTGGCCCGCCTACCGCGAGAGCGCCATTCAATATATGGAAATGGTGCTCGCTCCTCTAAGCCGCCTCGATTACCTCTGGCTCGGACTGCTGCCCGGCTTGAGCGAGGAATTGCTCTTTCGGGGGGTGGCCCTGCCGGCGATCGGGCTTGTTGCCAGCAGCGTGCTTTTTGGTCTGCTCCATATCTGGGACTGGCGTCACTGGCCCTACGCGCTCTGGGCGACGCTCATCGGCCTTCTACTCGGGGGGGCGATGCTCGTTACGGGCAATCTGCTGGTGCCTGTCGTCGCTCATATTTTGATCAACTGGCTGTCGTGCCTGCTCTGGCCCAAGCTCGTGCGCCAGACATGAAAAAGGGCGGAGGTAGTTGTGATTAGCTTTTTGCGCGGCCAGCTTGTCGAAGTCGGTCCACGCAGCGGCCAGAGTTGGGCGACGCTGGAGGTGGGCGGCGTCGGCTACCGCGTCTGGATTCATGCCCGCACCGTCCGGCAACTGCCGCGCATCGGCGAGGAGGTGAAGCTTTTTACGGCCTTCATCGTCCGCGAGGACGCGATGCAGCTATTTGGCTTTTTAGAAGCGAGCGAGCGCGAACTCTTTGATCAGCTCATCTCGGTGAGCGGCATCGGGCCACGCATGGGCCTGGCGCTCCTCGAAACCCTTGCTCCCACCGAACTGGTCCAGGCCATCCTCCAGGGCAACACCCGTGCCCTCGCCCTCGCCCCCGGCATCGGTGCCAAGACCGCCCAACGCCTCGCCCTCGAACTGCGCACCCGCCTTTCTAAGTGGCGCGAGGAGGCGGGCATCGCCGCCGTCGGGGCAAAAGCTGACACCCGCATCTACGCCGAGGTGGAGATGGCCCTGCTCGCTCTGGGCTTCGCTCCAAATGAAACCGTAAAAGCCCTCGACGCCATCGCCCCGGCCCTGGCCGAAGAACAACAGACCGAAGTCTGGCTTAGAAGCGCAATCAGCTGGCTCTCAGAGGAAAGATAGCTCTAAACGTTCTCAACTATTAAACAGCTAACTCAATAGACCTGCGAGCACTCTCATGTAATGCATGAAGATATTCTCTCTGACGAACACTATTTGCTCCTCGAACTGAACCACGACGAAGAAGGTCGCCAAAGAGGCGCTGCGCATCAAGCTTGCTTACAATAAAATCTGCACTTGGAATCCTTCGCCATTGATTGTCATCAGCTAGACTTTTCGCTTCTATTTCGGCCGAATTCAAATAAAATCTCCATAGGTCAATAGCTTGTTCTTCTGTCGTCAGTGCAGGAAGTGAAACCTCATTTATCAAGCGACCCCTTAAAGCTGGCACTTGCTCTTTATAACGCTCCAACGCATCAGGAGTAAGAGCTAGCATCAGGAACAAGTATCTTGGCAATGCATCTATCAAAGCACGCAAAGCTGAAAGATATCTTACTGTATTCATAATGGATAATGTAGAACCCTGCTTTTCTAGCTCATCTAACAATAGAAAGATACCCTCAAGAGTGCCTACAGCTGCGCTGAAGTAAACAATGTCTTGTAGAGCACGAGTTCTAGATTCGACTGTATCAAGCCGAAATTGAACGCTTATCTCATCACGATGCGCTTTCCTAACAGGAAGCCCTATAAGCCATTGATAAGCAAGTGAGCAACGCCTTTGAAGTTTATCATCAGTATCAGCTCCAATTAAAGATCTCACCATGATCTTTACTTCTGGAACTTTCACTTGCTCTATAACATCTTGCCTCTTGGAATCAAGTTGGATTTTTTTGCGTAATTCTGTTACAGTTCTTGCTAAATGCTCTTCACCAAGGTTTTCAAATATTGATCTAATGAGTGGGTCAAAAGATGGCTCTGGGTCTGCAATGTACCTGATCACAAAAAATCCTTTAGGAGCAAGCTTCTCGCGAAGAGCAGTCTCATAAGCATTTAGAAGATTTGTTTTTCCGATTCCCTGAGTCGCAGTAACAGCAATGACGTGAGATCTGCGATCAGAATAAAATGCTATAACTTCAGAGTCAATTTGCTTGTCAGCGGGTGTTGATAAGTGAGGATGACCACTAGTTTGATTAGCACTTGGAAACGGATTTGAGACGATACCAAACTTTTCATACAGAGTTCTTCGATGATCATACGGACGAGCATCTGGGACCTCATCAGCAAATAGATGCTCAAGTGGCATGGTTAACTCCTTCAATCCTTATTCTTACAGCCGCTGTTCCTGGTAACAGAAAGTCACCGCGATAAAGAAATATTTTTTCGATTTGAGGACGTCCATCTACTACCTGTAACGCCCACATATGGTGCTTCTCAAACCGAGTATCTGGTGTTGATCCTTCAGCATACACGCTGAGCAAATTTTTGTCTATAGCTTTCAGTAGATTCTCCCTTGAAAACACGGGATGCAAAGCACAATCACGAGCCAGCTCCTCTAGCCATCTACCAGACAAAATCCACGTAGACTCGACCTGACTACTTATGCTTTGATAAACCTTTATTGCTCGGTTTGCGAAATCGCTTGTATTGAAAACTGAATCAGTTGCAACGACACCTATATTAGGTATGGAAAGGGAACAGCCCGCAATATCTCCAAGCATTAGGTATGTCCTCAATGCTGAAGATGAGACAGGCCAGTCGTTTGGGATAGTTTGCAGTACCCGCCTCTCATTAAGATGATTAACAAATGTACTAAATGATGGAACGTCAATAAGACAGTTCCTTACACAGAGTATATTTTGTGTAGTCACACAATTCCATAGTTCTTGCAAGCTTAAAGTACAAAATAAGCTTTTGCCATCAGTGGTTATCAAATTACCACTAAGAAGAAAGTTTTTGTATCGCGTTGCTTGATCTCGCGTTTTGATGTCAAGCAATTCGATAATTTCATTATTAGCAACACTACCGTGCTCTATAAGTTCTCTCATTAAAATGAGCATTTTACTAGGCGAGAATGAGTATGAACCAGTAAGATTCTGCAATGTTTTGTCAATATTAGTCTGTGTATGTTCTGCGGACGTATTATCTTCTTTATTGGTAAATTGTACACCAGTCTTAGTAATGGGAGAGATGGTTTCTATATGTGTTATCTCTGAGGAATCCTCTAAATCTGAAGACTTACCCAAACTAGATTCACCGAACCTTCCAAAAAGCAAGTCTCGCTGAGTATAGTACGGTTGCCAATCAATGGTTCCTGATGCGCCTATGGCTCTTAGCTCAACAGAATCACCATCTTCATTAGATAGGCGTAGGCAACCGAAGGTGATCGCAAGTTCCCAAAGTACATCTGTAAATGGTACAAAATATAGTCCACCATTGAAGGGGTGATGAAGAACTCCTGTCAATGTTTTTCCACTAAAACCTGAAGTTGAGCGAGCTTGAAAGTAAAAAACTTCAATTCCTTCAGATATTGCCATTCGAGCCATACCTTGATCACTTGTTAATAGAACAAGAGGATGACTAGGGCGAACCTGAAGCTGAAATCGACGTGCAGTTTCAACTATTAGCCGATCCCCAAAACTTTTGACAATGCCGGTTAATCCCAATGCTTTATCTTCTTGATCGTTACTAGGAGCAACTATCCCGCGTAAAGGATCAGCTCCCAAATCTCCTCGTTCTAATTCGACATTAGAATTTGATTCAAGACGCAGCAGCGTGCCTTGACCACCTTGACTAAGAATATGTTGATTCAGAGCCTGAGATCGATAGGAAGACCTACCTCTGCTATCTTCCTTGTTCCTTAATTTAGAGAAGAAATTGTCCACATTGTTCAAAATCTCCATGTAGACGATGGCTGGAATTTTTACCCTAGCATAAGGCATCAAAAATTTTGCAACAAAGTCCAATGCTCCTTGATGTACTGCTGTGGTGTCAGGAACAATAGTTGTAGGTTTAAGAAGAGGCATTTTCGCCATAGCACCAATGTCAAACGTTGGTAGTAGCAGTAAGGTTCTCCGAACTACGTCTTGCAACCCCTGACCAAAGTATTTTTCTATTGCTTTCCTTTCTTTCTCACTAATTTTACCTACTCCGTTTAATGCATTGGTGATATTAGCAGACAGCTCTTCAGTTGAAGGTACTGACCACTCAAAGCCGCCGTAATTAACGGCATTCAAGTTGTTAAATTCGTGTTTTACATAGAAGAATTGTACTTTTCCAATCTCTACCCATACATTGTCTCCAAAACAAATATCTTCTCCGACATAAATTCTAAATGAGCTACTTTTGGTAATAATTCTACTGATAAAATTAGCAACGGCTTGCTTTGTGAGAAGCGAAAAAGTCATTTTTGCTTACCTCTATCGAATTGAAATAGCAATACCTGGCAGATGACAAAATGTGTCATATATCCACTGCAAATGATGTCGAAGGGATAGAAGCTGATGTTGACGCAAAGTAATTGCATCCCCATTTTTCAATTTTTCCTCTTGCTCTGTACTAATCCAGCTAGAGACATTCTCTCCAAGGATATCGTCAACGAGTTTTATAAGCCTGTCAAAGTCTTGTACTGTCTTGTTGCTTGTTAGATCGTCTGAAAGCTGAATATTTAGTGCATCTCTCAAAGCATCGGATCGTTTATTGCAAGTGATTGAGTTGAGAGTACTTTGGGGCAATTCTAAGGAATAGATACATTCATAAAACGAGGAAGTATCCACTAGAGTGTTGCTTCCTGTATCTATAAAATTCTGCTGAAGTGAGCTAGGGTGCCAGATAGAGATCTTTGCAAACCCACGTATATTACTCATCTTGTCTCTCAGATAAGGTTCTAAATTGTAGCAAACATGAGCGGAGGCTTTAAATAGCAAGTCAACTGATAAGTAAGAATTTCAGCCAGTCCGCAAGCCATTCCTCTTTGGAGCAACTACACTGACCGATCTCTTCGAGCGTTAAATATATTTGGTACTTCCCTTAGAAGCCTGAGAGGTGGGGTACTCCTAAATTGAAGGCAGAGGTACAGAGATAGGGAACTACGTCCAGGTCGTACGTAAAAGGTCGTACATGGGATTGGCTCTCCTCGAAACCAGCGCTCTGACCGAAATAGTATAGGTCATTATCTAAGGCAGCACCTGTGTCCTTGCCTTTGATTTGGTATCTACGTCGGGGTCAGGGTAAGTCTGCTCGCTCTGGATTTTGCGCCGAACGACACCGTCCGGGCGATCGACACCATTGCCTCTACCCTGTCCGGGGAGCAGCAAACCGAAGTCTGGCTCCGAAACGTGATAGCTGGTTTTTAAGCAAGGTTAGCGTAGCTATGTACGGAAGAATGCTCCACATGCCATGCTGGTCGGGATAATCGTCTGACGAAAACAGATGAATGGTCCCAGGACACGAGAAAACGGAACGGCTGGAGGTGCGTTTGAGCAGTGAGGGTAAGGTTCTGCTCACAGAGGCCGCTCAGCTTGCCGGGCGGGGGGGCGGAGTGTAGGCGATTTTGTTCTGGGCATTGCCCTGCAAGCTGCTGGTAAGACTGTTCAGGGGCACAGCTTTCTACAGTTGAGCAATCAGGACTAGCACACTTTTGTCGAGACGCTTCTCAATCCTCCTGAGCCGAATATTCATCTGTGACAGGCAGCCAGGAATATCTCCGGTCAGTGCAGAGTGAACCCTGAAAATTCAGGCAAAGCTCGGTATATGATTCATTGCCTGCTTTTAGAATCAGCTACAAAATCTCTCCTTCTGCGGATGCTGAGGCGCAGGGCAAGGCGAGAGATTGGGAAGGCAAAAGATCTGTTGTACTATCGCCATGCAACTCGATGTCGGCTGCACCCTGAATTATCGGTGCGCCCAACCTGCCACCCTGCTTCTTACGATCCGGCCCCACGACGGCGACGGCCAGCGGGTGATCGAAGAAAGTTTCCAGAGCGATCCCCCTCTCAATCAAGAGGCGTTCGTAGACAGCTTCGGCAACCGCACGGTGCGCCTTCTGGCTCCTGAGGGGCTGCTGCGCATCAGCTACCGCGCCTCGGTTGTGCTCACGCCCTTCGTCTACGACGCCCAGTCGTTGCCCCGCCAGTGCGAACCATCGGAGTTGCCGCCGCCGATTATTCCCTTTGTTTTTCCCAGCCGCTACTGCCAATCGGACCGGCTGGTGCGTCTGGCAGGCCATATTACTGCAGCGACAGAGCCCGGCTACGCCCGCGTGGAAGCCATCTGCGACTGGGTTCACGACAACGTCGAATACTGCTACGGCACCAGCGACGCCCACACCTCCGCCGCCGATACGGTCAGTGAACGGGTAGGTGTCTGCCGCGACTTTGCCCACCTGGGCATCGCTCTTTGCCGGGCCGCCGGAATTCCGGCCCGCTTTGTGGCAGGCTACGCCCTCAAGCTCGACCCGCCCGACTTCCATGCCTACTTCGAGGCGTACCTGGACGGACAGTGGTACCTGTTCGACGCGACGCGCAAGGTGCCCAGAGAAGGGCTGGTACGCATCGCCACGGGCCGGGATGCGGCGGATACGTCCTTTGCCAACCTCTTCGGGGCGGTGCAGCCGGAGCAGATGAGCGTCTGGTGCCAGCAGGTGGCAGCCCCGACTCCGGCAGACTTTGTGGGCGACGGGCAACCGGTCCCGGCGCGCATCGATTAGAAGTAGCCCGAGCGATCTTCAGCTCGCAGCGAATCTTCGCCTTTTGGCCAGGTATGGCGGGAGTGCCTGCGGCGCTACGATGCTTGCAGAACGCTTACTCGCGCTATGGCAGACGACCTTTCACTCGAAGATCTCGACCGGCTCCTGCGCATCGACCGGCTCATCCGTCTCGGGCAGGCGCGCAGCACCATGCAACTGGCCCGCGCCCTCGCGGCGAGTCCGCCCGCGATCCAGCGCGCCCTGTTAAAGCTGCGCGACAGCTACGGCGCACCGCTGGTGGTCGATCGGGTCCGGGGCTACATCTACAAGGAGCCGGGCTGGAAGTTGCCGCCTCTGCCTTTTACCCTGGGTGAACTGTTCGTGCTGCTGGCGGGCAACCGCATCCTCGCCGAATCGGAAGGGACGCTCCACACCGCCGAGGTCCGTGCCGCCATCGATCAGCTGGTCCATCAGTTGCCCAGCCGCCGCTGGATAGACCTGGAGACGCTGCGCGATTATCTCCACGTCGAGGCCACCAGCCGCATCGCCAGCTTCAGCTACGAGGTCTGGACGCAGCTGTACGAGACTTTTGAATCCGGCCTCCAGGCGTTCGTCGATTACGCGCCGCCCGGCGAGCCGCCGGTGAGTCGGCTCGTCAACCCCTACCTGCTCTATATCTGGCGCGGCCATACGCCCTATCTGATCGGCTACGACCTGGGCAGCAAAAAATTCGAGGTGCTGCGCGCCGATCGCATCCGCTCGATCCGGGCGCGGGGTGAACGCTTCGAGCGCGACCCGGCCTTTGACCCGGCACCGCTCATCGCTCAGATCGCCGAAGAGCAGGCCGGTACACTCACGACACCGGTGAGCATTCTCTTCTCGCCCAAAGCTATCGCCACCCTGCAGGGCCGCCTGCTCCATCCGAGCCAGCAGATCTCGCTGCTGCCAGATGGCTCGCTGCGCCTGCAACTCAAGGTGGCTGATCTTAACGAGATCAAGCGCTGGGTGCTCAGTTTCGGTTCCGAGGCAACGGTCGAAGAACCGCGAGCACTGGTAGAACAGATCCAAAGTGATCTGAGGCAACTGGCAGCCCGCTACGGACTGGGACAAGAAGTGGCCAAAAAATCTTCTGTCGGCAGCTGACCCATTTGCGGACCCAATCGCGCTTTAGACGGTGAGGGGCCAATCGCCTTCTCTATCTATCGGTAGTTTCTCTTGCCGGTTGCCGTCCGCAAAATGCTCACTATGCCTACCAGCCTCGTCCCCTTTGTGACTCCCAAGGAGTGGAACCTCGCCAAGCGCATCCAGCAACGCGAGCAGGGCGACGTGCGGCTGATTCTCTGGCGGCTGGGCTTTATCAGCATCTACCAACTCGCTGAATTGCTCGAACGCGAAGGATTTTAAGCAATCTCTCACTAGCTGGACCTGCGCCCACACTGGATGGAGGTGGGAGCCGTCCCCCCTGTGACAGCAAAGGGGGTTAGCACTTGAAGTCCGAGAGTGCTAATTTGATAAATGGAATTTCGATTTCCAAGGAGAGAGAGCTATGGCAACTATCACCGTGGCGGCATCTTCCCTCAAGCCCCTCGGCGACCGGGTGCTGGTAAAGGTGCTGGCGCAGGAGGAGCGGACGGCAGGGGGCATCTTGCTTCCTGACACCGCCAAGGAGAAGCCCCAGCTTGGTGAGGTGACTGCCGTTGGAGCGGGGCGGCTCACCGACAAGGGCGAGCGGCTGGCGCTTGAGGTGCAGGTGGGCGATCGGGTGCTCTACGCCAAGTACGCCGGTACAGAGATCAAGGTGGCTGGCGAGGAGTACATCCTGCTGGCAGAAAAAGACATTCTGGCTGTCGCGCAGTAGGACCAGCCAATTCAACCTTTGGGAGAGAGTGCAATGGCAAAGTCGATTGTATTTGACGAGAATGCGCGTCGGGCGCTCGAGCGGGGCGTCGATGCCCTGGCCGACGCGGTGCGCGTCACCCTTGGACCCAAGGGGCGCAACGTCGTGCTCGAAAAGAAATTCGGCGCACCCCAGATCGTCAACGACGGTGTGACGATCGCAAAAGAGATCGAACTGGAAGATCCGCTCGAAAACACCGGTGCGCAGCTCATTCGTGAGGTCGCCTCCAAGACCAACGACGTCGCCGGTGACGGCACCACCACCGCGACGGTGCTGGCCCAGGCGCTGATCCGCGAGGGTCTTAAAAACGTCGCCGCCGGTGCCAACCCGATCAGCCTCAAGCGCGGCATCGAGAAGACCGTGGCCAAACTGGTCGATGAGATTGCCGCCATCGCCAAACCGGTCGAAGACAACAAGACGATCGCCGAGGTGGCGACGATTTCTGCCGGCAACGACGAGGAGATCGGCAAGATGGTCTCCGAGGCGATGGAAAAAGTCGGCAAAGAAGGCGTGATCACCGTCGAGGAATCCAAGTCCCTCAGCACCGAACTGGAGGTGGTCGAGGGGATGCAGTTCGACAAAGGCTACGTTTCGCCCTACTTTGCCACCGACGCTGAGCGGATGATCAGCGAACTGGAGGAGCCGTTTATTCTGCTCACCGACAAAAAGATCTCGATCATTCAAGATCTGATTCCGGTGCTCGAAAAAGTGGCTCGGGCCGGTCGGCCACTGCTCATCATCGCCGAGGATGTCGAGGGCGAGGCGCTGGCGACGCTGGTGGTCAACAAGCTGCGCGGCGTCCTCAATGCGGTTGCCGTCAAGGCTCCCGGTTTCGGCGACAGGCGCAAGGCGATGCTGCAGGATATCGCTGTGCTCACCAGCGGCGATGTGATCTCAGAAGAAGTCGGCCTCAAGCTCGAAAACGTCACGATCGACTCGCTCGGCAAGGCGCGCAAGGTGACGATCACCAAGGACAAGACGACGATCGTCGCCGGTACCGAGAACAAGGCAGCCGTCGAAAAGCGCGTCGCCCAGATCCGCAAGCAGATCGATGAGTCCGACTCCGACTACGACCGCGAGAAGCTCCAGGAGCGGCTTGCCAAGCTCGCAGGCGGTGTCGCCGTCATCAAAGTGGGGGCGGCGACTGAGACCGAACTCAAGGAGCGCAAGCTGCGCATCGAGGACGCCCTCAACGCCACCAAGGCGGCGGTCGAAGAAGGGATCGTGCCCGGCGGCGGCACCACGCTGCTGCATCTCACCAAGAAG
The DNA here is from genome assembly GCF_000484535.1 of Gloeobacter kilaueensis JS1. Taxonomy (NCBI): domain Bacteria; kingdom Bacillati; phylum Cyanobacteriota; class Cyanophyceae; order Gloeobacterales; family Gloeobacteraceae; genus Gloeobacter; species Gloeobacter kilaueensis. Next base: position 68,172 of record NC_022600.1, on the reverse strand, counting down.
ATCCCCCAGATCAAGGCGGGATTGAACGACGACGAGAAGACCGGCGCGGATCTCATCGCCCGCGCCCTCGAAGCGCCCCTGCGTCAGATCGCCGACAACGCCGGTTTAGAAGGCTCGGTGATCGCCCAGAAGGTACGCGAGCAGGGCACAAATATCGGCTACGACGCCCTCAAAGGCGAGTTCGTCGATATGCTCGAAGCGGGCGTGGTCGATCCGGCGAAGGTGGCGCGCTCGGCGCTGCAGAACGCCGCCTCGATCGCGGCGATGGTGCTCACCACCGAGGTGCTGATCGTCGATAAGCCCGAGAAGAAGAAGGCGGCTGCCCCCGACATGGGCGGTATGGGCGGCATGGGTGGTATGGGCGGCATGGGCGGCATGATGTAGCCCGCCGCCGCTTCCTGCAAAGCCTGTGCCCGTCCGTGGCGCAGGCTTTGCCTTTAGGGGTGTGCGTAAATAAGAAAAAGAGGAACAGGACAGGCGTGGGTATTGGTCTTGAGGTGCGCAATCTGAGGGCGGGCTACGGCCAGGTGGAGGTGCTGCACACCATCAACCTGACAGTCCAGCCGGGGGAGCTGGTGACGGTGATTGGGCCCAACGGGGCCGGCAAATCGACCCTGCTGCGCACGATCTCAAGCTTGATCCGGCCCGTGGCGGGTGAGGTGCTCCTCGATGGCAAACGGCTCGACACACTGGCGGCAGATCTGGTCGTCAGAGCCGGGCTCGTCCACGTTCCGGAGGGGCGGCGCATCTTCTCGCGCCTGACGGTCGTAGAAAACCTTGAGATGGGCGCTTACACGCGCGGCGATGCGATCCAGGCCGACCTGCAGCAGGTTTTTGAGCTGTTTCCGATTCTCAAAGAGCGCAGCAGCCAGCGCGCCGGTACCCTCTCAGGCGGCGAGCAACAGATGCTCGCCATCGGTCGGGCGCTTTTGAGCAGGCCGCGCATTCTCGTCCTCGACGAGCCGAGCATGGGCCTCGCTCCCTTGATTGTTCAAAATATCTTTCAGATCATCGAGCGCATCCGCTCCCAGGGCGTGATGGTGCTCTTAGTCGAGCAGAACGCCCTGCAGGCGCTCCACCTGGCCGATCGCGGCTACGTGCTCGAAAACGGCCAGATCGTACTGGAAGGCAGCGCCCAGGAACTCCTCGCCAGTGAGGCGGTGCGCCAGAGCTATCTGGGCGAGTCGCTGGCCCGCTAGACTTCGGGGAAGAGGGTGATCGAGTCGCCCTCCTGCAGGGTGACGATCGCCCGCTTGTAGTGGGGGCGCTTGCCGACGAACTGGCCGACCCGGCGACGGCGGGCGGGCGGGTTGAAGGTATTGACCTTGATCACCTTGACGCTGAACAATTCTTCGATCGCCTGGGCGATCTGGATCTTATTGGAGCCAGGGCTCACCTCGAAGAGATACTTGTTCGCTTCGAGCAGGCGGGTGCCCTTCTCGGTAATCAAAGGCCGACGGACGATATCCGCCAGGGCGCGCTTGGTGCCGTTGCTCATGATGCCGCTGCTCCGAATGTCTGCTTGATAAAGTCGATGGCAGAACCGGTGGCGACGATCCAGTCGGTGGCAAGCAGGTCGCGCACGTTGAGATTCTGGGCGGTGATCACCTTGACGTTGGGCAGGTTGCGCGCCGAGAGGTAGGTGTTGGTCTGCTGCTCAGCCAGGATGAGGAGGATCGACTGGTTGGCCGTATCGATGCCCCAGCGCTCAAAAGCCTGCACCAGTTCGCGAGTTCTGGGCTTGCTGAGCTGCGATTCAAATTCGTCTACGACGATCAGATCGTCGATGCGGCTCTGTAAGGCGGTGCGCAGGGCGAGCCGCCGCTCCTTGCGATTCATCTTGATCTCAAAGTCGCGGGGCTTGGGACCAAAGATGACGCCGCCCTTGCGCCACAGCGGAGAGCGGATCGAACCGGCGCGGGCGCGGCCAGTGCCTTTTTGCTTCCAGGGCTTTTTGCCGCCTCCGCGCACTTCGCCACGGGTAAGGGTGGAGGCGGTGCCCTGGCGGGAGTTGGTCATCTGCCGCTTGAAGGCCAGATAGACGATGTGGGAGGCGGTCGCCTCGGAGGCAACGGGCAGATCGAGTTCGACCTCGCCGGTCGCATTGCCCTGCCAATCTTTTATCGAACAGGTAGCCATCTTGGTAGTGCTCGCACGAAGTTCCTGGGTCTAGCGCCCGACGCGCTTGGCGGGTGAGATGATGAGCAGCCCTCCCTCGACGCCGGGCAGGCCACCCTTGATGAGCAGCAAGTTGCGCTCGGCGATGACGCGGACCACCGTGAGGCGGCGCACTGTCACCCGCTCGTTGCCCATCCGGCCAGGCATCTTTTTGCCGGGAAAGACGCGGCCCGGCGTCGTACCGGCACCGATCGAGCCGGGGGCGCGGTGGTTTTTGGAGCCGTGGGCCATCGGGCCACGACCGAAGTGGTGGCGCTTTTGACCACCGGCGAAGCCCTTGCCGATGCTGGTGCCTACGACATCGACCAGTTGGCCCGCCTCGAAGATATCGACACCGATGAGTTGGCCCAGGCTGTAGCTGGAAGTGTCCTCGACGGCAAATTCGCGCAGGTGGCGCACCGGCTGTTCGAGGCCCGCTTTTTTGCAGTGCCCGACCTCGGGTTTGGTCAGTACCTTTTCGCGCACCGTACCGAAGCCCACCTGCACGGCGGTGTACCCGTCGGTCGCCTCGGACTTGAGCTGGGTAACCGGGCACGGCCCCGCCTCGACCACCGTTACCGGGATCGCCCGCCCCTCTTCGTCAAAAATTTGTGTCATGCCGAGCTTGCGGCCCAGGATGCCCAGTGACATCGCTTTTCTCCACCAGAGCAGAAAATATTGCCACCGGGTCTTGAAGCCCGGTTGGTCAATCACAAGCTCTCATCATACCAGGACAGTTGAAGCACTGTCCAGGGTCTACCGTCGATCGTTCGGGAGGGCAGTACAGTAGAGAAAGTCAGCAGTGGGTAACGACACTTTGTCAAAGACGTACCGGGCAACCGGGATCAATCTGCGGCGGATGCCTCTGGGGGAGAGCGACTGGCTTCTTACCATCCTCACCCGCGAAAACGGCCTGGTCCGAGCGGTAGCGAAGGGAGCGCGCAAGGCGAATGCCCGCATCGGTGGCCGCACCGAGCAGTTCGTCGTCAACGACCTGCAACTGTACCGGGGCCGCAGCCTCGATCAGCTCACCCAGGCAGAGAGCATCACCGCCTTCGGTGGCCTCAGGCAGGAGCTAGGCCGCCTCACTGCCGCCCAGTATCTGGCGGAGGGCGTGCTGCAGTCGGCGACCGAGAACCAGCCCCAGGAAGAATTGTTCGATCTGTTGATGCTGCACCTGGGACGGCTTGCGGGTGCTCCGAGCCGCCAGGTGGCAGCCCGACTGGTCCACGGTTTGTTTCAGTTACTCGCGGTGGGGGGCGTCGCCCCGGAGGTCCACTTCTGCACGGTGAGCCACCGCCCCATCCACGCCGAGGCGGCGGGTTTCAGCGTCGAGGGAGGCGGACTGGTGGCCCTCGAATGCCTGCCCCAGGAGCGGGTGGGCTACCGCCTCGAATTGCCGCAGGTCGCGGCCCTGCAACTGCTCGCCTCAGTGGACCTCACCGCTACCAGCCTCGAATGGGACGCGCTCTGGGTCGGTATCGAGCGCCTGCTGCGCCGCTACATCGAATTTCACTTCGAGCGGCCTGTGCGCTCCGCTGAACTGCTGGAGCTGTGCTTCGAGGCGAGCGCCCCGGCGGCGGGTAGCCCCCCTATAATCAACTGATGCGTTTGGGATGACACCTACGACTGAGCAACCACCGCCACGAACGACCACCGCCACCGGTTTTCGCCAGGTTCTGCGAAATCGGAATTTTTTGTTTCTCTGGAGTGGCCAGTGGTTCTCGCAGCTGGCGGACAAGATTTTTCTTATCTATATGATCGCGCTTATCTCGGCGCACTTTCCAGCCGATGCGATCAACTCGATGTCCTCGGGCATCATCATCACCAACTCTTTGCCGGCCATTTTGTTTGGTTCGCTGGCGGGCGTCTACGTGGACCGCTGGCTTAAAAAGACGGTCCTCACCGTCTCCAACCTGCTGCGCGGCCTGTTCGTGCTGGCGGTACCGCTATTGCCGAGCGAGTATACGGTGCTGCTGGCCGTCACTTTTGCTGTCTCGACGTTGACCCAGTTTTTTGCGCCTGCAGAAACTTCGACAATCCCGATCATCGTCGAAAAGCCGAACCTGCTCTCGGCCAACTCGCTTTTTACCCTCACCGTCACCGGTTCGATCGTGATCGGCTACGCCATCGGTGAGCCGCTTTTGAGCCTTTTTGGGGGTGCAAGTAACGGCCACTGGGTTCTGGGCGGATTTTATCTGCTCGCCGCGCTGCTCATCGGCTTTATGGGCAACCGCGAAAAGCTCCAGACGGGCGCTGCGCAAAGGCGCTCCAACCTCTGGAAAGACCTGCGCGAAGGCTTCGACTACCTCAAGCAGGACGCGGACGTGCGCTTTGCCTTCATTCAGCTCATCGTCTTCTACAGCATTCTCACCGCCCTCTACTTGCTTGCCATCGGTCTTGCCCCTGCGATCGGTCTTAAGGCCGAGCAGTTCGGCTATCTGCTCTCGGCGGCGGGCGTCGGCATCGGGCTGGGCACGCTCGCCATCGGCAAATTCGCCCAGGGGATCTCGCGCCGCTCGCTGGCGCTTATCGGAGCGGTGGTGATGGGGCTGGTGCTCATCGCCCTTTTTTGGGCCACCAGCGCCTATCTGGTGCTCTTTCTGGTCATGATCCTGGGGATTGGGGCAGGCTGCATCGCAGCACCGATGAACACGCTCATCCAGGAGCAGACGCCCGAGCACATGCGCGGCAAGGTCTTTGGTCTGCAGAACAACGCCACCAACATCGCCCAGAGCCTGCCCCTGGTCCTGGTCGAGCGTGCAACCGCTCTGTTCGGGCTGCGTCCTGTTATTCTTGCTTTAGGACTGGTGGTTCTATTAGCAGGGTTGCTCACGCAAAGGCTCTCCAGAACCCCCTCGACATAAGGCGATGCATATAGCCTGGTTGGGCAAAAAGACCCCTTTTTGCGGAAATGTCACCTACAGTCGCGAAGTCACCAACGGCCTGATGGAGTTGGGACACCGGGTCAGTTTTCTGCACTTCGTCCCCGAAGAAGAAGGTCTTCCTGCCCGCATCGAGCAGGACGAGGTACCCCTGCCCTGTTTGTACAAGTCTCAGGTCTACACGATTCCCTCGCTCAGAGCGCGCAAGGTGCTCGTCGAATCGCTGCGCGAACTGAAGCCCGATCTCGTCCACGCCAGCCTGTCACTGTCTACCCTCGATTTTGCCCTGCCAGAAATTTGCGAAGAGCTGGGACTGCCGCTGGTGGCGACTTTTCATCCCGCCTTCGACCGCCGCCGCCGCAACTTTGCTGCCAACACCCAGTACCTGATGTACCAGTGGTACGCCTCGACCCTGGCCAACTACGACCGGGTGATCATCTTCTCGCAGGCCCAAAAAGATTTGCTCATCCGCCTCGGTGTGCCAGAAAGACGGATCGCCGTCATCCCCAACGGCGTCGATACCAGCCGCTACAGCCCCAGCTACTCGCGGATCAAAGCCGACCTGCGCGCCAAGCGGCTGTTCGTCTATATGGGGCGGCTCACGATCGAAAAGAACGTCGAACAACTGCTCAAAGCCTGGAAACAGGCGGGCATGGCGCTACTCGGAGCCCGGCTTGCGATCATCGGCGACGGGCCGCTCAAAAGCAACCTCCAGGGCTTTTATGGCCTGGAGGAGGGGGTGCGCTGGCTGGGCTTCGTCGCCTCCGAACAGCGCCGCATCGAGATTCTGCGGGGGGCGGATGTTTTTGTCCTGCCTTCGCTGGTCGAGGGACTTTCGATCTCGCTTTTAGAAGCGATGGCCTGCGGCACCGCCTGCGTCGCCACCGACGTCGGTGCCGACGGCGAGGTGCTCTCAGGCGGTGCGGGCATTCTGGTCAATCCCCTGCGGGTGCGCTCCGAGCTGCGGACGCTGCTGCCGGTGCTCAGCGAGCAGCCAGAATTTACCGCCCTGCTCGGTCAAAAAGCGCGGGCGCGGGTGATCGAGCGCTATACCCTCAGCGCCAATATCCGGGCCCTCGAGCGCCTCTATTCCGAGGTGCTCAAGCGCGCCCCAGCCTGGCTGTAGCAAGACTTCATCGGAGCTTCACCTTGCGCTGGTGCAGCCGATATCTATGCTGGAAGCACGTTTTCCTCCAGTGCCCTACCGCTCTTTCAGATGGTCCATTCCTTCGATCCGATTTTGCCCGTGCCGGTTGTGCCGCCTGAGACGCCCCTCGGCGAAGTGATCGAGCGGATGCGGGCCACAGGCTGCGAACAGGCGCTTATCTGGCAGCCAGGCAGGACCGTCGAACTTTTCAATAGCCGCGATCTGCTGGATCTGGTGGCGGGGGGCGACTTTGATCGCGATCGGGCTGTTCGTGCCCAGGCGTGTCCTGTGCTGCGTGCCGCCCAACTGCCGGATCTTGCCGGGTTGCACTGGCAGCTCAAGCAGAGCAAAACAGCCTGTCTGGCGGTGATCGATGAGAACGGCCAGCCCCAGGGAGTGATCACCCCGGCCAGCCTCTGCGGCGCACTGCCGGAGGAACCGCTCGAACAAGAAGCGATCTTGCGCAACTTTTATGAAAGCGCCCCCCTGATGATGGGCATCGTCGAACTGCTCGAAGACGACATTTTGATGCTGAGCGGCAACGCTGCGACCGCCGCCTATCTTGGTACGAGCGCCCAACAGTTGCAGCAGCGGCGGGCCAGCCACTTTGGCATCCCTCCTGCCAGCATCCGCGAATCTTTTGAGCGCTACAGCGAGAGTGGCCGCCTCGGTCAGCCGCTGCAATTTGAGACGCTGGGCGATCAGGGCCGCTGGCTGTCGGGGACGGTCTTTCCCCTGCCGGCGGGCGATGGCCGCTCCCTCTTCTCGTTCATCTTTGAAGACATCTCCAGCCGCAAATCCACCGAGGAAGCCCTGCGCAAGAGCGAAGCCAAAAATCGCGCCATTCTCGAAGCGATCCCCGATTTGATGTTTCAGCTCGATCGAGACGGCACCTTCGTCGAGTACAAGGCCGATTGCCTCAAGGCAATGGCCTTTTTGCCCGCGAACCTCGTGGGCAAAAAAGCACAGGACGTGCTGCCGCCGGATTTACTCCGGGCGCTGAGTGAGGCGATGGGCGCTGCCGACAGTACCGGTCGGCCCCAGTGGTTCGAGCACGAGATCGACCTGCCCGACGGCACGACCCACCAGTTCGAGGTGCGGCTGGTGCCGGGGCAGAGCTTCGGTTTTCTTGCTCTGGTGCGCGACATCAGCGAGCGCAAGCGCTTTCAAAGGCAACTGGAGGCGGCCAAGGAAGCGGCGGAGGCGGCCAATCAGGCCAAGTCGCAGTTTCTGACGATGGTGAGCCACGAACTGCGCACCCCCCTGGGCGGCATCATCGGCCTTACCAGCCTGATGCTCTTCGACAGCCGCCTCGACGCCGAGCAGCGCGAGACCCTCGAAACCATCCACAGCAGCGGTGAGACGTTGCTTGCGATCATCGGCGACATCCTCGATTTTTCAAAGATCGAATCCGGACGGCTGGAACTGCAGTCCAGCCCCTTCAACCTGCGCACCTGCATTGGGCGCGTGCGCGATCTGCTCATGCCCAAAGCCCAGGAAAAATCCCTCCAGCTCACCTGTCAGATCGACGAAGCCGTACCTGAGATCATCCCCGGCGACGCCGTGCGCGTGCAGCAGGTGCTGATCAACTTGCTGGGCAACGCGATCAAATTTACGTTTGCAGGCAAAGTCTGTCTGACGGTCAGCCTCCAGAAAGCTGAACTGCTCTTTCGCTGCTGCGACAGCGGCATCGGTATCCCCGCCCAGCAAATCGACCAGCTCTTCGTCGCCTTCAGCCAGCTCGACACCTCCCCAGGGCGCTCCGGCGGCTCCGGCCTCGGCCTTGCCATCTGCAAGCGCCTCGTCGCACTGATGGGTGGCCAGATCTGGGTGGAGAGCGAACCGGGGGTCGGTTCGACCTTTAGCTTTACCCTGCCTCTATTGCCGCTGCAGGCGACGGAGCCATCTCACCAGCGGTCCCCTATTCCCCGGATTCTGCTTGCCGAAGACAGCCCAACCAGCCGCCGGGTCGCCCTGCAACTATTAAAGCGGCTGGGTTATCAAGCCGACGCCGTCGGCGATGGCCGCCAGGTGCTCACTGCCCTGCGCGAACAGCACTACGACATCGTGCTGATGGACGTGCAGATGCCTGAACTGGACGGGCTTGAAACTGCCCGCCAGATCCGGCGCGAGTGGGACCTCCCTGCTGCGCCCCGGATCATCGCCATGACCACCAGCAGCCAGCCTGCAGACCACGACAGCTGCTTTGCCGCCGGTATGGACGACTACCTGTGCAAGCCAATTCGTCTCGAAAGCCTGCGCTCTGTCCTCCAGCGCTGGAAATAAAAACGAGCCGTCGGCAGCCCAGGGTCAAGCCGGCTGCCACTGCTCCTCGGGCAGCAATCGGTAGATGCCCTGCTCGCGCTCCATCATCCGATAACCGATCAGTTCGCGGCGCAGGGTGGCGCAGTCGGGGTGGTGGCGTTTGAGCGTTTCGTTGACCTGGGCCTCCGCGTAGGCGACATCCGGCTCGAAGCGCTGCGCCAGCCACTTGAGGATGACCCAGCGCTTTTTGCGGCTGGCGGGAATTTCTTTGAGTCGCTGACCGTCGAAGAAGTTGGTGAGAATCTTGCACTCCCAGGCATCCTCCATCACCTGCGGAGCCAGTTCACTCACGCGAGTGGGGCTCAAGTACACCTGACTCATCGTCTGCAGCACCTCGGGATCGAGGCGATACCAGTGGGTGTTGCCCTCGGCGCGCATCTGCACGAGCCGCGCCCCCTTGAGGACGGCCAGGTGGTGCGAGACGGTCGGCTCCTTCAAGCGCAGCAGAACCGCCAGTTCTTCGACACTGTGCTCCCGAGTGGACAACAACCCCGCCATCTTCAGGCGGCTCTCGTTCGCCAGAGCCTTGAAAAAATCGAGCAATACCTGAAACTCCGTGCGCTCCATCTCTCTAATTAGATAAATATCTAATTAGAAGTTTATCTAAATACCTGGCAATGGTCAAGGGCAGCCGTGTCAGGCCCAGTCCTACAGGCACCAGTGGTTTAAAAAGAATCGCCCCCTCGAACTCAGGTTTGCTTAACGTCGAAAGAGCTGACCCACTTCGAGTCCGGCACCGTTGGGCAGACTAACGGTAGCAGCGCGGTCGTGGAGGACGACGCTCTGGTACACCCCGGCAGTCGGCTGGGTGTGCTCAAAGAGCCGGGCAGCCTCGACATCGATCACCCAATAAACAGGGATACCAGCCCTGGCGTAGGCACGCGCTTTTGTAGAAAGATCCAGATTCAGGGTCGAAGCGGAGACTTCTGCGACAAGTAACACTCGCTCCGCTGTCGGATGACCATCCTCGTAGTCCAATCCAGCCGGATCCGGTTCGACCAGAAACACATCTGGAACCGGTTCACTGTTGTCCTCCAGGGCAATCGGCTGTTCGCTGATGAGCTGTCCGAGCGGGTAGCCCAGGGCCAAAAGCGCCTGCAGGAGCCGCCGCACCACGGCGGCGTGTAATGGTCCCTGAGGAGGCATAGAGAGGATCTGTCCTTCCAGCAGTTCGATGTTTTCGTCCGGACCGAGTATCCCGGCTGCGAGGATTCGGTGGTATTCCTGGCGCGTAAAAAGCCTTGTAGACAGCGTGGCCACTGGCTGAACTCCAGGGACGTTTGTTAAATTCTGGCAGAAATCGAGGCTGGCTCAGCTTTTAAGGTACGCAAGCCAGCCGCCCAGGTGGGAGATATCCGGCTCGCCTCTGACTGCCCAGGCTTCGCATAAAAAACCTTTGACCAACTCGCCGTCTTCGAGCATCAGGGTGCCGATCCCAAGGGGGGGCGGAATATTGGCGACGAAGCGGCCAAACCCGGCGACGGGCAACTGCCAGACTTCGAGGGCAATCGCAAAGCCGTCGCCTTCCTCCTGGCGGAGGAGGCCGGGCTTCGGTATTTTTTCTTTGGTAAGCGCGTAGAGCCGGTAGCAGGGAGCGGTGCGGCAGGCGCGCACAAGCTTGCCGCCCAACTCGGTGAGCTGGTAGTTGAGGGGCTGGCCGCTCAGGTGTGCGCCGACCACGGCGATCGAGACGTGATCGCCTGCGGCTGGCAGGGCGTCCGCAAAAGGCTCCGGCCCTGGCGGCAGCGCTATACCCGTCGCCCCCAGGGTGGCAGCGGGCAACGCGGCGTGCAGAGCGGCACCCAGGCGGCAGAGCAGCGTTTCAGAAAAAGCGGGAGCAAACAGGCTCACCCCCGTGGGCAGACCCCGGTCGTTGAAGCCGCCCGGCACCGATACGGCGCACAGATCGAGCAGGTTGGCGAAGTTGGTGTAAAAGCCCAGGTTGCTGTTGAGGGCGACAGGCTCCGCCTCGACTTCGGCGATCGTGTAGATCGTGCCGGTGGTGGGGAGAACCAGAACGTCCATCGCCTGCCACTGCGCTTCGACCCGGCGGCGCAATTCGGCGAGAGCATAAGTCGCCCGGTAGGCAGAAACGGCGTCGTAGCGGGCGGCACCGGCGATGATCTCGCGCACCACCGGATGGACCGCCTCGGGGTGACGGGCGATAAAACCCCCCACTGCCGCCAGCCGCTCCGCCACCCACGGCCCGCCGTAGAGCAGGTGGGCCGCCTCGGCAAAGTCTTGAAAATGAATACCGACGATCCGGCAACCGAGCGCTTCCAGACGCGTGAGGTTCTGCCGGTAAAGTTGCTCGGCCTGGGTGTCGCCAAAAAATTGCAGCGCCTCCGGCTCGGGAACCCCGACCCGCAGACCGGCGATGGGCGGCACCGGGCGCACCTGGGGGCGGCGCGAGAACGGATCGGCGGGATCGTAGGCCGCCCCTACCTGCAGGATCGTCGCCGCATCGGCGCAGGTGAGCGCAAAGATCGAGACGCAATCGAGGCTGCGCACCGCCGGAACCAGGCCGCGCGTACTCACGAGCCCCCGGCTGGGTTTGAGGCCAACGAGGTTATTAAATGCTGCCGGTACCCGCCCGGAACCCGCCGTGTCGCTGCCCAGGGCAAAGCTCACCATCCCGGCTGCCACCGCCACCGCCGAGCCGGCGCTGGAACCCCCAGCGATGTAGCGCTCGTCGAAGGGATTGCGGCAGACGCCGTAGGGTGATCGCACCCCCACCAGGCCGGTCGCGAACTGATCGAGGTTCACCTTGCCCACCGGGATCGCTCCGGCGGCGCACAGCCGCTCGACGACGGTAGCCGATCGCTCCGGCAGGTAAGCAAATTCTGGGCAACCGGCGGTGGTGGGCACCCCGGCCAGGTCCAGGTTGTCCTTGATCGCAAAGGGAACGCCGTAGAGAGGCAAAGTGGCCGGATCGCTCTGGGCCAGTGCCTGCGCGCTCGCGCGCACCTGCTCGTGGGGCAAAAGCGTGATCCACAAAGCCGGGTCGGCGTAGCCCTCGATCTGCCTGTAGACTCGATCGATCACTGCCTCCGGTCGCACCGTTCCTGTCCGGTAAAGCTTGCCAAGAGACTGCAGATCCAGGCTGAAGGGGCGATCGATGGGCACGGTATACTTCCTGCTGTGCCCGCCCATCTTGCGCGCCTGGGGATGGGCAGGATGTAGCTATTGCTACATCAATTCCCCCCAGGAGGGCTTACCTATCCTTGATGGCAGCAGTTGGGAGCACAGCATGTCCGAGCATACAGAGCCAGTGCGGGTGATCTGGGAAGAGGTGGTACCGGGAGGCGCTTACTGGTCGCGGGTGATCCGGCGGGGGACGACCCTGCGGGTGACAGATCTAGAGGGCTCGCGGGGCGTGGCCCTGCTCGCCTACAACGCCGACAACCCGATCGAGCGCTACAACGCCGCCGACACCACCAAGATCCAGTTTCGGATCTTCATGAGCAAAGGGTCCGTCCTCTACTCGGACATGGGCCGGGTGCTCTTTTCGATCACCGAAGACACTGCCCGTTACCACGACACCCTGGGCGGGTGCAGCAACCGGGCCACCAACCGGGCAAAGTACGGCGAAGGGGACTACCCGAACGCCCGCGACAATTTTTTGCTGGCCCTCGCCAAGCGCGACCTCGGTAAAAAGGACATCGCTCCTAATTTCAACCTGTTTGCCCACGTCGTCGTCGAGGCGGACGGCGGTTTGAGCTGGAAAGAAGGTGCCTCCAGAGCGGGGGCCTTTATCGATCTGCGCGCCGAGATGAACGTGCTCGCTGTGCTGGCCAACTGCCCCCATCCCCTCGATCCGAGTTCCAGCTACGGGCCAGGGGCGATCCGCGTCACTGTCTGGGATTCACCCCCGCCCGGCCCGGAGGACCTGTGCCGGACCGGCTCAGCGGAAGCTAGGCGCGGCTTTGAGAATACGGACGCACTTTTTGTGGGTTAGAGGAGGTTCAGACGATGGTGGCTACTGCTCTTACAGGTATCGATCCGGGCCGGATCGTCTACGACGAGGTTCTCCCGGCCCGAAAGCCCTGGGCGCACGTCGTCGAGAAAGGCCAGACCCTCAGGATCGTCGATCTGGGGGGCAACCAGGCGGTCGATTTTCTGGTCTACAACGCCCACGACTACGCCGAGCGCTACAGCGCCCCCGATACGATCCGCGCCCAGAACAACATCTTTTTGACCACCGGCAGCAAGCTCTACTCCAGCGACGGCAATGTGCTGATGAGGATCGTCGCCGACAGCGTTGGCCGCCACGACACCTCCGGCGGTGCCTGCAGCTGTGAGAGCAACTCCGTGCGCTTCGGCCTCGACAAAAAATGGCAGCACGCCTGCGTCGAAAATTTTCTGACCGCCCTGGGCTGGTACGGCCTGGGCAAGCGCGACCTGGTGAGCAACATCAACTTTTTTATGAACGTGCCGGTCACGCCCGAGGGCAGCCTTGAGATCGTAGACGGCATCTCCGATCCCGGCAGTACGGTCGATCTCATCGCCGAGACGGACGTGCTGGTGGTGATCTCTAACTGTCCGCAGATGAACAACCCCTGCAACGGCTACAACCCCACCCCGATTCGCCTGATTGTCTGGACGGACAGTTAGCTGGGTCTTACCGGACGTGCGGCAGCGAGTGGGCCCGGTGCCCCCAGCGTTGCCTGGAGGCGAGAATGACAGGCTGGTGATACTGGGGGCGGCTCGCAACCGGAATTCAGCCTGTGCCGCTCGCCCCAAAAGCTTTTTACTGGTGCTTTGCAATAGCGGTGCTCGCCGCGCTCTGGTGGCGCTGGCAGCCGGTGGTACCGCTGGTGCCGCCGGGCTTAGAAGCACCTCTAGAAGCCGCCCTGCCCCAGCACCCGCTCATCCGGGTCTACTTTAACCAGGCCCACAGCCACCGCTATACCGACTATCGCGGCCTGGAGCGCTACGGCGACGACCTCGAAGCCCAGATTGTCGCCCAGTTGCGTCAGGCCAGAAGCAGCGTCGATCTGGCCATCCACGAACTGGATTTACCGGGTATTGCCCTGGCTCTGGCCGACTGTGCGGCCCGAGGCGTGACGGTGCGCGTCATCTTCGAGCACACCTACAACCGCGACTTTGCTGCCGTCGCCTTTTCGACTCAGCTCAAAGCCACCGACCGGGCCGCCTACAGCCGCTGGTACCACTCGGTCGATCAAAACGGCGATAAGCGGATCGATTACGGCGAGCTGCAGCGGCGCGACCCGCTCACGATCTTGAACAACGCCGGTATCGCCAGGATCGACGACACCGCCGGAGGCACGCGGGGTAGCGGCATCATGCACCACAAGTTCGTCGTCATCGATGGCGAGCGCGTGGTGACAGGTTCGACCAACTTTACAGCGAGCGACACCCACGGCGATGCGGACGACCCGGCCACCCTGGGCAACGTCAACCATCTGCTGGTGATTGCCAGCCCCGCCGTCGCCGCTCTGTTTGCCGAAGAATTTGCCCTGATGTGGGGAGACGGTCCGGGTGGGGCGGCAGATAGCCGCTTTGGCCGCGCCAAGCCGGTACGGCCCCTCCGGACAGTCGAGGTGGGCGCTGGGGCGGTGGGCGTGCAGTTCGGCCCCGACGACAGCACCACCGGCATCAACGCCCAGATCGTGCGCGCCATCGACCGGGCGCGGCGAACGGTCGATTTTGCCCTCTTCGTCTTCAGCTCACCTGAAATTGCTCAGGCTCTGCACCGGGCCATCGCTCGGGGCGTCCGGGTGCGCGGCACCCTCGATCCGGGTTTCGCCGATCGAAGCTACAGTCTGGGACAAAGTTTCTGGCGGGCGGGCCGGTGCTCAGAAGCAAACGCCGTGGGCGTCGCCCTCATTCCCCGAGGCGACAAGCTCCACCACAAGTTCGCCGTCATCGATGGCCAGATAGTGCTTACCGGCTCCCACAACTGGTCGGCAGCAGCCGATGCGCGCAACGACGAGAGCTTTCTCATCGTCGATAGCGCTCTGGTGGCGGCCCACTTCGAGCGGGAGTTCAGACGGCTCTACGCCCGTACCCTGAGCCGCGCCCCGGCGGGCTGCCGCAGTGGGGTTGTAAGGTAAAGTGAATGCGACGGTGAAAAAGACATGACAGCGGCCCTGGAACTGGTCTTTCTCAGCAAGCGCTACGGTGCCCGTCAGGCCGTCGATGGGCTGAATCTGACCATTGCCCAGGGTTCGTTCTACGCCCTGCTCGGGCCGAACGGTGCCGGGAAGACGACGACCCTCCGGATGGTCGCGGGTCTGTTGCAGCCCGACAGCGGCGACGCGCTTATCCTCGGGCACAGCACCATCCGCGCCGGTACAGAGGCCAGGCGGCTGCTCGCCTACCTGCCCGACGACCCGCTGCTCTATGGCAAGCTCAGCCCGATCGAGTATCTCGAATTTGTCGCCGGACTCTGGGGGATGTCTGCCGGTGAGGCCGAGGGCAGGGCAACAGAATTGCTCAAGCAGTTGCAACTATGGGAAGTGCGCGCCCAGCTGAGCGAAACTTTTTCGCGGGGGATGAAGCAGAAGCTGGCTCTGGCCGGAGCGTTCATCCACCAGCCCCGGCTCATCATCCTCGATGAACCGCTCACCGGTCTGGATGCGGCGGCGGCCCGGCTGGTCAAGGACATGCTGGTGCAGTACGTCCGGCAGGGCAATACTGTGATCCTCACCACCCACATCATGGAAATTGCCGAGCGCCTGGCCCAGCGCATCGGGATCATCGATCGCGGAAAATTGGTGGCCGAGGGCACTCTCGACGAGCTGCGGGTCCAGGCAGGAGAAGCGGGCGGCACGCTCGAATCGATTTTTCTGGATCTTACCCAGAATCAGGACGCGGGCGAATGGGAACCGTAATGCAGGTCGGCACGCTGCCCTGGCTGTTGCGCCATGAACTGCGCCTCTGGTGGCGCGAACTGAGCGCTGAGCGCTCCACCCGAATCTGGCTGGTGGTGCTGGTCGTGGCAGCGCTGGCACTGGTGGTTTTTTTGTGGAATATTCTTGCAAGCATCCGCCAGACCCTCGAAGCGAGTACCCTTCCTGAAGCAGCGATCTGGATTGCCGTCGCCATCTGGTTTGTCGGTTTTTTTTACACCTTTTATCAGGCGGTGGAGCAGAGCATCGTCGCTCTTTTTGACCGGGGCGATCTCGATCTGCTCATCAGCTCCCCCATCGACAGCAAGGTGATCTTTGCCTCCCGGCTTTTAAGTGTGGCTTTTGAGGGGTTTTTGGGCTGCTGCCTGGTGGTCGTGCCCCTCGGTGGACTCGCTGTGATTATTGGCGTTCCCCGCCTGCTGGGGCTTTTTCCGGCGGCAGTCGGGCTGTCGCTTGGGACGGCGAGTCTGGCGATGCTGTTGACCCTCTGGCTGGTGCGCCTGTTGGGAGCGGCGCGGGCCCGCAGCCTGGTCCAGGTGTTGACGGCCATTCTCTCGGGCACACTCTTTTTACTCTCGCAGTTGCCCAATTTGCTCAGGGGCACCGACGCCAGTCTGGCTGCCGTCCTGATTCGCTTTCAGTTTCTTTTTGCGCGCGGGGCACCCCTGGGCAGTGACAGCTGGCTGTGGTTTCCAGCCAGGGCGATCTTCTTCGATCCGCTCTCGGTGCTGTTGACGCTGGTAGTGAGCGCGAGCCTGGCCTGGTTCACCGTCGGGGCGCTGCACCGCACCTTCGTAAGCGGTACCCAGCAGACGGCCCTGGTGAGCCAGAAGCCGCGCAAACGGCCCTCGGTGCTGCGCTTTCGCTCCGGCCTTAGCTGGGTGGTTTTGCTCAAAGAATGGCGGATTATCCGGCGCAATCCCTATCTGCTCTCCCGCACCTTTTTGCAGGTGCTGTTTGTGATCCCGGCGGTCGTGCTGCTGTTGCAGGACAACCGTCGGTTGCTTTTTGGCTACACGGGCCTGGTGGCGACGATTGGCGCAGTAGCAGGGGGCGCACTGGCGGCCACCCTCACCAGTATCTGTGTGGCGGGCGAGCAGGCTCCTGACTTGCTCAAATCCTCCCCCAATTCGTCCGCTTCCCTGCGCCGCCTTAAACTGCTGGCGGCCTTGATCCCCGTCTGGCTGCTCTTTTTGCCGCTCTTTTTGCTGCTGGTTGTTCGGGGGGAGCCGTGGTTTTTTGCCCTCGCCATCTTTGGGGCGGCCACCGTGAGTGCTGCTGTCCTCAGACTCTGGAACTCGCGGCCCGTTCCGCTGGCGGAGCTTTTTCAACAGCGGCAGCGGCGCGGCGATATCGTCTTGAGTTTGCTGGAAGGGTTCTGCTGGCTGGGCTGGGGCTTTCTTGGTTTTCGAGCCGCCCTCGGTTTTGGCCTCGAAAGCCTCGCTGCTCTGGTTGGACTCGGGTTCGTCATTGCGGTGGGCTACTGGCGCAGTCGGCAGTTGGGGAGTTCTCTGGGTTTTTAGAAATAAAAGACAAAAGCCGTCGGGGGAGGGGTTCTCTGGGTTGAGCTGCTTTGAGGAAACAAAACCATCGGGGGGAGGGGCCCTTCGCGCCCTCCCCCCAAACCCCCCGCCCCGCGTGAGGGGGGCACCCGTGTCCCCCTCACCCTCCCCCCCGACTTTGACGCCTTCGCTATGCACGAGAAGTCATACCAAGTTGGCCAATACTTGCGCGGTTTCGATTCTCGACCAAACTCCTGCCTCGCCTGCACCCTCGAATGTGCGAACCGCGCATCACTATCACGATTTGGTAGGACCTCACCCATCCCACCTGCAGCCCAGTTACAGTGAACCCCCCCTCGTATATTGCTATTGGTTCCAAGGTAGCGGTGAGGACTGTGCCCCCCCTTGCGGCTTTGACCGCGTGGAAGAGATTGTCCCCCGCTATCAAGGACCGGCAAAGCTGAACCGTATCGAGTGGCACTGACCACGTATCACGAGGCTAGACTTTTGCCGTCCTGCGGAACTTGCCTACCTCCTCTGAAGCTTCAACTGGAGACACTCATGCAGCGAGACGGTTCACAAAACGACTATCAGCTATTTGTCGGTATTGATGTGGCGGCACTCACTGTCACTGCCGCCTGGCTGCTCACCCACGCAAAGCCTACCGCTGCCATCACACTGCCCCAAACCCCCGAAGGACACTGCCAATTGGCCGAACGCTTACTCGCCGTCTGTCCCACCGCCGCTGAGGTGTTAGTGGTCATCGAAGCCACAGGCTCCTACTGGATGCGACTGGCCACATTTCTGGCGCTCAAAGGTTTTGCCGTCAGTGTGGTCAACCCCGCTCAGTCTCATTACTTTGCCAGGGCACTGCTCAAGCGTTCCAAAAGCGATGCGCTTGATGCCCAGACGCTTGCCCAACTCGCTGCCGCCCTGCAACCTGGTCTTTGGCAGCCGCCGCCTGAGATTTATTACCAACTCCAACAGCGCCTGCAGCATCGCGATGCCTTGCTGCAGCAACGCCAACAACTGCACAACCAGTTGCACGCTCTGCGGCAATTTCCGTTGGTGGTGGCGGCGGTACAAGCGAGTCTGGAGCAGTTGAGCCACACCTTCGATGAGCAGATTGCGCAGATGGAAGCTCAGCTAGAAGCGCTGCTCGCCCAAGACTCGCTTTGGCATCAAGCTGCAACCAAGCTGCGCACTATCAAAGGCATTGGGTCTGTCACCGCTGGGTGGGTGTTGGTGAGTACCCTCAACTTCGGCTGCTGTGCAACGGTGGAAGCGGCGGTGGCCTACGCGGGTCTCGCTCCCCGCTCCCACCGTAGCGGCACCAGCCTTCATAGACCAGAGCGCATCGGCCATGCAGGCAATGCCCGCTTACGCACGGCGCTGTATATGGCGAGCTTGAGTGCGATCCGCTGCAATCAGCAGATTAAAAGCTTTTACCAGCGGCTACGAGCAGCCGGTAAACCGGCAAAGGTAGCGCTTTGCGCTGCGGCTCGCAAACTCTTACACATTGCCTGGGCGGTTGTGAAAACAGACACGCCTTTCGATGCAGAGCACGGCAGGTTGGTTTGCTTGCAGTAGGGCGGAGGAAGAGAAGAAAGGAGGAGGCTGCTTGACTCTCAATACCGTATCTCTTCTCCTCTGCCCGGCGGGGCAGGGGAGGAGAGGGGGGGGCAGGGGGGGTGTGGAGGGGTGGGGACCGTTTTAGAAGTACTCAAAAAAGCAAAAGAACAACCAGCCCAAAACCTCATGCTTGCTGAGCTTTGTCTACTCAGTTTGTTGTTTAGACAGTGACTCACTCGCCGTAGGCATCCATCGGCAGGCAGGAGCAGACCAGGTTGCGGTCCCCGGCGGCGTTGTCGATGCGGCCCACCACTGGCCAGAACTTGTGCTCGCGGGTCCAGGGAGCAGGATAGGCGGCCTCGATGCGGCTGTAGCTGTGGGGCCATTCGGCGGCGAGCAGGCAGAGGGCAGTGTGGGGAGCGTTCTTGAGCAGGTTGTCGGCTCGATCGGCTTGACGGTCTTCGATGGCAGCGATCTCGTGGCGGATCGCAATCAGAGCGTCGCAGAAGCGGTCGAGTTCGGCTTTCGATTCGCTCTCGGTAGGCTCGATCATGATCGTGCCTGCCACCGGCCAGGAGACGGTCGGTGCGTGGAAGCCATAGTCCATGAGGCGCTTGGCAACATCTTCGACTTCGATGGTGGCGCTCGTCTTGAGCTTGCGCAGATCGAGGATGCACTCGTGGGCCACCAGACCGCTTTCGCCCCGGTAGAGCACCGGGTAGTAGGGAGCGAGGCGGTGGGCGATGTAGTTGGCGTTGAGGATCGCGACTCGCGTCGCTTCGGTAAGTCCGCTGCCCCCCATCAGGGCGATGTAGACCCAGGAAATCGTAAGAATGCTGGCGCTGCCCCAGGGCGCAGCGGCGACAGCACCGATGCCGGAGGGACCACCCACCTGCTCGATCACCGGATGGCCAGGCAAGAACGGCACCAGGTGAGAGGCGACGCCGATCGGTCCCATGCCGGGGCCGCCGCCGCCGTGGGGAATGCAGAAGGTCTTGTGCAAGTTGAGGTGACAGACATCCGCGCCGTAGTCGCCGGGACGGCACAGGCCCACCTGAGCGTTGAGGTTGGCACCGTCCATGTAGACTTGGCCGCCGCTCCCGTGGACGATCTCACAGATCGAGACGATGGACGACTCGAAGACACCGTGGGTCGAAGGATAGGTGACCATCAACGCCGCCAGCCGCTCGCCGTGGGCCTGGACTTTGGCGCGCAGGTCGGCTAGATCGATGTTGCCTTCTTCGTCGCAGGCAACCGGCACCACCTTGAGGCCCGCCATCACCGCCGAGGCGGGATTGGTGCCGTGGGCCGACTGAGGAATCAGACAGATGTCGCGGTGGGCTTCTCCCCGGCTCCGGTGATAGGCGCAAATGACGAGCAAGCCGGTGTATTCGCCCTGGGAACCGGCGTTGGGCTGCAGCGAGATTGCAGCAAAACCGGTGATTTCAGCCAGAGCAGCCTCCAGTTGCTCGAAGAGAATCTGGTAGCCCCGCGCCTGGGAGAGGGGCGCAAAGGGATGGAGTTTGCCAAATTCCGGCCAGGTCACAGGTAGCATCTCGGCGGTGGCGTTGAGCTTCATCGTGCAGGAGCCGAGGGGGATCATCGACGTGTTGAGGGCGAGATCCCGGCTCTCCAGCCGGTGCATGTAGCGCAACAGCTCGGTCTCGGAGTGGTAGCGCTGGAAGACCGGGTGCGTAAGAAAGTCACTCTGGCGCACGAATGCGGCGGGCAGGATGGCCTGGTGGGCACTTAGATCTTCGAGTCCAAAAGGCAGTGGCCGGTCGAGGGCAAAGATCTCGAAGAGCGCTTCGAGATCGGCAAGAGCCGTGGTTTCATCGAGGGAGATGCCCAGAGCCGTAGATTCAATCGGGCGCAGGTTAATTTTGCGCGCCTCCGCCCGCTCGATGAGCTGCCGCAGGCTCGCTGCATCGTCGAGTTCGACGCGCAGGGTGTCGAAGTACGCCTGCGAACCCAGCCGGTAGCCCAGGCGCTCCAGGCCACGGGCCAGAATGCCCGTCAGGCGATGAATGCGGCCTGCGATCCGGCGCAAGCCCTCCGGACCGTGGTAGACGGCGTAGAAACCGGCGATCACCGCCAGCAGTACCTGGGCGGTGCAGATGTTGCTGGTCGCCTTGTCGCGGCGGATGTGCTGCTCGCGGGTCTGAAGGGCCAGGCGCAGGGCGGGCTGGCCGTGGCTATCTGTCGAGACCCCGACAATCCGGCCTGGGAGCTGGCGCTTGAAGCGGTCGCGGGTGGCAAAGTAAGCGGCGTGGGGACCGCCGTAGCCTAAGGGCACCCCAAAGCGCTGGGTATTGCCCACGGCGATGTCGGCTCCCCACTCGCCGGGCGGGGTGAGCAGGGTGAGGCTGAGCAGGTCGGCGGCGACAGTGACCAGGGCTCCCGCCCGGTGGGCCGCCTCGACGAAGGGGCGGTAGTCGTAGAGCGCTCCGTCGCTTGCCGGGTACTGCAACAGGGCTCCGAAGCAGGGCTGGGCTGCAAAGTCAAACTCGCGATGATCGCCCACGACGACCTCGATCTCCAGCGGCAGGGCGCGGGTGCGGACGACGGCGATCGTCTGGGGATGGCACTCGCGGGAGACAAAAAAGCACCTGCTGCCGCCCTTTGCCTTGAGGCCAAAACTCATCGTCATCGCCTCGGCGGCGGCGGTGGCCTCATCGAGCAGCGAGGCGTTGGCAATCTCAAGAGCGGTGAGATCGATCACCATCGTCTGAAAATTGAGCAGCGCCTCAAGCCGCCCCTGGGCGATCTCCGCCTGGTAGGGCGTGTACTGGGTGTACCAGCCGGGATTTTCGAGGACGTTGCGCTGGATCACCGCCGGGGTGATGCAATCGGCGTAGCCCATGCCGATGAACGAGCGATAGATCTGATTTTGAGCGGCAATCGCCCGCAACCACTCCAACACCTCGTACTCGCTTTTGCCCGCCGGTAGCCGCAACGGCGATGAGAGGCGAATGTCGGCGGGCACCGCCCGGTCGATCAGTTCATCGAGCGACCGGCAACCCAGCGCAGCCAGCATGGCCTCCACGTCCCCCTGGTCCGGTCCGATGTGGCGAGCTGCAAAGCTGTCTGTATAATCAAAGATACTTTTACTATCGGCGCGTGCGGCGACCGGTGAGTCGGTAGCACTGTTCCAGGCGGTCAGCAGGTCCAACTCACGGTCGATGGTAGGTTCTGGCATAGAAGGCACTCGCTAAACGAAGGCTGCAGGCGGTGACAGCCCTATCGGTCATCCTTCAAGCTTAACCGCATTTGCCCTGTAGCCGGTAGACGCTCCCCCGGACCCTACTTAGCAGGAACTGTCGTCTACAAATCCGACCGCAGAGAGAGAAGACAGTTCTACCTGCGAATGGTGACTGGAGCGCTCGAGGTTGCGAGACTGGCACTGTAGCCCTGACCGGCGAGTGGAACGATCTGGCGGGGCGAGATCATTTGAGAGGATGCTTATGAACGTGACTGGTAATGGTCCTTACCCGATTTCGGATAACCAGGGCCTCGCGGTGGGCAGCACGATCGCCGGGCTTTTTGCCGACGAAGATTCGACCCGCCGGGCGATCGAAGAACTCACAAGAGCAGGTTTCAGCGACGAGCAGATCATGGTGGCGGTGCTCGATCGCCACGAGCAGGACGACCTGGTCAAAGAGACAGAAGCAGAACCGCTCAACAAGCAGACCGCAATGGGCAAGTTCGAGGGCAGTTTCGTCGAGGGGGTGGCCCGGCTGCTGCCGCGCGGTCGGGGAGTCGCCAACATCGTCTACTCGACGCTGGTGCGGTTGGGCTTTACAGAAGAACAGGCCCGCTACTACGAGCAGGGCTACGAGGCAAACCGGATCCTGCTGGTCGTCGATGCGGCCTTGAACGCCGATCGCGCCGGCGAAATCCTGCAGCGCAACGGCGCTGACCTGGGTCCACTTACCTCGACGAACACCGT
Source organism: Gloeobacter kilaueensis JS1 (assembly GCF_000484535.1). Lineage (NCBI taxonomy): Bacteria > Bacillati > Cyanobacteriota > Cyanophyceae > Gloeobacterales > Gloeobacteraceae > Gloeobacter > Gloeobacter kilaueensis. The sequence goes on along the minus strand of NC_022600.1, from coordinate 45,760 downwards.
CGTTCGCGACCGCGATACCACCGTCTCAACTTCCGGTTCGACGCCGCCTTCGCGGGGGCCGGTAGGACTGAATCCGGACGAGGTGCAGAACCTCTGATACCCGTGGCCTAGATTACGCTCTGGGCAAAGGCGCGCGCCTCGCGGGGGCGGATGTTGACCTGCTGGCCCACTTCCAGTTCACCGAGCTGGCCTTCGAGTTGCCGGAAGTCCTCGCGCGTCAGATGCACGGCCACAGCATTCTCAGAATCGAGGCTGAGGTCGATTACGATATCCCATCCCAGATGGGTGATCCGGTTGACTTCGGCAGGCAGCGAGTCTGACTCCTGGTGCGGCAAGATAACCACGTCGTGGGGGCGAATGAAAACTTCGCCCTTTTCGCTGGTGTGCTGAGGCGGCAGGTGTTTGACCAGCGGGTTGTTGGGCTTGAGGACGTTGACCGGACCGACGAAGCTCATCACAAAAGGGGTGGCCGGGGTGTTGTAGATCTCCTGGGCAGAACCCACTTGCTCGATGCGGCCCTTGTTGACGACGACGATCTGATCGGCCACCTCCATCGCCTCCTCCTGGTCGTGGGTGACGAAGATCGAGGTGACATGCATCTGGTCGTGCAACCGCCGCAGCCAGTCGCGCAGTTCCTTGCGGACTTTGGCGTCGAGGGCTCCAAAGGGCTCGTCCAGCAACAGCACCTGTGGCTCGGCTGCCAGAGCACGGGCGAGGGCTACGCGCTGGCGTTGACCGCCCGACAGTTGCGCCGGATAGCGGCCAGCCAATCCTTCAAGCTGGATGAGCTTGAGCAGTTCGTTGACGCGCTCGTTTATCTCAGCTTTGGGCCGCTTGCGGATCGAAAGACCAAAGCCGATATTTTCGCGGATCGTCATGTGCTTAAAAAGCGCGTAGTGCTGGAAGACAAAGCCTACGTTGCGCTGACGGATCGGCACGCGCGTCGTGTCGGTCTCATCGAAGTAGACTGTGCCGGTGTCGGGCTCTTCGAGTCCGGCGATCACCCTGAGCAGAGTGGTCTTGCCCGAGCCGGAAGGACCGAGCAGAGCGACGAGGGAGCCGGAATTTACATCGAGCGAAACATTGTCGAGCGCAACGAACGAACCAAACTGCTTGGTGACCCCACGAACACTGATTCCCATATCTAACTCCTATATACGGGGGGAGAGTGGATGTATTCAGCCCTACAGACCCTACTTAAACTCTCGGTGGATGCAAAAGAGCAGGCATAATCAGATCCAGCGCGCCATCAGCACCGCTTAGAAACTGACATGCCCTACATCATATCTGTGATCTGCTGATTGAATAGCCCGAATATTTGATTAAAAATGCAGCGTTAGATACGAGAATGCTTCAAGATAGCTAGGCAGGCGTAGCTTTCCCTGAGTATAGAACGATTCCGTTAGAATAATCACGAAAGGTTGACGATGGAATTGAGCTGTCAGAAAGCAAAAATTCGTGCAAGATAACGCACTTAAATCTAATAACGGCCAAATTTGACATATAGTCAACTTGCGTAGTCCAGTTCACAAAAAGGGTTCTTTGGTGATGCGAGCAGCGCTGCTCTACGGTCAACAGGACGTGCGTCTGGAGGAAGTATCGACGCCGATAGCGGCGGCGGGGGAGGTACTGGTGCAGGTGGCGGTCGCCCCAACCTGCGGCACCGATCTCAAAGTCTGGTTGCGGGGCGGCCATGCCCGGATGCTGACGCCGCCCACCCCTTTTGGCCACGAATTTGCTGGGACGATCCTGGCGGTGGGCGAAGGGGTGAGCAGCTGGCAGCCAGGCGAGCGGGTGGTAGCCAACAACTCTGCCCCCTGCTTCGAGTGCTTTTATTGTCGGCGCGAGCGCTACAGCCTGTGTGAAAATCTGCTCTTTCACAACGGCACCTTCGCTGAGATCGTCTGTTTGCCGGCAGCGATCGTCCGCCACAATCTACTCGCTGTGCCCGATGGATTGCCGCTGGAGCTGGCGGCGATGAGCGAGCCGCTCGCCTGCGTGCTGCACGGCGTCGAGGAGGCCGGGGTGGTCCCTGGCGATCAGGTGGTCGTGATGGGCGACGGGGCGATCGGTCTGATGCTGGTGGCCGTCTGTGCCCTGCGCGGGGCAACGGTCATCCTCTCGGGGGGCCAGACGAGCCGTCTGGCTCTGGGCAGGCAGTTGGGGGCAGGCGCGGTTCTCAATTATCGCGAAAGCCCCGATCCGGTTGTCTCTTTACGCAAACTGGCCAACGATGGTCGGGGAGCGGACGTGGTCATCGAGGCAACCGGCTCGCCTGCTGCCTGGCAGATGGCGATCGCCGCCGCCCGCCCTGGGGCGACGGTCTTACTTTTTGGCGGTTGTCCACGCGGTACCTCGATCGCGGTGGACACCGAGAACCTGCACTACAACGAGCTGACGCTCAAGGGCGTCTTTCACAACACACCGCGCCACCTGCGCGAGGCGCTGGCATTGCTTGCTTCGCGGCAGTTGCCCTTCGAGCTGCTCATCAGCGACCGGCTGCCGCTGGCAAAATTAAACACGGCTCTGGAGCGGATGCGCGACCGCACCGCTGTCAAAGTGGCGATCCTGCCCGGCGACTGAGGAGCACACCGGACTCAACCCAGCCGCAGATTTCCCCTAAATAGTTCTTGACGCTCCCGGAGGCGCGGGTCTAGCCTGCGCAGTACAGGAGTAACCCTTTCTGCAGGTGCATTATGGACAAAGAATTCCTCGGCAACGTCCGTGGGCAGGAGCGCCCAGTCGGCAGCCTTATTCGGGTCGAGTTAAGATATATACTTCAATATAGTCGCCGCAAACGCTGTGAGGCTGTCCTGCTTGCGGCTGGTTGTCTATTTTGCCTGCTGCCCGCTCCTTTGCGTGCCACCCCGTCCGGCAACCCTTCTGCTCAGACACAGCAACCCTGGGAATCGCTGCCGTGGCAGAAATGGCGCAAAAGTGCTGTTCTTCCCCAGGCAGAGGCGAAGGATGCGGTTTGCCGTTCCTACGCCGGTGGCTCGACAACCACCAGTACCGAGGTGCGCACCTATTCGTCCGATCTCACCAGCCAGCAGCGGCCCTGGCTCAATACCAATACCAACCCGGACGACCAGAACCGGGCGTTCAATTTCAGTGTCAGCTACAAAGAAGTGTACAACGGTGACAGATCGAAGCCGGGGGAGTGCCCGCAGTAGTACCGCGCCTGCGATCGCTGTTGTGGGCTGACGGGCTGCCATTCTAAAAAGTACCTGCAATTGCCCAGCGGTCGCAGGGCGTTCTGCCTGGTCGATGGGCGAGCAGCTAAGTTGGTAGCGGTCCAGACGCCGGTTGTCCGCTTGAAATCTACTGCTGTCGCAAGTTGGGTTGCTTCTGTTCTGGTTCTGGTCATCGCCTTCTGGTTGCGCGCGACGGTGCCGGGATCTGCTGCGGGTTGTGTCAGCCGCTTCGACGGGCGGGTGGATTATTTTTCTGACAAGAGTGCCCCCCGCTTTGCCCGCGCCTTCAGCGTCGAGTACCACAGGCACTACAAGATCGTCACCGTCCGCGATCCCTGGCGGGGCGCTGTAGAGCCGCTGCGCTACGTTCTGGTGCAGTGCGGTACACCGGTACCTGCCGGCTTCCCGAGGGCTCGGGTAATCCAGGTGCCGGTTTCCTCCGTCGCCGTTCTCTCCACCACCCACCTGCCACTTCTCGAAAAGCTCGGATTGCTCGACACTCTGGTAGCCGTCGCCGATCCCGAACTTATCCACAGCGAGGCGATTCAGCAGCGCCTCCGCAGCGGACGCATTGCCACCGTCGGCAAAGAAGCGGCGATCGATGTCGAGCGGCTTCTAGAATTGCAGCCCCAACTGGTCACTGCCTTTGCCATCTCCCCCGATACCGACGACTTTCCCCGGCTGACGGCCTCGGGCCTCAAAGTCGTCCTCAACGCCGAGTACCGCGAGAATACGCCCCTGGGCCGCAGCGAATGGCTCAAGTTTCTGGCTCTTTTTTTTAACAAGGAAGCCCTCGCCAACCGCCTCTTCGACGGTATCGTGCAGCGCTACAGCGAGCGCGCCCGCCTCGTGCGCGGAATCACCCACCGCCCGACCGTCTTCGCTGGTTTTGCGATGAAGGACAGCTGGTACGTTCCCGGCGGCAAAAGCTATCTGGCTCGCTTTCTTGCCGATGCCGGGGCAGATTATCTCTGGGCCACCAATCCCGAGACCGGCGGCGTTCCCCTGAGTTTTGAAGCGGTCTACGAGCGGGCTGCCGACGCCGAATTCTGGCTGGGTGGCAGCCTCAACTGGCGGAGCATCCAGGATGTGATTGCCGAAGATTCCCGCTATAACCGGTTGCGGGCTGTGCGGCAGCGGCGCGTCTACAACGACAACCTGCGCCTCAATCCAGCTGGCGGCAACGACTACTGGCAGGGCGGGATCGTCAATCCCGATTTGATTCTCTCTGACCTCATCCGCATCTTTCATCCGGAGCGGCTGCCGGGCTACGAGCTGGTCTATTACCGGCCCCTGAAGTGATGAAAAAACCGTGGAGGCTTCCTGCAATTGCCCTCTGGGCTTTTCCTGCCCTCGGCCTCCTGGTGCTTATCGCTATCCTTCTTGATCTTGCTTTGGGAACGGTGGCTATCCCTCTGCAGGACGTGCTCATGATCCTTACAGGCGGCGTGCCCCAAAAAGCGACCTGGGCGACGATCGTGCTCGAATTTCGACTGCCACGGGCAATGGCCGCGACGCTGGCGGGGGCGGCTCTGGCGGCGAGTGGCCTGGCGCTGCAGGCGCTTTTTGCCAATCCCCTCGCCGGTCCTTTTGCTCTGGGCATCAGCAGCGGTGCCAGCCTGGGCGTTGCCTTGGTCGTCCTCGGAAGCGGCACGGGCGGCTGGTTCGCCGGACTCACGCGCCTCGCGGAACTCGGGTCGGTAGCAGCGGCGAGCCTGGGCGGTGCTGCCGTACTGGTTGTACTGCTGGTGGTGGCGCGGCGGCTGCGCGGGGTCGCCACACTCTTGCTCCTGGGATTGATGAGCGGCTACGTCACCGGTGCCCTGGTCAACCTGCTTGTCTACCGGGCCGCTCCCGAGCAGGTGCAGACGTACCTCGTCTGGAGCGCCGGGAGTTTCGGTGGCGTGAGCCCGGCCCAACTGTCGGTGCTCGTCCCGGTGGTTGGCCTCGGGCTTGTTGCCCTGGTGCCCCTCGCCCGGCCTTTGAACCTGTTGCTCTTAGGCGAAGCGCAGGCCCAGGCCCTTGGCCTCAGAGCAGCAAGGCTGCGCCTTGGGATCATCGCCGCCACTGCCCTGCTGGCCGGTGGCGTCACCGCCTTCTGCGGGCCGGTCGCCTTTCTCGACATCGCCGTGCCCCACCTGTGTCGGGGTATTCTGCGCACCGCCGATCACCGCCTGCTCTTGCCCGCCTCGATCCTCATGGGCGCACTGCTCGCCCTAATCGCCGATCTAGTCTGCCAGCTCGCCGGAGGGGGGCAGGGGGTGCTCCCGCTCAACACCGTCACTGCCCTCATCGGCGCACCGGTCGTCGTCGCCGTTATCCTGCGCACCCGAAACCGCTCGCCCCTGGATTGACGATTCTCAGCGATAAGTCGCGCCTGGAGAACCTTTCGCACCCCACGCCAACCGCACCTGAAACAGGTGCAGTTTTTATAGATTTCCCCCGAATAGTTCTTGACCCTTCTGGCTTGCCGGTCTACATTGCTCAGATAGCAACCCTTTCAGCAGGTGTGTCATGGATGAAGAGTATCTCTCCGAAGACGGGCAGGAATATTTCCCTGGTGACGGCGGTGACGATGAGCCGTATGCTGCTGCCGATTTCAACAATGAGTAGGAATATTCAACTGGCGATGATGGCATATAGCAGCCCGATGCTGCAGAGGTTGATAACTCTTGAGGCAGCGCTCTGACTGGACAGAATAATTGTGAGAAATAGACTCGATCTTGTCTTCATACCTAAAATTCTTGCAACGGTTCTCGTCTTATCGTTTTTAGCAACTTTCGTATTTGCAGCAGAGCGTGCTTCAGTTGCGGAATGCAGAGTTTCTAACGCTGAGCAAGTTAAGAATGAGCGTACTATAACTGTTCCCTTTCATTCTTCTCCTGCTGGCTTGGCTGCATTTAGTACAAAAATAAATGGACAGGAGCCGTTCAACTTTGTCCTTGATACGGGCGCTACATTCAACTCTGTTTCCGAGAATGTCGTGCAGAAGCTTCACCTACCGCTTCGCATACTAGCCAATCCTTTTTCAGTCGAAACTGATGGTAGTCTACCTACTCAGATCTCCGGAGAATCAATCGCGAATGAGCTTGAGATCGGCAATCTAAAGCTGAGGAATGTTGTTTTGCGCATTCTTCCAGCATCCGCTATGTCGCGCTCTTCATTTTTGTCAAAAATTGACGGCATCCTTGGAGTAAGTTTTTTTCAAGATTTTCTTGTTCAACTAGATTATGTAAACCTAAGTGCCACTTTTAGCGATTTTGATAGGTCGCTCTCCGGGTGCGATGTGGCTGTCATTCCGTTTACTCAAGGCCCAACAGGGATGCCTATTGTTGAGGGTGAGATTGATGGTATTCCTGCTCAACTCGACGTTGATACTGGCTCTTCAAGCTCACTAATTTTATATAGACCATTTGTCGAAAAAAATGGCCTATATAAACTTTATTCGCGCAAGATACCCTCTTCCAAATCAAGTCTTGGAGGAGTGTTGTACACTGAACGAGCGCGAGCGCAGGTGCTCAAGATTGGCCAATTCGAGATTAAAAAGCCTTTGATAGAATTAGTCTCTGAAAATGAGAAGTCAACTGATGCAAACAGCGCATCTGGCGTGATCGGAAATGACATTCTTTCTCGATTTAATGTGACCTTTGATTTCAAGCGTCAGCAAGTAGCTTTGCAAAAGAGTGCCCGTTTTGATCAAGTATCTCACTACGTCGTTCTTGGTATGTATGTCGATCTAACAGATGGCAAAGTAAGTTCTGTTACCAGAAATGGCCTGGCTGAGCGTTCTGGCTTGAGAACAGGTGATCGAATAGTTGCGATCGATGGCAAGCCATTCAAAAAACTCAATAGTGTTGAGGTTGTTAGCAAGCTTCAACAACTTCCAGACAATAAGGTGCGTCTTACTGTACGAAGAAAAGATAAATATCTCAACATCTTGTTTAAGTTTGAAGATGCACTATAGCCTTGAGCTGTTAGAGCCACTTTGAATCTTGCAAAAGGTAAGTGAACAGCTAGCAGAATCTGTAATTCGGCCAGTTAGCCAATACTCGCTGCTGCAGTTCGAGGGGGTAGCTGCCGGTGAACGAACTGTGTTTGGGCAGTTTGCCGATGCCCGCGAGGGCGTCGATGTATTCGCGCAGGCTCCTGAGATGGACGATGTTCATAGCTGTTTTGCAGTCCGGTGAGTGGAACGTTACTCTTCGAGGTCCACCCAGACCGTCTTGGTCTGCAAGTAGAATTCCAGCGCCTCCCAGCCCTGCTCGCGGCCATAGCCCGACATCTTGTAGCCGCCGAAGGGGCCCGACGGGTCAAAGTGGCCGTAGGTATTGACCCAGACGGTACCGGCTTTGAGTTTCGCGGCGGCCCGGTGCGCTTTTTTGATGTCGCGGGTGTGGACACCGGAGGCGAGGCCGTACTGGTTGCCGTTTGCCAGGGCGATCGCTTCGTCGAAATTCTCGAAGGGCATCATCGAGAGAATTGGCCCGAAGGTCTCCTCGCACACGATCGTCATCTCACTGGTCGTATCGGCAAAAACCGTGGGCTCGACGAAGAAGCCCCTGCCGGTGCCGATGTCGCAGGCACCACCTCCAGCTACCAATCGGGCCCCTTCGCTCTTACCCGTCTCCAGATAGCGCAGGACTTTTGTGTACTCGTCGCGGTTGGCGATCGGCCCCATGTCGCTCGCCGGATCGAGAGGATCGCCCGGACGGGTTGCGAGGGCACGCTGGCGGACCCGCTCCACCACTTCCTCGTAGACGCTGCGCTCCACCAGCATCCGGCTACCGGCGTAGCAAATTTCGCCCTTGTTGTAGAACATGCCGTCGTAGGCGGTCTGCACGGCCCGCTCGAGGTCGGCGTCGGCAAAGATGATGTTCGCCGACTTGCCCCCCAGTTCCATCGTCAGGTGCTTCAGGGTCGAAGCGGAGTCTTGAATCACCCGGATGCCACTCGCGGTGGAGCCGGTGATTGCGACTTTTTCAACAAGGGGATGGGTAGAGAGGGCATGACCGACGGTGCCACCGGGGCCGGGCACGACGTTGAACACTCCTGCCGGTACACCCGCCTCTTCCATCAGCTGGGCGACTTTGAGGGCGGAGAGGGGCGTGGCCGAGGCGGGCTTGTGGACGATCACGTTTCCTGCCGCCAGGGCCGGAGCAAATTTGCTGATGCTCAAGATCAAAGGAAAGTTGAAGGGGGTGATCGCCGCCACGACACCCAGCGGTTCGCGCCGGGTGTAGGTATGGAGACCCTTCGTCGTTTGTTTGACTGCCCCCTCGATCTTGCTCGCCCAACCGGCGTAGTAGTGGAACATGTTGGCCAGGTGGGGAATATCGACGCTCATCGAGTCGCGAAAGAGTCGTCCCATCTCCTTTGCCTGCAAGAACGCCAACTCCTCGCCGTACCTGTGAAACAGATCGCCCACCCGCCAGAGGATCTCGCCGCGCTCGTGGCCGCTCAGCTCACTCCAGGGACCGGACTCGAAGGCTTGGAAAGCTGCCTGCACTGCCGCTTCGACATCTTCTGTCGTACCCTCGGCAATTTCGGCGATCTCCGCCTCGCTGCTCGGATCGATGACCGCAAAGGTCTTGCCGCTGTGGGAGGGCCGCCATTCGCCAGCGATGTAGAGATCAGTCCGGTCGATGGCAAAGTCCGGGCGCACAGCAGCTTCCCCAACCGGGAGGCTCCCGGCGGGCGTGTTTTCACAGATTTTCATCGGTTTTCCTCAGACGAACGAAAAATCAGGACGGGGCTTCGCGCCGCAGCAACTTGATGGCGACGTTCGGCCCGAGGCCGAGGCCGTAACCCACCTGGGCGACCAGCAAACCGGCAGGCTCGATCAAGCGGGCGCGGCTGAGCGCTCCGGCATCCACCGCCTCCATCCCGGCTTCAGAAAGCAACCCGGCCACGACCGCCTTGGCCTGAGCATCGTCGCCGCAGTAGAAGACGGACGGCGTGATATCGCCAAATTGCCGCGAGGGGGCGTGCAGAATTTCGGCGTTGAGCGGCAGCGCCTCGACGAAGATCGCTCCCGGTGTACGCTGGGCGATCCACTCCCCGGCGGAGGTGGTCGTACCGATGTCGAGGCCGCTGAAGTCCGGCTTGAGGGCGTTGACGGTGCTCAGGAGCAACTTGCCTTCGACGCTGCCCATCTGCTGCAGGGCGTCGCTCACCGCCGTCCAGGGAACGGTGAGCACGACTAGATCACCAAAGCCGACCGCCTCCCTGGGCGTGCCTGCCCTGGCGTTCGGGCCGCTCTGCTGCGCCAAACTTTCGAGCTTGTGCGGATCGCGCGAGTAGCTGTAGAGAATCTGGTGGCCGCCCGCCGCCCAGAGTTTGCCCAGCCCACTGCCGACGCTACCGGCACCGACGATGCCAATCTTCATGCCGCTCACTCCTGCTTGCGAAGCCAAAATTACCAGCAGTAGCCTGCACCTGTCCAATAGCGGGGCAGCGGGGTTGATAGTTTTTAGCTATCAATCCTGCCTCAAAACGTATCGCTCCGCTGTGCCGGTTCGTCGTAACTTGGAAAAAATCGTCCCGCTGCACCGATGGAAAACCGGCCTGAGATCGAGTTTCGCCAGTTGCGCTACTTCGTGACTCTGGCTGAGGAATTGCACTTTGGTCAGGCTGCAGTCCGGTTGCAGATAGCCCAGCCATCCCTCAGCCGCCAGATTCAGCTACTGGAGCAGCAGTTAGGAGCAACGTTATTTCGTCGTTCCCAGCGGCAGGTGCAACTCACGCCCGTCGGGCAAATATTTCTCGAGCAGGCGCGGCTGACCCTCGAACAGCACGAGCGCACTATCGAGATAACCCGCAACGCCGCTCAACAACAGATCGACGTGCTCACGATCGGCTTCGAGCCCTGTGCCACCTTCCACGGCCTGCTGGCAGTCGCGAAACAATTTGCCCAGGACTATCCGCAGATCAAGCTCATCAGCCACCAGCTCACCGCACCAGAACAGCACGAGGCGGTACGCCGGGGGCGGATCGAGGCCGGTTTTTTGCATCCGCCGGTGGACGCTCCGGGCCTCGTCTACGAGAAGGTGCTGGAGGAGACTTTTCTTTGCGCCCTGCCCACCAGCCACCCCCTCGCCCGCCGCCGCAGAATTGCCCTCGAAGCCCTGACAGATGATGCTTTTATCCTCTTTCCCCGTTCCCTCGCGCCCGCTTGCTTCGACATCATCTACGAGCTGTGCCACCAGGCAGGCTTCCGTCCAAAGGTGCAGCACGAGACGAGTGACTTGAATTTCTGCTTGAATCTGGTCGCCTCCGGAACCGGTGTCACTCTCGTTCCCGCCTGCGCCCGCGAGCGGCAGGTCCAGGGCGTCACCTACCGCGAACTGAGCCGGGCCACTCCGCAGGTCGAATCCGGTTTCCTCCGGCGCTCGGGCGAACCGCCCACACTGGCCTTCACGCAACTGCTGGCCCTCTGGAGAGCTCATGCCGCCGACTGCCACTAGCGTTATCGGCTCCATGTTTGATTCTGGCCTGGAAAGGAGCGGCAGATCAGGTTCGCACGGAGGATCGGTGCTTCAGCAGGACAAAAAAGAAGTAGCGGCCCCACTACTTGTGACCCGTCCCGGACATTCATGCAAGAGGTCTAATGATTCTGAGGATCTAGGTCCAGCCCAACAGTTCAGGCAATCGTCCGACCGGCGGTGCGCCGTGGCTCAGAGCAGCGGCGTGGAAAGTGGCCAGATCGAAGGGTTGGCCCTGCTTTTTTGCTCTTGCTTCCGCCTGTTGCCTGAGCCTGAGCCAGGACTGGTAACCGACGAAGTAGGTGCTGAGTTGGGTGGAGCTGATCTGGGCGCGCACCCACTTGGCCCGCGCCTCCCCTTCCTGCTGGTAGGAGCGGCCCACCATCAGTGCCACGGCTGCCGCTTCGTCCATCTCACCGGCATGGATGGCATGGTCGAGGATGGCGTTGGTGACGGAGCGCAGGTAAAATTTCTGGCCCTGCAGGGCAATCGCCTTGGCGCGCAACTGCGGGTCTTGCTTGAGCTGCCAGAGGGCATCGGAAAGACCCGCTGGTTTGCTTTTGCCTGGCTCGGCCCCGCTGTAGCCCGCTTCGGTCATCAGGTGCTCGCTGTAGACGGCCCAGCCCTCGACGAAAGGACCGTTGGCGTAGACTTTGCGCACTTTTGAAGGCACTCGCCTGGCGTAGTAGCCCTGGACGAAGTGGCCGGGGATCGCTTCGTGGATCGAGAGGATCTCGAGCATGAAGTTGTTGTACTCGCGCAACAGTGAGGCGCGGCGCTCGGCAGGCCAGTTGTCGGGGACCGGCTGCACAAGATAAAAGCTGGGTAGCCCCGGCTTGTCGCTGTCGAGGGGCGGCGGAGAATCGAGGCCCGCCAGCGCCACACCGCGCTTTTGGGGCGGGGTCCAGATCACTTGCAGGACCGCGCTTTGATCTTGAGGAACCAGGCGGCGCGCCTCTACGAAAGTGGCAATCTGGGCAAGCTTGCTCTCGCAGGCACTGCGCAATTCGTCGGCGGCAACGCAGTCGCTGGCGAGTTCCGCGAGTACCTGCCGGACTACCTGATCGTCGGAGGCGGGTACTTTTGCTGTCCCAAAAAGGGGCGCGTAGAGTTCCCGCGCCAACTCGGCCATGCGCGAGCGCACCCGCTCGTGCTCGCGGGTCGCCAGGTCGTAGACTTCACTGGCTGTCAGCTCGCTCTCCAGGGTGAGTTGCAATTTGCGATCGAAGTTGGCGCGGCCCAAGCGCCAGTCGCCGTTCGCTTTCGGTAGCCATTCGTCTTTAAGAAGTGAGCGAAATTTTTCGATGGCGGCAAGGGCGGCGGGCGTAGCGGCGGCAATCCGCCGGGCAAGGGCCGGTGGTGCGTCCGGCAGGCGGCCCAGAATGTCGCTCTGCACCAGGGTCAGCAAACCGTCGGCCTGCTGCAGAGCCACCTGGGCGTGGGGATGGAGGATCGGACCCTGGCGCAGGTTGACCCGCGCCTGATCGATAAAGGCCGGGAGCGCTTCGAGGCGCTCGGCGACGCTGGTAGCGCGCACCTTGGTGGCAGCGAAGGGGCGGCTGAGCAGGTCGTCTATGCCCGAACCGATCAGGCCAGTATAAAAAAGCGGGCTGCGTCGCTCTGGCGCTTCGGCTTCGGTTACGAAGCGCTCCAGTTCGAGCTGATTTGAGAGGGTATCGAGGTCTACCCGGCTACCAGCATCGAGGCCGGTGCGATCGAACACCCGCAGTTGTTCGATGGCGCGGGCGACCCGTCGCTGCTCGCGCTGGAGGCCAGCAGCGCTCAGATCGGGCCACTGCCCGTCGTAGCGGTGCTCGCCAACACCGGTGGCTGTCACCGGGTCGGCGGCGAGGCTTTCGGTGAGGATACGGTCGGTCAGTGCTTGAGCCTCGCTGGCGCGCTGGTTGGTTTGGGCAGCCCATAGCCGGTCAGCAGCGCCGAGAACAAGACCAGCAGTAGCGAGCAGGGTGCGCCGCCGCAGCCGAATCGAGGAAAAATCCAGCATCTATTCCTCTTCGAGTTGTTCGCTCGCCTCACCCAGGGTGACGGGCACCTGGATCTGGCGTCCGCCACGGATGACCGACAGGTTGAGCCGTTCGCCGGGCTTATGTTTCTGGATAAGCGCGATCAGTTCTTGAGCGTCGCTGATGCGGGTGTCGCCCACCGCAACGATGATGTCCCCGCCGATCGGTAAGCGGTAGTTGCCGATCACCGCTTCTTGATTGCCGGCCTGCAGTCCGGCGCGGGCCGCCGGCCCACCGGGAGCGACACCGGCCACCAGAGCCCCTTGATTGACCGGCAGGTTGAGCGCTTCGGCCACCGGCGGGGTGAGCGAGAACAGCTGCACACCCAGGGAAGCGCGCCGCACACCGCCACGGATGAGCAGTTCCGGCAAGACCTGGCGGACTGTATCGACCGGAACGGCAAAGCCGATACCGGCGCTTGAGCCGCTGGTGCTGAAGATCGCTGTGTTGACGCCGATGAGCCGACCGGTGCCGTCAAGTAGAGGCCCACCGGAGTTGCCGGGGTTGATGGCGGCGTCGGTCTGGATGAGTCCCCGGAGGGTGCGCCCGGCCCGCTCGGACTGCAGATCGCGGCCCAGAGCGCTGATCACACCGGTGGTGAGGGTGCGGTCGAGGCCAAAGGGATTGCCGATGGCGAGCACCTTGCGGCCCACCTTGAGGCTGCTCGATTCGCCCAGGGCGATCGTCGTCAGGTTGGCGGGCGGGTTTTGAATCTGGATCACCGCCAGATCGTTGTCCGGATCCGCGCCCACCAGCCGGGCCTTGTAGTGCTTGCCGCTCGCCAGGGTAACTTCGAGTTGGCTTTTGGCGGAACGAACGACGTGGTAGTTGGTGAGGACGTGGCCCTGAGGATCGAGGATGCTGCCGGAACCGGTGCCCTGTTCGGGAATCGGGCGGCTGAAGTAGTCGTAGTTGATCACCGTGGTCGTGATGTTGACCACTGCCGGACTGACGCGCTCGTAGACGGCGATGTTGTCCTTTTCTTCGGAGCCGAGGCTCGCCGGTAGCGGCGCTGGGGCAGGTGCCTCCGGAGCCGGGGCTGGAGTAGAAGAAGGGACGGGTGCAGTGGCAGGTGCGGGAGGAGCAGCGACCCGGTTGACGGCAAAGTAACTGCCGGCAGCTCCACCCACTGCGGCAAGAAGCGCGATGACGAGAACTTCAGTCGGCTTGAAGGTCTTCACTTTTGTTGACAAACTCTAGTACCAGGGTACCGCATCGGTCGATTGCCCCTGCCCACCCTGGCTGGACGACGACGGTCGCCTCGGGCATCTCGATGAGAGCCGGTCCTGCGATCGTGCTCCCGGCTCCCATCCGGGTGCGATCGAAGACGGGGACGCTCTGCCAGGCACCGCCGAACCAGGCTGTGCGCAAGCCTCGCTGCGCCCCACTGTCGGCTTCTGGAGCGCGAAGTTCGGGCAGGGCCAGTGCTTCGGTGGCTATCAGCCTGGCCTGCACCCACTCGATCGGCTGCTGCGGGTCGGCCCAGCCGTAGCGCCGGGCGTGGACGGCGTGAAAGCGTTCTACCAGGGCTGCCAGTTCTTCTTGAAGCGAGAGCGGCACTGTCAACTCGAAGGACTGCCCCCGATAGCGCAGATCCGCGAAGTATTGCCGCTCGGCAAGGGCAGGCGGTGCCTGCTTTTCAAGCGTCTCAAAAAAAGAGCGCCAGCTATCGCCCAACCCGCCGAGCGACTGCAGCACCGCCAGAGAAAAATCGCGCCGGAGGGGCGAGACGGCAAGCCCCAGGGCGGAGAGCACGCCCCCTGCCTCCGGCACCAGCACCCGCGTAATCCCCAGAGCCTGGGCCAGATCGCAGCCGTGCATCGGACCAGCGCCGCCGAAGGCGAGCAGAGCGAGCCGACGCGGATCGATGCCGCGTTCGATCGACATCACCCGCAAAGCGGTAACCATGTGGGCATTGGCAACTTCCCGGATGCCCACGGCGGCGCGCTCGTCGCTGAGGCCCAACCGGGTGGCCAGATCTTTGATGACAACCAGTGCTCTCTGCCGGTCGATCGTGAGTGCCCCGCCTAAAAGCGCCCCGTCGGCCAGATAGCCCAAAAGCACGTTCGCGTCGCTCACCGTCGGCTCGTTCCCCCCTCGCCCGTAAGCTGCCGGGCCAGGAATCGAACCGGCGGAGTGGGGGCCGACCTGGAGGGCACCGCCGCTGTCGGCCCAGGCGATCGAGCCGCCCCCGGCACTCACCGTATGAATATCGATCTGGGGCAGGCGCACCGGGTAACCCGCCACCACCGCCGCCGCACTGGTCTGGGGAGTGCTGTCTAAGATAAGCGAGACATCGGTGCTCGTGCCGCCCATGTCGAAGGCAAGTACGTCCGGGTAGCCCGACTGGGCAGCCACGAAAGCCGCTCCGCGCACCCCGCCCGCCGGTCCTGAAAGCAGAGCCGCCGCTGCGCGCACCTCGCCAATCGTCGTCACCCCGCCGCTCGATTGCATGATCTGGGGAACGGGCAACCGCCGCTCCTGGCAGCGCGTCGCCAGCCGCCTCAGATAAAAGTGCAGGGCCGGGCTTAAATACGCATCGACCACCGCCGTGCTGAAGCGCTCGTACTCGCGAAATTCAGGTGCCACCTCAGTTGAAAGCGACAGGTGAATCTCTGGAAAAGCCTTCCGCAGCGCTCTGGCCACCGCCTGCTCGTGCGCCGGGTAGCGAAAGGCAAATAGCAGCCCGACAGCGATTGCCCGGATCTGGCCTGCTGCCACAAGCGGATCTAGAGTGGCAATCACCTGCTGGAGGCTTACAGGATCGAGCGGTTCGATCACCCCCGCCGGTCCCATCCGCTCGCGCACCGTCAGGCAGTGCTCGCGCGCCACCAGGGGCCGGGGCCGCTGCCGGGTGAGGTCGTAGAGATGGGGCCGATTCTGACGAGCGATCGTGAGCACATCTCGAAAACCTTCGGTGGTAATAAAAGCTGTCGGCGCTCCCTTGCCTTCTAAGAGGGCGTTGGTCGCCACCGTCATCCCGTGGGCAAAAACCTGGACCTCAGCAGGATCGATCCCCGTGCGCTCGAACGCCTCGATCACTCCTTCGGACTGCTCGGCGCTCGTCGGCACCTTGGCGGTGATCACGCGCCCACCCGCGATCAGCACCAGGTCGGTGAAGGTGCCACCCACGTCCACACCCAGGCGAATCGAACCCACGCGCGCTCCTGTGCTCAAGAGCCATCATGGCATGGGCCGCTCGAATACTCCGATCAGCCCTCGAGGGAATAGAGCACCAGCTCGTAACCGGCTGCACAGCTCTGGGGATTGTTGTAATTCGTCAGCTCGCCAGCGAGCTGTCCCAACATCTGGCGCGCATCTACCAGAACACCGGCAGTCCTCGCCCTCTGCACAGCCTGCAGCGTCAGCCGGGCCACCTCAAGGCGCGGCTCCTGGCAACGCGCTGCGACGCGATCGAGCCCGCTAGTATATTGCGCTACGGAAGTGTGGTGCTCAGCTAGAGAAAGCAATTTTTCAGCTCGCGTGTCCGACATTGCCGCAGACTGGGCAGTGATGCCGAGACAGAGAACCAGCAAGCCGGCACAGCCGCGCTGGATTGTGTTTTTGATCTGGACGAATAGTGGCATGTCTACTCTCAACCCTTGCTTAACAAGTTACCAGGAACATACCGCTCTTTTGTAAAGTTCTCGTAAAAAAGCGATCATTTACTTCTTTTTTCTTAAAATCGGTGAATCTAGAAAACTTTGTAGATGTGTCCGTAGAGTTTGGCGTAGCGCCGTCGGTACACGCCCGTAAAGGTGGGGATAGACGGGCAGGCGTTCCTTCAGCTTCCAGCCTGCTTCTTGCAGGTTTCCGCGCAACCTGGCGACGAGAGGATGGGCGTAGTCGGGGTTGACGACATCGACCGGGCCAATCCCACCAAGATCCCGCACGCCCGCTTCGAGAAACGGGAGCAGGTCCACGACCAGATTCGGTGGGATCTGAAGAGTAATCTCTGCCGGGAGAATGCTGCGGGCCAGTCGGACGGTTTCAAGCAATTCTGCCTCACCTAGCGCCTCGCCGGACCAGTGCTGAGCACCGCCGGGGCGGTGGGGCTGGAGGATCACTTCTTGAATGTGGCCGTAGCGCTCCTGCAGCCTGGCGATCGTCTGGAGTGTGGCCTCGCGCTCTGCCCAGGTTTCACCGATGCCCAGCAGCAGCCCGGTGGTGAAGGGAATGCCCAGTTCACCCGCCCAGGCAAGCTGTTCGACCCGCAGCGCCGGGATTTTGCTCGGGGCATGGCGGTGGACGCTCTCTAAAAGCCGGTCGCTTTCGATTTCGAGCATCAGGCCCATCGAGCAGTTCACCTGCTGGAGGGCACGCATCTCAGCAAAGCTCAAGATGCCGCAGTTGGTATGGGGCAAGAACCCCAGTTCCAGGGCCACAGCACAGAGGCTCTCGATCATCGAAAACCAGTCCCCCCGCCGCCTGTCGCGGGGATGGACTTCGCCGCTCAGGACCAGAATTTCGCACACCCCCGTCCGCCGTAGCGGTTCGAGCAGTTGCCTGGCGGCTTCTGGTGTGAGCCAGTCCGAGCCCGCTTCGGCCCGAAAATTGCAGTAGCCGCAGCGGTTGAAGCACTCGTGGGTCGGCACGACCGTAAACGAAGGGCTATAGGTGATCGTGCGCGCTTCGCTGCTCACAGAGAAATGCCTGCCTCCGCCAGCAACTGCGTCAGTTCTGCGCGTCCCAGCCCAGAGGCAATGATCTGGGGATTGACGGGCGAATAGGGAGCGCGCTGGCGATCGACGCTCAGCAGCTCCGCGTCGGCAGGAATTACCGGCAGCGCCGGGTCAGCGGGGGTGGGCCGGGTAAGATAGCTGGTTTCGCCGCGAAAGACCAGTGCCTCCTCCTCGGAGCCGTCGATGCGCACCCGCACCAGCAGCACCTCCTCCGGTCGCCTGCGCGTATAGGTTTCGAGCGCTTCTGCCAGACCCATGTTCCCTCTATCGGCAGCGAATCTTCTGTCCAGTCTAGGACGATGGGCCAGCTCTGCCGAAATAGTGACTGCTACACCGGACAGGCGGATCTATCGTTGGAGTGACCCACCCAAAAAGAACGCGCAATGGCCAGAATCCTCAAGCCCTATTCCGCGAAGGCCGGTTCGCCCGTCTTCAAAGTTTCGCGCGGCGGCGGTCTGCCGGTGGTGCTCTACTGGGCCGAAAAGACCCTCGCCTACCGCACACTCCTCTGGCAGAAGCTCAACCACAAAAGCGCCTGCAAGTCCTGCGCCTGGGGTACCGGCGGCCAGAAAGGCGGCTTTCGCAACGAACTGAACGAACCCCTGCAGCGCTGCGCAAAGGGTGTCGAATCGATCGTGGGGGATCTGCAGGGGCCGGTGGCGGCTGATTTTTTTGCCCGCCAGTCCCTTGCCCAGTTGCAGGCTCTCAGTTCTCGGGAGGCGGAGCGGTTGGGCCGCCTGAGTTATCCGGTGATCCTGCGGGCCGGCAGTTCGCACTACGAGCGCATCGGCTGGCCAGAAATTTATGCGATTGCCCAAAAAGCCTTTGCCCGTCCGCCCGAGCGGGTCGCCTCCTATTCGTCGGGCCGCTCCTCCAACGAAGCCGCCTACATCTTGCAACTGATGATGCGTGCCCTGGGCTCGAACAACCTGGCCGACTGCTCGGATCTGTGCCACTCGCCCAGCACCTACGGCCTCAAGCAGGTCTTCGGCTCCGGCACCTCGATGGTCAGCCTCGAAGACCTCAAACAGTCCGACTGCGTCGTGCTCATCGGCTCCAACGCCCCGGCCAACCATCCCCGGTTGATGAACGAGCTTATCAAGTTGCGCGAGCGGGGGGGCCGGGTGATCGTCGTCAACCCGGTCATCGAGGTGGGGCTGATGAATTTTGCCTCCCCCGCCTTCGTGCCGTCTTTGCTGTTCGGTTCTGAAATCTCCTCGCTCTACCTGCAGCCGGACCCCGGCAGCGATGTCGCCCTCTTCGTCGGTATGGCCAAATCGCTTATCGAGCAGAACAAGATCGATCGTCGCTTTTTGGGGGCGCATACTGAGAACTCCCAGGCGGTGATCGAACACGCCCAGGCCACGAGCTGGCAGCAGATTGAGTCCACCTGCGGCATCGAGCGCGTTCTCATCGAGCAGGCCGCCCAGATGATCGCCCGATCCGAGCGCGTCGTCTTTGCCTGGGCGATGGGGGCCACTCAGCAGGCCAACGGCGTCGATAACATTTTTGCGATCGCCAACCTTGCCCTGCTCACCGGCAACGCCGGTAAACCAGGAGCCGGTACGATGCCGATCCGTGGCCATTCCAACGTCCAGGGCTTTGGCTCGATGGGCGTGAGCGTCCGCCTCAAAGAAGAGATCCGCCTCGCCCTCGAAAAGCTCCTGGGACGCCCCCTCAGCCGCGTTCCCGGCCACGACACCCGGCGGCTCATCGAGGCGGCGGCTGCAGGCCAGATCGACGCCCTGCTCTGCCTGGGAGGCAACCTCTGGGGGGCCAACCCCGACCAGGGCCAGGCCAGCCGCGCCCTGGGCCAGATCGAGACGATCTTTTATATCTCCACCAAGCCCAACCAGGGCCACTTCCACGGCCTGGCAAGCAAGCAGACGATTATTATTCCGGTCTTTACCCGCGACGAGAATCCCCACCGCACCACGGTCGAGTCGGGCAACAACTTTGTACGCCTCAACGAGACAGGCCGCACCCATCTTCCTGGGGCAGACTTGATCTCGGAGGTCGAATTTCTCACCCAGGTCGCCCATCACCTGCTGGGCGAAGTGCCGGTGGATTGGCGGCGCTTGCAGGATACGGCCTATGTCCGCCAACTGATCGCCCAGACGATCCCCGGCTTTGAGAAGATGGCGACGATCGACCAGACCCGCGAAGAATTTACGATCGCCGGGCGCATCTTTCACGAGCCGGTCTTTGCCACACCGACCGGGCGGGCCAAAATGTTCGTCCCGCCCCTGCCCGAACTGCGCCCACCCCAGATCGGCGATTTTGGCATCGAGCCGTCCCACCGTGCGATCCCCCTGGTGCTGGTGAGTGTGCGCTCCTATTCGCAGCACAACACCGTCGTCTACAAAGAGGGCGACAGCTACCGGGGAATGCCGCACCGCAACTGCATTCTGCTCAATCCCGACGATGCGCAAGCCGCCGGTTTTGCCGAGCACGAGCGGGTGACGGTGATCGGTAAGATCGGCTGCAAGGAACAGGTAGAAGTGATTTTTGGCTCCCCCAAGCGCGGCGTCGCCCTGATGTTCTATCCCGAAATCAACGCCATCATCCAGCCACCGATCGACGAGCGCTGCGGCATCCCGGCCTTCAAGCGCAACCCGATCCTCGTCGTCGCCAGTGGCTGAGGACCGTTCGACAGGCCGCTAGAAGCCAGAAAATGACAGCTCTGCGGGGAAATTGCCTCTTGACAGCAACCCGTTGCGATTTGTGCAGTCGCATATAAAGTTGGCCTGGCTTGCATTTGCCCAGCCAACTTCCGGCAGGTTAAAGCTTGTGATCACCATCCTGTTACGTAAAAATTTGTTGTACACAATCGATCGGTTTTTCTATCCAGGACTAGGATGCTACTGCCGAACTATTCATAGCGGGATGTCATATGTCGCTTGTAAAACGTTCTGTAGCTGAGTTTGTCGGCACTTTCTGGTTGGTCCTTGGAGGTTGTGGTGCTGCCGTTCTGGCTGCTGCCTTTCCAAATCTGGGGATAGGCTTTGTCGGGGTGGCGCTGGCCTTTGGCCTGACGCTTTTGACGATGGCTTTTGCGATTGGCCACATCTCCGGCTGTCATATCAATCCAGCGGTTTCGATCGGTCTTTGGGCGGCCAGGCGCTTTCCAGCCAACGAATTGCTGCCATACATCGCTGCCCAGGTAGCAGGTGGGATTGCCGGAGCCAGTGTCCTCTACTTGATCGCGAGCGGCAAGCCCGGTTTCAGCCTGAGTGGTGGTTTCGCCTCCAACGGCTACGGCGTCCATTCGCCGGGCGGTTATTCGCTGCTCGCCTGCCTTGTCTGTGAAGTGGTGATGACCTTCATGTTTTTGCTGATCATCCTGGGTTCGACTGACCGTCGTGCGCCCAAGGGATTTGCTCCGATCGCCATCGGTTTGAGCCTGACGTTGATTCACCTGATCAGCATTCCTGTCACCAACACTTCGGTCAATCCGGCCCGCAGTACTGGCCCGGCTCTGTTTGTAGGCGGTTGGGCGCTGGCTGAATTGTGGCTGTTCTGGCTTGCTCCGATCGTTGGAGCGGCCCTGGCAGGATTTTTCCACCACGCCTTTTTTGTTGAGCCTGATTTAGAAACGGAGGGCACGCCTGCTTCCGCCCAGCTCCGCACCGAACCTTGATCTCACTGCACAGCCCGCAACATCTCCGCGATTTCGCGTCTTCTGGCGACCGGGCTACGCTCGACAATTCTCGCCAAGATGGGGAACAATTCGTGTTGGTAGTTCTGGTAGTCTTGCAGATTGCTTTTTTGTCGGCGCTTCGATAAAAAAGCGGACAATTCCCGGCTTGCGGGCAGGACGCAACGGTAGTACTGAACCCCACCTCGATTCTGTAACTCGATAAAAAGGTGCTTCTGAGACGCCAGGAATGTCAGCCGTTTTGATTCCCTCTGCACCGAACCTGATGCGGATTTTTCTCCCGGCAGCAGTGAACCTGCTACAGGTACTCTTGCGTCTTGAGGTACTGACACCGGCTTACCCTCTGCCCGTCTGCCCACATAAAGAAAGCCTGCAAAGTAAATTTTTGGAGTAATCCCCCAACACTCCCGTCGAGAAAATCGCCGCTTCATCGTCACGAGTTTCTCCACAAATAGGTCAGAAGCCTTATTTTGGCTGCGGTTTTGGCGCAACCGGCGGTTTGGGCGGGTTGAGCCGACTTTTGACGTATTCCTGGACGCGGGGCTTTTCTTCGGCGGGGGCTGCCTGTTCGGCCTGACTGTAAAGTGCCTGGGCAGCGGTCTTGTTGCCGGCCTTGAGGCGCAGATCACCCTTGCCGATCAGCGCCTCGAAGCGCTTTTTGTCTTTGGCGAGCACCTGGTCGTAAGCTTTTTCGGCTTTGTCGGGTTGCCCCGCCAGTTGGTAGATCTGGGCCAGCTGCAGCCGCTCGGAGAGGTTGTCCGGCTGCTGGGAGGCGAGTTTTTCGTAGACCGGGATCGCCTTGAGGTACTGGGCCTGGGCCTGGGCGGGTTTGCCGCTTACTTGATACAGTTCAGCCAGTTGCAGGCGGATGCGCGGATTGTCCGGCTGCTGGTCCGCCAGCCGTGCGACGAGGGGGATCGCCCTGTCAAATTGAAATTGCTGCAGGTAGAGTGTGGCGAGGCTGCTGAGGGCGGTCACGTTATTGGGTTCGCGCTGCAGAATTTTTTCGTAGCCTGCGATTTCCTGGCGGGTGCGGGCCGGGTCCGCCTGGTTCTCGGCGGTCGGGGTGCGCGGTGCCGGTGCCTTCTCCACACCCGTAAAGATCGAGAACAGGGTAAAGAGCAGAGGGCCGACAAAGCCGACCGCGCCAAAGAAGGCTATACCAAATAAAAGAAATTTGCGATTTTTGCTTGCCATAATCTTGCTAGAAAACGGGAGGTACGGGTGCAGGAGTGGCGTCTGGTCGGGGGAATGTTCGTGCTTGCGGCCTTCCTCTCCATTCTGGTCAAGTATGTCCTGCCCCTTGCGATCCGGCAACCGCTGCCGCTGCCGCTGGCAGCAGTCATTCTCGCTCCGGCGGCGGCTCTGGCCCTCTGGCTCGTCCTTGGCGGGGGACGCGGATAAGTTTGTTAGGAAGAAGACCCTTCCTGCGGTTTACTGTAGGAGGTGATGCGGCAGGGAGGTGGTTATGAATCAGGTGATCGCGGTGATCTTGGGAGGGGGCCGGGGCACACGGCTCTATCCACTCACCAAAAGACGGGCCAAACCGGCGGTGCCCATCGGCGGCAAGTACCGACTCATCGATATTCCAGTCAGCAACTGCATCAACTCGAATATCCAGAAGATCTATATTCTTACCCAGTTCAACTCCGCCTCCCTCAACCGCCATATCGCCCGTACCTACCAGTTTTCGAGTTTCAGCGACGGTTTTTGTGAGATCCTGGCGGCCCAGCAGACCGACGAGAGTCCCGACTGGTTTCAGGGCACCGCCGACGCGGTGCGCCAGTACCTCTGGTTGCTGGAGTCTTCCAGAGCCAGCGAGTATCTGATTCTTTCAGGCGATCACCTCTACCGGATGGATTACAGCCTGTTCGTCCAGCGCCACCGCGAGACCAGCGCCGACGTCACCATCGCCGTGTTGCCCTGCGATCACGAGCGCGCCAGCGACTTTGGCCTGGTCAAGATCGACCCGGCAGGCCGGGTGATTCAATTTACCGAAAAACCAAAGGGCGCAGAACTGGAGCGGATGCGCGTCGATACGACGGCCCTCGGCCTGTCTGAGGTCGAGGCGCGGCGTCGCCCCTACATCGCCTCGATGGGCATCTACGTCTTCCGCCACGATGTCATGCTCAAATTGCTGCGCGAAGCGCCCCACCACACCGATTTCGGCAAAGAAATTCTGCCCGCTGCCCTGCAGGATTACAACGTTCAGGCGTACCTGTTCGACGACTACTGGGAGGACATCGGAACGATCGGAGCCTTCTACGACGCCAATCTCGCTCTTACCTCCGACGCTCCTTCCTTTGATTTTTATTCGCCCACCGCCCCGGTCTACACCCGACCGCGCTATCTGCCCCCCAGCCACCTCACCGACTGCGAGGTGGCCCAGTCGATCATCGCCGAGGGCTGCATTATCCGGCAGGCGCGGATCTTTCATTCTGTTCTTGGCCTGCGCTCCTACATCGACGCGGGCGTGCGCATCGAAGATTCGCTGGTGATGGGGGCCGACTATTACGAATCGGATGCTCAGCGCTCCGAAGCCCTCACCCGTGGTCTGCCGCCGGTGGGCATCGGCGAGCGCAGCGTCATTCAAAAGGCGATCATCGACAAGAACGCCCGCATCGGCACCGATGTGCAGATCCTCAACAAGGAGCGGCCCCAGGAAGCGGACTACCCCGAGCGCGGCTATTACATCCGCAACGGCATCGTGATCGTGCCCAAGGACTCGCAGATTCCAGACGGCGCTGTGATCTAGCCCATGGAGCAAACGCACGTCGAGGCGAACGGCATCCGCTTTCACTGCGTCCAGCAGGGACTGCCCGGTGCGCCGCTGGTGTTGCTGCTGCACGGTTTTCCGGAGTTCTGGTACGCCTGGCGCTACCAGATACCGGTGCTGGCGGAGCACTTTTGGGTCGTCGCCCCCGATCTGCGCGGCTACAACCTGAGCGACAAGCCCGCCGGGGGCTACGACCTTGCCACCCTCTCAGCGGACATCCGCGCGCTGATCGCCGCTTTTGGTTACAGCAAAGCCCACGTCGTCGGCCATGACTGGGGCGGGCTCATCGCCTGGGAATTTGCCTACCGCTATCCGGACGCCCTCGATCGGCTCGTCGTCCTCAACGCGCCGCACCCGGTACGCTTTGTCGAGGAACTGCGCTCCAACCCCCTGCAACTATTCAAAAGTCTCTATATCTTTTTCTTTCAGCTGCCCTGGTTGCCGGAGCAACTCATCGCCCACAACGACTACGAAGTGTTGGAGCAGCTTTTTCGTCATCCCGAGGTGCGGCCCGGCAGCTTCAGCGACGCAGATATTCAAGTTTATCGGCAGGCACTCGCCGTGCCCGGTGCCCTGAGCGCGGCGCTTCGCTATTACCGCGAGCTGTTGCAACCGGCTGGAACATCCTACGAGCAGTTACTCGCTGCTCCAGCGCTCGTAATCTGGGGCAGCCGCGACTTTGCCCTTGAAACCCGCCTCAGCGAGAAGCTTGAGCGTTTTTTTGTCAGCGGCCCAAAGCGAGTGCTGCTGAGGGACTGCAGCCACTGGGTCCAGCAGGAAGATCCGGGCCAGGTCAATGCGCTATTGATCGATTTTTTGGTGCCGACCGGATGAGCAACCCCCCCGAGGCGCTCTGAGGAAAGAGTAACTGCTCCGGGAGGGCGCTTTCAGATTACGCTCAAAAGCAGGGCTGGGGCAAATGCTCAACGTTTTGTTAAGGCTTATTCTTCGTCGTCGAGGGTGGCCTCTTCTTCTTCGTAGACCGTCTCCTCGTCGTCTACCAGGTCGTCAAAATCTTCGTCTTCGCCCAGACCTTCCTCGTCTACCGGCGTGCGGGATTGCAGCTTGCCGGTGCGCTGCAGCCAGTCGAGGATGCCCTCGCGCTGGGTGGAGGGAAGCACGGACGCTTTTTGATGACGGGGTTCTTCGCGAAGTTGGGGATGGCGCATGAAAACTTCCCTGACACAAATAGGCTCCATCGATTCTAGACGCAGTCGGACTAAAGTCCCAAGCGGGCGATCACGCTGCGGGTAGAGACGATGTGATGCTGCATCCCGAGCTGGTCCGGGGCAAGGCCGAGGGCGAGGCCGACCAGTTGCGAGAGGTGCAGCACCGGCATCCCGAACTTGCGGCCTGCCGCCTGTTCGACTTCGGGTTGGCGGGAGTCGAGGTTGAGGTGGCAGAGCGGGCAGGGGGTGACCAGACAATCGGCCCCCGCATCGATCGCCTCCTGGATGCGGGCGGCAGCCATCGCAAAGGACGTGCGCGTGTCGTAGCTGGAGAGCGGAAAACCGCAGCACTTGGTGCGCCCGCCATAATCGACCGCCGTCGCCCCGACCGCCTCGAAGAGGTCTTCGAGCGAGCGCGGATGGTGGGGATCATCGACGCGCTGGCTCAGCTGGGCGCGCAACAGATAACAGCCGTAGAAGCTGGCGCAGCGCAGGCCCGCAAGGGACCGCTTGACCCGTTCGCGTAGCCGATCGAGGCCAAAATCTTCGATCAAGATCCACAACAGATGGCGCACGTCCACCGAACCGCCGTAGTGGTGGCCGGCCTGGGCGAGCAGGTCGTTGATTTGGTCGCGATAGCCGCTTTTGGCGGCGCGCAGCTTTTCGTTGACCGCCCCCAGTACGCCCTGGCAGGTGCTGCACTGGGTGAGGAGCGTCAGTTCTTTTTCTTCTGCTAGCGCAATGTTGCGGGCATTCACCGCGTCCTGCAACAGCTGCGAATCTTCTTTGAGGGTGCCTGCGCCGCAGCAGGAGGCATTTTTGAGTTCGACCAGCTCGATGCCGAGGGCGGCGCTAATCAAGGCGGTGGAACTGTAGAGTTCGCCGCAAGCGCCACGGGCGACACAGCCGGGGTAGTAGGCGTACTTGAGGGGTTTAGAAGTTGCGACCATCGCTTTGCATCGTTTGGATTTCACCTATGAGGGCACCGACCTCGCTGCACGCTTCGATCGGTTTGTGCCTGAGGGGAATTTTGCCCTTGAAGACCATGCGCGCACCGAGGGGCAGCAGGCTCACCAGCCCTTTGAGGTCGCGGCCTATCACCTGCAGGGCAAAGCGGGTCTCATCGAGCCAGCCGGATTGCTTGATCTGGCGGACCATGACCCGCCGGTGGCGCATCGCGGTATTTTCGGCAGTCGCTTTGTCTATCAAGAGTTCGTGGCGAATTTTTTGAATCTGCTCCAGCGGCTGCACACCCATCGGGCAGACCTCGTTGCAATAAAAACAGCGGGTGCAGCCCCAGGCAAAGTCTGGCTGGTTGTACTGCGCTCGCCTTTCACCGGCTTTGTCGTCGCGGTTGTCGGCCAGCACCCGGTACGCCCTCGCCAGGGCGTGGGGACCGACAAAATCGGCGTTGACCTCGCGGGAGTTGCACTCGGAGTAGCAGGCACCGCAGAGGATGCAGTTGCTGGGCTGCTCGACGATGGCGCGCTGTTCGGGCGTCTGGAGAAATTCTTTTTGGGAGAGCTGGCGGGCGGCGGTGCTCACGTAGGGATCGACCCGGTCGAGGTGCTGCCAGAAGCTCGCCATATCGACCACCAGGTCTTTGATGACCGGCATGTTGCCCATCGGCTGCACCAGAATCTCACCGCGCTTATCGACCGTGTCGCGAATGCGGCTGGCGCAGGCGAGGGCGGCCCGGCCATTGATGCGCATCGCACAGCTGCCGCAGATGGCGTTGCGGCAATTTTTGCGAAAAGCGAGGCTGCCGTCCTGCTCCCACTTGATCTGGTTGAGGGCGTCAAGTACCGTCGTGCCCGGATCGACGTCGAGCTGATAGCTGCTGTAACTCGGCGGCTCCGATTGCGACTGGCGGCGAATGCGAACAGTGATTTCCATCGCGGTGAGGTAGACACAGCCTCCAACACTACCATAACTGCCCCGGATACTCCCTATCGGGACTTTGGTTCAGAGCGAACACTTTGTAACGTTTCGGAGGCAGAAACGGGTGCTCCAGATGGCAGGCGAGCGACTTTAGAGCGGGCGCGGCGGACAGCTTCTGCGAGGGACTGCAGACTATGACCGGCCTGCTCCGCCTCGATGCGCGTCTGGCGCATCACCTGGATCTGAGGACGGCAGTGGCTTTCAAGAAAGCGCGACTCCGAAAATGCCTTTGATTCTGGCAGGTGCTCGGCGAGCATGAGGCTGCGGGCCTGCTGAGCGCAGACCTCGTAGTGGTAGACCGCCTGCTCGAAGCGGGCGAGGGACTGCCCGGCACAGGCTGTGATCAAAAAGCAGCAGCTGAGAATCCCGGCTGGCAGTGCGCGATGGGTAGAAGCCAGAAGTTCGTGAGGCACTGCCGGATAGGGGGGAAGCTAATACACCACTATATACGTTCGATTGGGTCGCTCCACCACAGTTAGGTGGTTATCCAACCGGATAGATTCTCAACGGCTACGGGAGCTGCCGGTGCTGCAGAACGGGCAGTTGGCGGCGGACCTGGGCCAGCCGCCCCGGATCGATCTCAGCGATGGCCATGCCGGGGGTGTCGCCGGCATCGGCCAGCATGTTGCCCCACGGATCGATGATGAGGGCGTGGCCGTAGGTCTGGCGGCGGGCGTAGTGCTCGCCGGTCTGGGCGGCGGCAATCACGTAGCAGGTGTTTTCGATCGCCCGCGCTCTTAGGAGCACGCGCCAGTGGTCCTTGCCGGTAAAGGCGGTAAAGGCAGAAGGTACTGTCAATACCTGTGCGCCCTGGGCGGAGAGCGCCCGGTAGAGTTCGGGAAAGCGCAGATCGTAGCAGACCGACAGGCCGATATTGCCCAGGGCGGGGGTGCGCACCACCACCAGTTCGTGACCGGGCACCACCGAGTCGGATTCGCGGTAGGTGTTGCCATCGGGCAGATTGACATCAAAAAGATGTAACTTGCGGTAGCGCCCAAGTTCGCTGCCGTCCGGTCCGACGAGCAGGGCCGTGTTGTAGCACTTGGCGGTGCCTTCGGCGGGCGTCGGGTAACCGCCTCCCAGCAGCGTCACCTGCCAGTCGCGGGCGGCGGTGTGCAAAAATTTTTCGCTCCGCTCGGCGATGCGCGCCGCCTGTTCGAGCTTCTCCGCCTCGAGCCCCAAAAAGGCAAAGTTCTCGGGCAGGGTGACCAGCCGGGCACCGCGCCGGGCGGCAATCCCGACAAACTCGTAGGCGACCTCGAGGTTGGCTTCGAGATCGGCGGTGCTGGTCATCTGCACAGCGGCGGCAAAATAACTTTCCATCGTGCTAGAAGTCCTCCTCGTCGGGTGAGCTGTCGGCCCCGCCGTCGCGGCGCGATCCGAGAAGTTCGAGGCGATCGACTTTGATCACCGGTCGCTCCTTGGCTTCTTTGGTCACCTTGTCGGTCCAGCGGCTGAAGGCCAGGGAACCGGAGACGCCGATGAGCGAACCTTTTTTGACGTATTCGCCCGCGATCTCGGCGGTCTTGCCCCAGATCTCAAGGTCGAACCAGTCGGGCTTGTCCTCTTCTCCCTTGCGGCGCAGGCGGTTCACTGCCAGGGTGAGCGAGCACTTTACCGTACCCGACTCAAAGTAGCGAATCTCCGGATCCCGGCCCGCCCGGCCCACCAGCGTCACCATGTTCAAACTCATCGCATCGCTCCTTTGTCTTGCCAGTAAAGCATAACAAGACCGGCTCTGCGAGCGGCCAACACTGTGCGGCACCGGCCAGCAAAAAACCGGGGGCACAGCCGCACCCCCGGTCAGAACGGCGGGCAAGCGTCCTACTTGCCCAAGAGCTTGAGGGCGCGGGCGGTGACGTTTTCGACCGTAAAGCCGAAGGCGGGCATCACGTCTTTGATCGGGGCAGAGGCACCGTAGGTGTCGATGCCGATCACATCGCCGTCGAGACCCGTGTACTTGTGCCAGCCGAAGGTGGATCCAGCTTCGACCGCGAGGCGCTTGACGCCTGGGTTGAGGACGCTGTCCTTGTATGCCTGGGGCTGCTGCTCGAACAGTTCCCAACTGGGAAGCGAGACGACTTTGGCCGCGACGCCCTGCTCGGCGAGTTTCTTTTGGGCATCGACGACCAGGAACACCTCGGAGCCGGTGCCGATCAAGATCAGATCAGGATTTTCGGCCTCCACCAGCGTATAGCCACCCTTCGCCACCCCTTCGATGCTGCTGGTGGGCTGGATGGGCAGATTCTGGCGGGTGAGGATGAGGGCCACCGGCGTGCTCTTGCTCTCGATCGCGATCTTCCAGGCACCGGCTGTCTCGGTGCCGTCGGCAGGACGGATCACCGTGAGGTTGGGGGTGGCGCGCAGGGTAATCAACTGCTCGACCGGCTGGTGGGTCGGGCCGTCCTCGCCCAGGCCGATCGAGTCGTGGGTATAGACGTAGACCACCGGCGAGTGGGAGAGGGCAGCGACGCGCACGGCCCCCTTCATGTAGTCCATGAAAATTAAAAAAGTACCACCGTAGACTTTGAGGCCGCCGTGCAGGGCCATGCCGTTCATCACCGCCCCCATGCCGTGCTCGCGCACGCCGAAGTGGAAGTTGCGGCCATAGGGCGTGTCTTTCTGGAAGTCTTTGAAGGCTTTGACGTAGGTGTTGTTAGAAGGAGCCAGATCCGCCGAACCGCCGATAAGCCCCGGCAGAACGGCGGTGACCGCCCCCAGTACCTTGCCGGAGGCGGCGCGGGTGGCGATGGGCTTGTCTGTGGGGCTGAAGGTGGGCAACGCCTGCTCCCAGCCCTCGGGAAGCGTGCCAGAGATCAGTCCTTCTAGCTCAGCGGCCTCCGCCGGAAACTCCGCTTTGTAGGCGGCGAAGCGCTCGTGCCACTCGGCTTCGGCTTTGGCCCCGTTATCGACCGCCTGGCGGAAGTGGGCGAGCACGTCGTCGGGGATATAAAAGTCCGGTTCGAGGGGCCACTTGAGGTTGAGCTTGGTCGCTTTGACCTCGTCGGGACCGAGGGGCGAACCGTGGACGTCGTGGCTGTTGGCCTTGTTGGGCGAACCGTAGCCGATAATCGTGCGCACGGCGATGATCGAGGGCCGGTCGGTGACGGCGCGGGCGGCGTGGACCGCCTCCTCGATGGCGACAAGATCGTTGCCGTCGGTGACGTGCTGGGTGTGCCAGCCGTAGGCTTCGAAGCGCTTCATCCGGTCCTCGGTGAAGGATAATTCTGTTTCACCGTCGATCGAGATGTGGTTGTCGTCGTAGAGGTAGATCACCTTGCCCAGGCCCAGGTGGCCGCCCAGCGACGCCGCCTCCGAGGCGACCCCCTCCATCAGGTCGCCGTCGGAGACGATGGCGTAGGTGTAGTGGTCGATGATCTGGTGGCCGGGCTTGTTGTAGCGGGCGGCCAGATGCTCCTCGGCGATCGCAAGACCGATGCCGTTACCGAGGCCCTGGCCCAGGGGACCGGTGGTCACCTCGACGCCGGGGGTCTGAAAGTTCTCGGGGTGGCCGGGCGTCCTGGAGTGGAGCTGGCGAAAGTGCTTGAGATCCTCGAGGCCCAGATCGTAGCCGGTCAGGTGCAAAAGCGCGTACAGCAGCATCGAACCGTGACCGGCGGAGAGCACGAAGCGATCGCGGTTGAACCACTTGGGATTGTGGGGGTTGTGGCGCAAAAACTTTGTCCAGATGATGTAGGCCATCGGAGCGGCACCCATCGGCAGGCCAGGGTGGCCGGAGTTGGCCTTTTGAACCGCATCAACAGCCAGGAAGCGAATGGTGTTGACGCTCAACTCGTCCAGCTGCGTGGTGGTCTTGTCAAGCAGAGTGCCCGTCATGATGTTTCCTGTCGCTAAGGTATGGACTCAAAGGCATCGTGCCATTTTTTGCGCTCGAGCGTTATGGCTCAGATCAGACCTTGGCAGCGGCCAGGGACTGGGCGATGAGAGCTTCGTAGATCGAGCGGAACTTTAGACCAATGAGCACCTGGAAAAAACCGGTGCCGTCGCGCGAGCCGGGATAGTCGGTGTGCTTGAGGATGAGCGAGGCCAGTTCACCAAAGCGCGTCTCGCTGGTGTTGCGCAGTTTTTGCTCGAGTTCCGGTGAATCGTCCGGGGCAAATTCACCGTCGATCGATAGATACGAGGCTGGGCGGCCAAAATAGTCGGTCGTCCCGTAGCAGAAGGTCAGCTCTGGATCGGAATTTGGGAAGTTGGGCTTCCAGCAGACATCGGAGATGGCCCGGTCAAACAGATAGGGCGGGTCGTAGTTGGGAATGCCCTCTACCTGCACCATCGCCGCTTTGATCTTCTTGGTGCCGTCTTTTTTTTCGGGCAACTCGCTGGGCAGAATCTGCAGCACCACGTCGGCGTGCTGTTTTTGGGGGTCGATGTAAGCCGAAAAATCTGGCCGCCGCGACTCAATCGCCCGGATCACATCGTCGTAGGAGTGGCCGCGCTCGGCCATGTCGCGCTGGATCTTCCACTGGATTTTGATCGGATCGGACAGATCGAAGTAGACCTTAAAATCGAGCAGATCGCGTACCCGCTTGTCATAAAAAGGATGCAGCCCTTCGAGGATGACGATCGGCGTCGGGTCGATGCGTTCTGGCGGATCGATCTTGCCCGTCTCATGGTTGTAGATGGGCTTCTGGATCGACTGGCCCGACTTGAGGGCTGCCGCCTGCTCGGCCATCAGATCAAAGTTGTTGGCTCGCGGATCGAGGGCAGTGATGCCCGTCTCCTTGCGCTGCTTGCGATCGAGCGAGTGGTAGTCATCGAGGCAGATGACCGTGACAAGCTCTTTGCTGAATAAATCTTTGAGCCGTCTGAGGAAAGTCGATTTACCGCAACCCGAATCTCCACCGACGCCGATCAGGACCACCCTGTCCGCCTTACTGACCATGCCGTTCTCCTAGGACTGCCTTCCTGAAAGAGGCTATCTGCCACACCTGCTAGCTGGGCTGAAACGCCCATCGGGCGGGCAAAAAATGCCCCCCAATGGTAACAAAGCCCCGCAATCAGGGCAAGCGAGTTGCCATTCTTGAGTGTGGCGATAACTACTTTCTTAGTCATCCATAGTAAGGTAAAAATACCTATTAGTAAAACTCAATCGTGCCCAAAAATCGCCGCCCGCTGCAGCCGGGGGAATGTTCCGTCCCTGGGCAGCTACCGGGGTGCTACGGTTTGGCCATCAGGCTTTACACTGGGCATAATTGTCTGCCGCAGGCTGTTGTCGCGACCTAGGAGAAAGAAGATCATGGCCCACGCCGCCACACGTTCCGTCGAAATTCCCGTCAATATCTACCGGCCCAACAACCCGTACTTGGGCAAGGCGCTGGAAAACGTGAAACTGACTCCGAACGACCCGGACAACGATGTGCGCCACGTCGTCCTCGATCTATCCGGAGGCAACCTCACCTACGTCGAAGGCCAGAGCATCGGCATCGTACCGCCGGGCACCGACGCAAAGGGCAAGCCCCACAAGCTCAGGCTCTACTCGATCGCCTCCAGCCGCATCGGCGACAACAAAGACAGCCAGACCGTTTCGCTGTGCGTCAAGCGCGTCGTCTACAAGCATCCTGAGACCGGCGAAATCGTCCGGGGCGTCGCCTCCAACTTTATCTGCGACCTCAATCCCGGCGACGATGTGCAGATTACCGGCCCGGCGGGCAAGACCTTCTTGTTGCCCGAAGATCCGACCGCCAACTTGATCTTGATTGCCACCGGCACCGGCATCGCGCCTTTCCGTGCCTTTTTGCGCCACATCTACGACGAGATGGACACTCCCTGGCAGGGCAAGGTGTGGCTATTTTTTGGCATGCAAAATTCTCACAGCTACCTCTACCAGGAGGAGCTAAACGCTTTTGCGGCCAAAGGTGACTTTCAGATCACGACCGCCATCAGCCGCGAGCAAAAAAACAAGGAAGGCGGTCGCATGTACGTCCAGCACCGCATCGCCGAACACTCAGACGAACTGTGGAAGCTCATCACAAACGGCAACACCTACACCTACATCTGCGGTCTGCGCGGCATGGAAGACGGCATCGATGCGGCCTTCACCCCGATTGCCGCCGCCAATAACCTGAGCTGGCCCGAATACCAGAAGCAGCTCAAGCTCGACGGCTTCTGGCACGTGGAAACCTACTGATGTGACGATCGCCTTTCAGCCCTCGCCAGATCCGACCCTCGGAGTCGAGATGGAACTGCAACTCATCGACCCCGAGACGGGCGATCTCGCCCCGCGCGGCCCGGATCTGGTCGCCTTCTGCGAGGCTCACCCCGAGGTGGGCCTGGTGGTCAAACCGGAACTGGTGCAGGCGACCGTCGAAATCAACACCGGCATCTGCAAGGATGTCGCCCAGGTCGAGCGGGATCTCACCACCCAGCTATTGTTGCTGCGCACCGTCGCCCAGCAGCACGGCATCAGTTTTTTATCCGCCGGTACCCACCCGTTTGCCCTCTGGCGCAACCGCCGCTACACCCAGAGCGATCGTTACCGGGCCTTGATCGAAAAGCACGTCTGGACGGCGAGGCGGATGCAGATCTACGGCCTGCACGTCCATGTCGGGATGCCCGACGGCGACACGGCGATCCAGGTGATCAACCAGCTTACCCAGTACGCTCCCCTGCTGCTCGCCCTCTCCGGCAACTCGCCCTACTGGGAAGGCGACGACACCGGCCTCGACAGCTGCCGCACCAAGGTCTTCGAGAACCTCTCCGCCGCCGGTCTACCGTTTCGCTTTGAAGATTGGGCCGGTTACGAAAATCTGGTGCAGGTTCTGCTGGAGAGCGGTTCGATCCAGACCCAGCGCGAGATCTGGTGGGATATTCGGCCCCACTCCGACTTTGGCACCCTCGAGGTGCGCATCTGCGACGCCACCCGCACCCTGGCTGAAGTACTCGCCCTCACCGCCCTGGTGCAGTGCCTGGCTGTCTACTTCCAGCGCCTGCTCGCCGCTGGCGAAGAGATCCGCCTGCTCCACCCTGGCATCATCCGCGAGAACAAGTGGCGGGCCTGCCGTTGGGGCATCGACGGCGAACTCATCGATCCGCTGAGCCTCAAGCCTGTGCCCACCCGCGAATTGATCGAGCAGACCGTCGCCTTCTTGCAACCGATCGCTGTCGAACTCGACTGCGCCAACTATCTTTTGGGCATCAACGCCATCCTCGAAGAAGGCAACGGAGCGACCCGCCAGCGCCGCGTCTTTGAGCAGACAGGCTCCCTGGCGGCAGTGGTGGCCGACCTCGAAGCCGGTCTTGCCACCTAGAGGGCAGTCTCAATCGGGAATGTGGCGGTCCTGGATGCGCTCCGCTTCGGGGCAGTCGTCGGAGATAAGCAGGTCGCTCGCGTTCATCCGGCCTCGGGGCACCGAGGAGAGACGGCGGGTAACCGAGCCGATGCTCTCAAGGCGGACCATCTCTTCCCAGGAGCAGATCTCGTCGTCGTCCTCGGTCTCGTAGCGGACCGTCACCAGATCGCCTTCGATATCGATGATCCGCGCCCTTTCTAGCCAGCGGCCCTGATCGCGCAGATACATCCAGACTTCGGTTCCCTCGCGGGAGAGCTGATAAATCTTGCGATGCAACATAACTGACCTCCCTAAGGCCGACAATTGTAAAAGAGCTTATGCACAGCGAATGCCGAACACTAAAGGTTTCTCGCGAGGGTGGGGCTTATGAATTCGACCAGCCAGTTGATCACTTTATCTTCCAACACTACACCATCCAGCTGATCGACTTCGCAAATCCCCGTCGGGCTGGTGACGTTGATCTCAGTCAGATAAGGACCGATCACGTCGATGCCGACAAAGTAGTGGCCATCGGCCACCAGGCGCGGTCCGACGATTTGGCAGATCTCGCGATCGCGTTCGGTGAGGGTGCTTTTGACCACCCGGCCACCGGCGGCCATATTGCCCCTGAGATCGTCCTCGCGCGGCACCCGCAAAATCGCACCGATCGGTTCGCCTGCCAGCAGCAGAATGCGCTTGTCGCCCTGGCGCGACTCGCTCAAGTAGCGCTGGACGATCGCCGGGCGCGTACCGCGAGCTGTACTCGTCTCGATAATCGCGTTGAGGTTGCGATCGGCGCGGGTGAGCAGAAAGATGCCCTCGCCGCCCTTGCCGTCTAAGGGCTTGATCACCGCCTGGGTGTGAACATCGACGAAATCGAGGATGTCCTGGCGCTGGGTCAGAACACGGCTTTCGGGGACCAGATCGGGAAAATGCAGGGCGTAGAGCTTTTCGTTGTGATCGCGCAGGCCGCTGGGTCGATTGAGGACAAAGGTGGAGCGGCCATCGCTGCGCCCGGCATCGACCAGATCGAGGATCTGGGTGGCCCAGAGATAGTTTGCCGTCACCGGCGGGTCCTTGCGCATCCAGATCACATCTGCCTCGCTTAGAAAGCGAAACTGCACATCTTCGACGGTGTAGAAGGGGATGCGGTCAGCGTGCAGAACCAGGCTCTGTACGCGGGCGGCGGCGCGCTGGTGGTGCAATTGCAGATCCGCCAGCTCAGCCGCCCAGACGGTGTGTCCAAGCCGGGCAGCGGCCTGCATCAGGGCGACGGAGGTGTCGTGACCGGCAATCAGACTGCTCAGCGGATCGACGATGAACAGAATGTTCATGAAGCGACCAGCAGCGGGTCGAGTTGCCCGGCCCGGTCGAGGGCATAAAGGTCGTCGCAGCCGCCGATATGCCTGCCTTCGATGAAGATCTGCGGCACACTGCGCCGTCCGGCGGCGCGCTCGGCCATCCGGTCGCGGGCTTCCTCGTCGCCGTCGATGCTGTATTCGGTGAAGGCAACATTCTTTTGTTTGAGAAGCGCCTTGGCGCGCACACAATACGGGCAGAATCTCCAGGTATAAATTTCAACCGTTGGCTTCATCAAAAACTCCACTGGGCGACTTCCCCACGACTATTCTAACGTGAAGTGGGCTTCAGACCCGGCGGCGAAAAAGCAGGCCAAAGCCAATAAAAGCGGCCAGGGCAAAAAGAACGGTGCCCAGCCAGAAAAGATGGCCCGTGCTGTCGAAGGCAAAGGCGAGCGTCCCTGCCAGGATAAGGGCTGCGGTAATCAGGCCACTGGTGATCCGGCGGCTCGCCTCCAGCAAGCTTAACTGCACCGGCTCCCAGCCGCTCACCTGTACGCGCAACTGAAAAGTTTCGGCGGTGATCCGCTGCAGCAACAGATCGACGCGGCGCGGAAAATTGAGCAACAGCTCGCGCAGGTCGAGGGCGGCGCGCAGGGTCTCCTGCAGGGGAGCCGTACCCAGCAGGCGACGGCGAAAAAGCTCGGTGATCAGGGGCTTGACGGTCTCGATCAAGTTAAATTCAGGGTCGAGGGAGCGGGCCACCCCTTCGAGGTTGGCGAGCGCCTTGACGTAGAGGCCGATATTGCCCGGCAGGCGAATGCCGTTCTCGCGCAGCACCCGCAACATGTCGTAGAGCAGCGCGCCAAAGTTGATCTCTGCCAGCGAGCGGTTGTAGTACTGGCGCAGCAGGCGGTCGAACTCGCCCTGCAGACGGGCGAAGTTGACGTTATCGACCACCTGCCCCAGATCGAGGGTGAGCTGGGCAAAGCGCTGGGGATCTTCCTGGACGATGGCGAGCAACTGTTCGGTGAGCAACTGCTGGGTGCGGGGGTCGAGGGAGCCGGTCATGCCGCAGTCGAGCAGGGCGACATCCAGCTTCTGGGTGCGCGGATCTTCGAGGCGAAACAGGTTGCCCGGATGGGGGTCGGCGTGAAAGAAGCCATCGACATAAATTTGCTGAAAGAAGGCCCGCACCGCTAGATCCGCCAGTTCCGGCGAGGCTGCCGGCAGCGGCTGGCTGAGAATCGGCTGGCCTTCGATCCACCCCAGTACCAGCACCCGGCGCGTCGTGTACTGCCAGTAGACTGCTGGAATCACCACCCGCTCAGGATCGAACCAGGGACTGCCCCTGAGGCTCGCGCGCAGGATGTCGGTGTTTTTGCCCTCGCGGGTAAAGTCCAGTTCGGCGCGCAGGCTGGTGGCAAACTCTTCAGCGAGAGCCTGGGCGTCGTAGTACTTGCCCC
Organism: Gloeobacter kilaueensis JS1; assembly: GCF_000484535.1. NCBI lineage: Bacteria > Bacillati > Cyanobacteriota > Cyanophyceae > Gloeobacterales > Gloeobacteraceae > Gloeobacter > Gloeobacter kilaueensis. Next base: position 8,782 of record NC_022600.1, on the reverse strand, counting down.
AGCTTGCCTGCTTTGCAATCCAGTCCGCCAGACCCTTGAGGATGCGGATATCGCTCTCGACCGTGCTCTCGATATCGGGCCGCTGGACTTTGACAGCCACCACCTCGCCCGTCGCAAGCCGCGCCCGGTAGGTCTGAGCGAGTGAGCCCGCCGCCACCGGCACCGGGTTGAATTCTTGAAAAATCGTCTGCAGAGGGACTGGAAGCTCGTCTGCCAGAACCCGCTGGATGCGCTCCCAGGGCACTGCCGGAACATCGGCCTGGAGAGCAGAAAGTTCAGCGATGTACTCCGGTGGCAACAGGTCGGGGCGGGTGCTGAGGAGCTGGCCCATTTTGATAAAAGTCGGCCCCAACTCGATCAAGATATCTTTGAGAACCACCGGCAGCGGCAGACCCGGCTGTTCGCCGTTCTCATCGCGCCTTTGCTGGAGCGCATTCGTCATGTATCCCCAGCCGTAGCGCGAGAGGATGCCGATAATTTCGCGCTGACGGGTCCAATCGGGTGTAAGGTTGACGAGCATAACAGGCGCACACAGGCATACACGTCTATTGTCTGCGCAAAAAGCCCGCTTTTGCTCCGCCTTAGAGCAGATCGCAGCTCAGCAGAGGAAGGGACAGACTTCCTCTGCTGGCTGTGGTCGCCTTCCTACCACCAGATGCGGTTGCCGTTCTCGTCGCAGCGGGCGGCCCGGATCAAATTGCTGATTGCCATCTTGTCGTGGACGTGGTGCAGGGCAATCTTGCGGCCATTGGGCAGTGTCCAGTGGAAGTACTTGGGGTGGACTTCCTTGTAGACAACTTTTTGATCGACGTTGCCGGTCTGTTCTAAGAGCGTGCGATCTTCAAAGTTGTAGTTGGCGTAGCTTTCGTTCGGATCGCTGTTGTCGTCGGGCCGCGACTGACCGAGGGGACCAAAACGTTCCGATTTGACCATGACTTTATCCTGAATCCGACAGCAAATCATCTTTGCTATCTTGATGGTAGAACTGCGAGAAAAGCTGTACCTCGACCCAGCGACGGAAATGCCGGTCCACAAATAGTTATCCCCCAGAGTCTGCCAGAAAGCAGAGCAGGACAGTTCAAGGCGGTAAATTGTCGATCGTTACAGGCTCGATCGCATCCGCTGGCTGAAATCCGAAGATGCGGGCAAAGAAGTAAAACTCCGCTTCAAGGGCGCGGCGAATATTTTCGGCCCGGCGAAAACCGTGCTGTTCACCGTCAAAGGCAAGATAAGCGACTGGAAGCTCCCGGCGGCGCAGCGCCTCGACCATCCGCTCGGCCTGATCGGGAGGAACGACTTTGTCCTCCAGCCCCTGCAAAAAAATGGCCGGACAGGCGAGCAGTTCGGTGTGATAGAGAGGTGATCGTTCCCGATAAAGATCGGCCCGCTCCGGGTAGGGGCCCACCAGCCTGTCGAGGTAGCGCGATTCAAATTTATGGGTATCCGCCGCCAGACTTGCCAGGTCGCTGACGCCGTAGTAGCTTGCTCCCGCCCGAAAAACGGTACGAAAAGTCAGGGCGCACAGAGTCGTGTAGCCACCGGCGCTGCCGCCATCGATGGCGAGGCGTTCGGGATCGGCTCGGCCCTGCTCGACCAGCCCCAGGGCTCCCTGGGCGCAATCATCGACATCGACGATGCCCCAGAGGCCGTTGAGCGCCTGCCGGTAGGCGCGGCCATAGCCGGTGCTGCCCCGGTAGTTGACATCGAGCACAGCGAAGCCGCGACTGGTCCAGTACTGGATCTTGAGGTTGAGGGCGCTGGTCGTCGCAGCGGTCGGGCCGCCGTGGCTTTTGATCAGCAGGGGAGGCCGCTCACCGGGCAGCCCCTCGAAGTCACGGTTGGCAGGCGGGTAGAAAAAAGCGTGGGCGACCGCACCGCCCGTTGTCCGAAAGCTCACCGATTCAGGAACAGATAGATAGCCGGAGTCGATTTCTAGCTCACTGGCTCTGCGCAGCACCTGCTGGTCGCTACTGTCGAGATCCAGCCGCAGGATGCGCGTCGCTTCCCTTGCAGAAGCCACCGTCAAGATTGCGCCGCCGGGGACGATAACCGGGCCGCTTATTTCTGAATAGGGCAGCTCGATGGGCCCCATGCTGCCACTTTCGGTATCGAGCAGCGCCAGATGAGTTAGACCCTCTTCCCGGTACGTGCAAAGGAGGCGGGTGGCGGAGACAAAAGCGTAGGTCGTGAGGCCAAATACCCATTGGGGCAGGCCAAATTCCGCCGCGCGCGGATAGAGAGCCCGGATCTCGCCTTCCTGCCAGGCGTAGAGATTCCACCAGTTGCTGCGATCCGAGACAAAGTGCAGCACACCGGCGGGGGACCATTCCGGCTGAAAGATAGACTCATCCTGCCCCCCCGCCACCCGCACCGGTTTTCCTGGTGTTCCGTCCGCTTCTAAATCCGCCACCCACAACTCGGTGTTGTCCCAGGGCATGTCCGGGTGGTTCCAGCTCAACCAGGCCAGCCTGCTGCCGTCCGGGCTCAATGTGGGCGAGGCGTAGAAGTCCTGACCGGCAGCCAGAACTTTCACCTTTCCATCCGCCGGATCGAGTTGGACCAGGGAGTTGATCACTTCTGCCTCCCGGTGCTCCTCCTGTACGGCGATCAGCACCGGGCGGTGCGCATCGACGAGCAGATCGGCGTAGCGCAGCCCTTCGGCACTCACCGCCACCGGCTCACCTCCAGGTTCCAGTCGGTAAATTCTTTGATCGGCGAAGTGGACGAAGTAAACGACGCGATCGTGGACGGTGTAAGCACCACCGCCGTACTCGTGGACGCGGGTCCGGACGTTAAAAGGCGGCGGCGTCATGTCTGTAATCGCCCCGTCCGCTCCCAGCCGGACCAGGACGCTGCGCCCGCCCTCGGTGGGCCGGGCCTCAAGCCAGTAGACGTCAGTGCCATCGGCGCGGACGCTGCCCAGGCCAACGGTGGCCGAGGCGATAAGCTCAGCTGTAATCGGCGAAGACCAGGAGCCAAATGGCAGGCTTTGCTTAGAACTCATCAAGAACCACCCTGCTGTTGTTCGCCATGCTCTTCCTGCAAACTTCTAAAGATCGATCGTAGCTCGCTTATAAGCTTTCCCAGGGAATCATCGGAGGCTTCCATGCGCTCCAGATCCATAAAAGCAACAATGTCATCGGCGTGCTCAATACCACCCAGCAACGGTGTTACCCCTGCCTCCCTGACCGCTTCGATGAGTAATTTTTTGTACCGTCCACGGTCGCACTTGTGATCGGGTGCCTGGCACCCTCGCCCCAGGGCCAGCTTGAAAGCAGCGGAATCTAATAAAAACCACCTTTCAATGTGTGGATCTGGAATGGCACAAATGACTCGATCGCTGTATTCTCTTGAAATGCGTTCGACTTCGCGCTTTCGTTCTGCATACCCTCTACAGTTTGAATCAATGGCTACAGCAAGAAGGTCAGCCGAAGGAACAACCCCTTTCCGCAAATCTCGCATGTACTGCTCAAGCTCAGTCAGAGCTTTTCCATGCCCGCCTCGAACGCTGTAGGATTCGATTTCAACCTCGATTGAAAACTCGTACATGAAGCGCTTCAACAATGCTTTTAAAAATTCTTCGTGACCAAAGTCCTCTGTAAAGAGGTTGACTTTAGGCATCAAAGTCGCCCCGCATGATTCGTTCAGAAGTTGTTAAAGCTTCTTCATCATTCAAAGCTCTTTTCTTATCTTCACTATTCCATATCGCGCCGAAAGAAAATCGCTGAAAAGGCGTAATCCTAGTTTGTCCATCTTTCTTGGTACAGACAAAGAGAGACGTCTCAGGAATAAGATCTGGCAATATCGGTGAATGGGTCGTTACAATCAGTTGTGTATCTCCAGTCGCCGCTCTCGTTTCCAACAATCGAGCAATCAGTTGAATCCGTCGGGGATGGATTCCGTTTTCCGGTTCCTCAAATCCGAGTAAAGCAGGAGTGTCCTTTATACTACCTGCACATAAGAGACCGAGAATTCGCAGAGTACCTCCAGACATGAGTCTTGATGGAATTGGTATCCCATCCTCTACGAACGTTAGCTCAACTTCTGCTACGTTATTTAAACTAGTTTTAATTGCAGTAATTGAAGGAATGATCGCATGCAAAGCTTTTTCTATAACTCTAAATCTTGCTTTGTCAAATACTTCTAAGGTATGGAGATACGGAGCTAGTTTCTCACCCATAAAACCGATATGCAACATCTCTTCGACTTGACTTGACATTCGCATGTGCTCTCTAGGCTCAAAGTAGAAAAAGAGCCAGCTCACAAGCTCTTTTTGCATGGCTATGAGATGAGGATAATGTGGTGGATAGAGCGGCAAAGAGAGCAGGCTGTGGTTTAAGTGTTGATCGTAATAAGTTGGATGCGACTGCCCTTCCATGCGCAGGTGAAGACGCTTATCTCTATATTCCAAGAATGCGCTTCTTTTCCCCGTTGGTTCTCCTCTGCTATTTAAGGCAGCTAAGTATTCATCCGTCACTCTCAGAATGCCTGACTTAGGCAGGATTTCCACCTGGATTCTATAGCGGAGATTTCTCTCGCGAATAGAAGCTGACACCTTGCTTGGAGTGGAAGAAGAACCGTTTAATGTCTTCTTCTTCATTTCTTGAATTTGAGCGTTGACACTCTGAACGACTGCAGGTGAAAGCTCTACATCCACTTCGATTGAGAAAGTCGCGGATTCTTGTTCGAGAAGTCCCTGAACGCCTGCAGGACCAAAGGTGAAAGATTCCAGCGGCGCGCCTCGATATGGTGGATCAAACGCCTGCTTGAGAGTCTTGTAATTTGCCATTCTCGAAAGAAGCTGTAACGCGTCGAGAAAGTTGCTCTTGCCAGCGGCGTTCGGTCCAAAAAGCACCGTGAGCGGTTCGAGATTGACCTCCACGCTCCTGAGTGATTTGTAACCCTCAATTTTTACTCTTTTCAGCATCGGTTCCCATGTCTTATTAAACCTGTCCTTCGATTATCTGCGACGCAGGCGGCGGGTGAGGGGACCGAGCAGAGCCATCACTTCGGGAATGCGCCACAGCCCCAGCCAGAGCGCTTGAAACAGTGTTCCGGCAGCACCGGCGGCGGTGAGGCGAATAAGTTCGTTGATGGTTCCCGGCGGGCTCCAGGCACCGATAAGCAGGTGATAAGCCCCCCAGGCCACCAGCCCGGTGAGCAGTGCCCCGAGGGTGAGGTTCAAGCTGGTGGTGCCCAATCCCTTCCAACCCAGCCCGCCCATCTGCTGACGCAGGGCGAGGGTGAGGAGCACACAGGCAAGGGCACTCACGAGCGTAGTGGCGAGGGTGATCCCCGCCGGGCCAAAAAACTGGATAAGCAGCCAGTCAAGGAGCAGGTTCGCCCCGATGCCGACGACGCTAATGCGCAGGGGAATCTGGGCTTCGCCCAGGGCGTAGAAGACGCGGATGAGCAGGTCGCGGGCCAGATAAAAGGCCATCCCAAGAGCGGCGGCGGCGAAGACCTGGGCCACCAGTTCTGAACCGTGGCGGTCGAACTGGCCGCGCTGGTAGATCACCGTCACCAGAGGCAGGGCGAGCACTGCGGCCAGCGCGCTCAGGGGCAAAACGACGATGAGCACCGAGAGAACCGCCTGGCGCACCCGCAGCCGCAACTCGGGCCGATCCGACTCGCCACTCAGGCGACTAAAGAGCGGCAGCGCCGGGATGAGCAGAATGTTGGAGAGAATCCCCAGAGGCGTCTGCACCAGCAAATTGGCGTAGTTGAGGGCGGCGACGACGCCTGTCACCAGTTGGGAGGCAAAGAACAAGTCGGTGTAGACGTTCAGATTAGAAAGAATCGAGCTGCCCGAGGCCGGTCCCATGATGCCAAGCACCTCCTTGACCTCGGGGCTCTGCCACTGCCAGCGGGGCCGGAGACTGCCCAGGCCCAGCTTCCACTGAAAGGGAATCTGCGCCAGCCACTGCAGGAGCGCCCCGGCCAGCACCCCCCAGGCGAGCACGATCGGTCCTTGATCGTGCCAGAAGACGATAGCGACGATCACCGCTCCGCTGGAGAGGATCGGGCTCAAAGAAGGGAGGGCGTAGCGGTCCGCCGCCGTCAGTACGCCAAAACCGAGGCCAATCAGTCCGGCCAAAAGCGCCATCGGAGCCATGATCCGCAACTGCTCGACGGCCATCTGCTGGGTAGGGGCCGGGGCACCGTTGGCGACCAGACCGATAAAAAGCGGTGCCCCGAGCCAGAGGACGGCGGTCGCCACCCCGAGCACCAGGGCGACAACCGTCTGGATCGTCTCGATGAGCGGTCCAATCTTGGAGCGTTCCTGGCGGGAGACGACGCTCACCACGGCGCTGTAAAAAGGGCCATTCACCCCGCCTAAAAGCGTGAGCAAAAAGCCCGGCAGCTTGTAGGCATAACCGTAGGCGTCCACTCCGGCGGAGACCCCAAAACTGGCGGCGATGATCTGCTCGCGAAAGAGGGCGATGAATTTGCTGAGCACCGTTGCCGCGCCGACCAGCCCGGCTACCCCCAACAGTGAACGTCGATTGGCGGCCACGATTTTCCCAGGACAACCAGATAATTTTAGGCTTCCGGGCTGCTGTTAGCCTGGAGAAAGTGACGGACCACCGACCATGCCACTCCAGGGCTACTACGCGGACGGCAGTCGCCTGCTCAAAGTCCGGGGCAAAGATGCCGCCGACTACCTGCAGCGCGTGCTCACCTGCAACCTCAAGACCCTTGCACCGGACGGGGTGATCCCCGGCGCACTGCTCACCGGCCAGGGCAAGATCGTCGCCCCGTTTCGGATCTACACCGAGGCGGATGGCAGCTATACGCTTGAAACTCCAGGTGACTGTGCTGAGACGCTGCAGATGCGGCTTGAGCGCTACGTCTTCAGCGAGGATGTGAGCACCCACCTGATCGAAACCCAGGTGCTGGTACTGGTGGGAGGGGCTGCGGCCTTTGAACCGCTGCCTCAGCCCGATCGCTACCGTGAACTGGAACTTGGGAGCGTGCCGATTCGCCTCAGCACCGTCTCACCCGGCGACTACCGCCTGCACTTGCCGCCTGACAGTGCCATCGCGCTACCGGTGCCGCCCCTCACGGACGAGCAGTACGAACTATGGCGCATCGAGCGGGGCATTCCCGCCTGGGGAAAAGAGCTCAACGACAACCTCATCCCCCTGCACCTGGGCATCGACCGGGCCTTTGCCCACGACAAGGGCTGCTACACCGGCCAGGAAGTGATCTCGCGGGCCACCTTCGTCACCCAGGCACCGCTTGAACTGGTCGGACTGGTGGCGGAGCATTCGATTGTGCCCGGAAGCGAACTCACTCAAGAAGGCGACTACGTGGGCGTGGTCACCAGCGCCGCCTTCAGCGAGGCGCGCCAGGCAACCCTTGCCATCGCCCGAGTGCGCCGCCAGAAAGCTCCGCCCGGCACGACACTCCAGACAGACGGGGGGGCGGTGCAGGTCGTCGAGTTGCCTTTTTGCTAGCGGGCGTCCGCTTCGAGGCGATTGCACAGCCCATTGAGCAGGCGCTGCACCTCCGGGTCGCGGCTGCGGGACTGGTCGATCTTGTCTATGGCGTAGAGCACGGTGGTGTGATCCTTGCCGCCCAGCGCCTGGCCTATCTTGGGCAGACTCAAGTCGGTGTACTTTCTGAGTAAATACATGCACATCTGGCGAGCCTGGGAGATGTCGCGGCGGCGCGACTCGCTGCGCAGATCTTCGAGCGTCACCTTCATCTCGTTGCAGACGAGATCGAGGATGGCCTCGTCGGTGATTTCGCCACGGGTGCGCGGCGGCGAAAGAATCGGGCTAATCGTCTCGACCGTCATCGGCAAGCCTGAGATCGAGACGTAAGCGACCGCCCGGATCAGTGCCCCTTCGAGTTCGCGAATGTTGGAGGTGTAAGCGGAGGCAATGTGATGAATCACCTCCTGGGGAACGAACATGTTTTCGTACTCGGCCTTCTTCTGGAGGATGGCCATGCGCGTTTCGAGATCCGGCTGCTGGATGTCGGTAATCAGGCCCATCGAAAAGCGCGACGACAGACGCTCCTGCAGGTGGGGAATCAGTTGGGGAGGCCGATCGGAGGCGATCACAATTTGCTTTCCCGCCTCGTAGAGGGCGTTGAAGGTATGGAAAAATTCTTCTTGGGTGTATTCTTTGCCCTCGATAAATTGAATGTCATCGATCATCAAAAGATCGACGCGCCGGTAGTGCTCACGAAAATTTTGCATCGAATCTCGGCGGATCGCTTCGATCAATTCGTTGGTGAATCTTTCGGTACTGATGTAGGCGATGCGCGTCTTTGGATCGCTCTCTAATCTATAGTGGCCAATTGCCTGCATCAGGTGGGTCTTACCCAATCCGACTCCACCGCACAAAAAGAGCGGGTTATAGTTGCATCCCGGCATCTCTGCCACCGCCAGGGCCGTCGCGTGGGCCATGCGATTGTTGGCACCGACGACGAATCGAGAAAACGTGTACTTTGAGTTGAGTGAAGCACCATTATTTGATGGAGCAGGCGGGGCGCTTTCGCGCTCTGGGACTCGTTTTGGCGTCTCCTCGACGTGATCGGAGACGACAAAATCGACATGGATCGGACGGCCAACCACCTGTTCACCTGCCTGGGCAATCGCACCGGCATAATGCTGTTGCAACCAGCTACGGGCAAAGGGGTTAGGTGTGCGAATGACCAGCCGGTCCTCCTCGAAGCGCTGCGCCGATGCAGGCTTGATCCATGTTTCAAAGGTCGGTCGGGTCAGCCGTTCCTTAAGGTGACCTAGAATACCATCCCAGAGTGCTTCCAC